>NZ_BAABIG010000008.1:0-107701 GCF_039542605.1 Streptomyces ziwulingensis
AAAGCCCCGCATCTTATGATGCGGGGCTTTTCGCATTTCCGGGGCAGTGCGCTCTGCCGGCGTATTACGGTGATCGGTATGACTGCCTTGCCCCCTGGGGATTACGTGATCCGTCCGGTCCGTGCCGATGAGTGGATCGCCGTGCGGGAGCTGCGGCTGCGGGCGTTGCGGGACCCGGTGGCGCACCTGGCGTTCCTGGAGACGTACGAGCAGGCCGTGGAGCGGTCGGACACCTACTGGCAGGAGCGGACCGTCCGCAGTGCGGAAGACGCTGAGGGGGCCCGGCAGGTCATCGCCGAGGGGCCGGGCGGGCAGTGGCTCGGGTCGGTCACCGTACTGATCGAGGAGTCCGGGACCATCGACTGGGCGGGTTTTCCCGTCGAGCGCCGGCAGGGGCACATCGTGGGCGTGTTCGTACGGGGCGAGTGGCGGGGGAGCGGACTGACGAAGGCGCTCTTCGCCGCCGGGCTCGACTGGGCGTGGGCGAGCGGGGCGGAACGGGTACGGCTCATCGTGCACGAGGAGAACGGGCGCGCGCGGGGGCTGTACCGCAAGCTGGGGTTCGCGCCGAGCGGGGTCACCGTGCCGCTGGCCGCGGCGCCCGGCGCGGTCGAGGTGGAGTACGTCCTCGAACCCTGAGGAGCCGCGGGGCTACACCGGGAGTTCGTCGTGCGGCCAGCGGGCGCGGGCCTGTTCGCGGGAGCGGAGCAGGGCCAGGGTGGGCAGGCCCCGGTCCGCTCCCGTGGCCAGCAGCTCCGGCAACTGGGGCAGCGGAGCCACGGCGGCGACGTCGTCGAGGACGAGCGTCAGTGGTGGGTCGAGCCGACCGGAGGATGACCGTGCGGCCATGCGCCGGCCGTGCTCGACCACGCTGGAGGCGAGGGCCGTCAGGAGGGGCATGGCGCCCGGGTGTGTCCTGGGGTCCTCGATGGATTCACCGATCAGATAAAGAGTTCCCCCTTCCTGGATGAAGGAATCCAGGGCGACGGCATCAGTTCGGTGCGGGGTGCAGGATTCCCGGATGTTGACCGTGGCGAGGGCCGACAGCGCGCGGTTCGTCAACTGCTGTGCCATGTCCCGGCGTTCGGGGTGGGCGGTGAGAGCGGCTTCCAGCTCGCCGGCGGCGCCCGGGGCGGCCTCGGAGTGGGTGCGCAGGACGCGTACGGCGTCCTGGACCTGGATGCCCTGGCTCCAGCGGTGGACATGGCGGACGGTGCGGGCGTCTATGGCGGCGGCGTGCAGGTAGCTGCGGAGCAGGGTCTGCGCGGTGTCGGCGACGGCCTGGTCGAGTTTGGCGGTGGGGCGGACCGGGGCGAGCAGGGCGGCGGCTCTCGCGGTGGCCGTCTCCTTGTCCTCGCAGCCGGCCGTGGGGGACCAGTGGAGGCGGGCGGGGGTGTCGCAGCGGTGGGTGGGGTCGTAGAGGTGGACGGGGCCCAGTTTGGCGCGGGCGTCCTTCGTCTCCTGCCAGAGGGACGGGTTCGAGCTGATGACGAGGGCCGGACCGGCCGCGTCCTGGACCGCCTGGGCCGCCGTGCTGTGGCGGGTGGCCGGGGGGCCGTAGCGCACCGTGCCCTCGACGCGGCTCATCTCCCACGGGGGTGCCGCGGGCGTCGGGGGCCGCGGTGCCCTCGGGGTCGGGACCTCGTGGACCGGCATCGGCTGCGGCGCCCGCTCCGGCTCCGGCTGCCACACCGGTGTCGGCTCCGGCGGCTGCTCCCGCCTCCGTCGCCGTACCGCCTTCCAGCGGGTCACCGTGCCCAGTACGAAGACCGTCAGGACCACCAGCACCATGAACTGGCCGATGAACAGGCCCCAGAACAGGCCGTACCCGGGAAGATCCGCGGGCGGGGTGTCGGGCCAGGCACCGGGGACGTCCTCGGGCCGGCCCGCGAGGTGACGTATGGCCAGGGGCGTGTGGGCGAAGGTGACGGCGGCCGGCCAGGAGCCGTGGGCGAAGAGACCGGCCAGGCCGGTCGCCGTCCACACCAGCACCGTCAGGCCGAGGAGGAAGGCCAGCAGGCCGAGCAGCAGGCCGTCGGGGACGCCGCCCCGGTCGTCCTGCCGCCGGTCGTCGGGTCTCATGCGGTCCGTGTCCCCCTGTCGCCTAGGCGACCGTCGATTCGGACGAGTCGCCGAGGTGCTGTTCCATGAAGGCCGCCGCCCGCTCCTCCGCCTCCAGCTCGGCGGCGCGCAGCGCGTCGTCGGCGAAGTCGAGGGAGGACTGGGTCATCGCGCGGTCGGTGAAGACCAGCGGGCGTTCGGTCTCGGTGATCAGATGTTTGACGACCTGCACGTTGCCGTTGACGTCCCAGACGGCGATGCCGGGGGTGAGGGAGGGGATGATCTCCACCGCCCAGCGCGGCAGGCCGAGGACGCGGCCGGTCGCCCGGGCCTCGTCGGCCTTCTGGGCGTAGATCGTCCGGGTCGAGGCCATCTTCAGGATCGCCGCGGCCTCCTTCGCCGCCGCGCCGTCGACCACGTCGGAGAGGTGGTGGACGACGGCCACGAAGGAGAGGCCGAGGCGGCGGCCGAACTTCAGCAGCCGCTGGAAGAGCTGGGCGACGAACGGGCTGTTGATGATGTGCCACGCCTCCTCGACCAGGAAGATGCGCTTCTTGCGGTCCGGGCGGATCCAGGTGTGCTCCAGCCACACGCCGACGATCGCCATCAGGATGGGCATGGCGATGGAGTTGCGGTCGATGTGGGAGAGGTCGAAGACGGTGAGGGCGGCGTCGAGGTCGATGCCGACCGTGGTGGGGCCGTCGAACATGCCGCGCAGGTCGCCGTCGACGAGCCGGTCGAGGACGAGCGCCACGTCCAGGCCCCAGGCCCGTACGTCGTCTATGTCGACGTTCATCGCCTCCGCGGACTCCGGCTCGGGGTGGCGGAGCTGCTCGACGATGTCGGTGAGGACGGGCTGGCGCTCGACGATGGTCTCGTTGACGTAGGCGTGCGCGACCTTGAGGGCGAAGCCGGCCCGCTCGTCCAGACCGTGCCCCATCGCGACCTCGATGATGGTGCGCAGCAGGGCGAGCTGGCCGGTGGTGGTGATCGCCGGGTCGAGCGGGTTGAGCCGGATGCCCTGGTCGAGGGCGGCCGTCGGGTCCAGGCGGATGGGGGTTATGCCCAGTTCCCGGGCGATGAGGTTCCACTCGCCGGCCCCGTCCTCGCCCTGCGCGTCCAGGACGACGACCTGCCGGTCGCGGAAGCGGAGCTGGCGCAGGACGTACGTCTTCTCCAGGGCCGACTTGCCGTTGCCGGACTCCCCGAGGACCAGCCAGTGCGGGGCGGGGAGCTGCTGGCCGTAAAGCTGGAAGGGGTCGTAGATGTAGCCCTTGCCGGAGTAGACCTCGCGGCCGATGATCACACCGGAGTCGCCGAGTCCGGGTGCGGCGGTCGGCAGGTAGACCGCCTGTGCCTGGCCGGTGGAGGTGCGTACCGGCAGGCGGGTCGTCTCGACCTTCCCGAAGAGGAAGGAGGTGAAGGACTCGGTGAGGACGGACAGCGGATCCCGCATCAGGCTCAGCCCCTACCTTCGGATGCCGGTGGCGAACGGAAGTGTGTTCACGAAGGCGCGGTGGTGCTCGCGGTCGCACCACTCCAGTTTCAGGTACGACTTTCCGGCCGAGGCCCGGATCGTCCGCTTGTCGCGGGCGAGCGCCTCGGGGGAGCGGGAGGAGACGGTGAGGTAGCCGACCAGGTTGACGCCGGCGGCGCCGCTCGCGAGGTCCTCGCCGCGCTGGTCCAGGCGGGTGTGGGCGGCGAGGTCGCGGGGGTCGACGGTGCGGTTCATCTTGGCGGCGCGGGACGCCTCCGCCACGTCGTTCGTCTTCTCGGTCAGCATGCGTTCGATGGCGACCTCGGTGGGTTCGAGGTCCATGGTGACGGCGACCGTGCGGATGACGTCCGGGGTGTGCACGAGGAGCGGGGCGAGGAAGTTGACGCCGACCGGGGTCATCGGCCACTCCTTCACCCAGGCCGTGGCGTGGCACCAGGGGGCGCGGGTGGTGGACTCCCGGGTCTTGGCCTGGAGGAACGTGGGTTCCATGGCGTCCAGTTCGGCCGGCCAGGCGTTGCGCTTGGTCATCGCCTGGATGTGGTCGATGGGGTGGTCCGGGTCGTACATGGAGTGGATGAGGGAGGCGAGGCGGCCTTGGCCGAGGGGCTGCCGGACCCGGATGTCGGCCTCCTGGAGCCGGGAGCAGATGTCGGTCAGCTCGCGGGCCATGACGACGGCGAGACCCGCGTCGCGGTCCAGCTTGCGGCCGCCCTGCGGCCTGCTGGCGCGGGCCATGGCGTGCGCCTCGGAGGCCAGTTCACGGGTGTAGTGCATGCAGGCGACGAGGTAGGCGCGGTGCTGCTCGCTGCTGGTGGAGACCATCGACTGCAACTGGTCGTAGGACTGCTGGAGCCAGGGCGGGGACTTCTCGTCGCCGCGGACGGAGACGTCCTTGGCGTGGGCGTCCGGGTCGGCGGGCAGGGTGCGGGCCAGCATCTGGATACGGGTGACGAAGCCGTCGCCGTTGGCCACGTGCTTGAGCAGGGTGCCGAAGCGGTCGACCAGGGCCTCCTGGTCCTCGGAGTCGCGCAGGCCGACGCCGGGGCCCTCGATCTCGATGGCCGCGGTGACCGTCTTGCGGTCGGCGTGCAGCAGGACGGCGATCTCGTCGGGGCCGAAGGGCGCGGCCAGCCAGGTGATGCGGCCGATGCCGGGGGGCGGGCCGACCTCGACCTCGCGGCCGTCGATCCGGGTGCCCGCCTCGACGACTGAGGAACGGTACGCCGTGCCCCGCTTGAGTGTTCTCTTGTAGCTGCGGTTGATCTCGAACCACTTGTAGAACGTGCGGTGCTTGTACGGGAGGTAGACCGCCGCGATCGCGAGCATCGGGAAGCCGGCCAGCAGCACGATGCGCAGGGTGAGGACGGGGACGAGGAGGCCGCACATCATGCCGAGGAACGCGCCCACGATGATCAGGGCGATCTCGCCCGTCTCGCGGTTGCGTCCGACGATCGCGTTCGGCCGGGCCCGGCCGATCAGATATGTACGGCGGGGCGTGACCGTGTGGGACACGTGGGACTCGGTCGTCAACGCCCTTCACCTCCCGTGCGGTTGGTACTGCTGTTGCGGGTGTTGCTTGCGTGGGGCGTGTTGACCGGGCTGCCGGAGCGCGGTGCGGGGGCGGCGGTGGGGGCGGCCGCTCCGCCGCCGTTCGAGGTGCGCCCGCTGTGCGCGGCGACTCCACCGGAGGCGGGGTTGGCGGGACGCGGGGTGGACGAGGCGGACTGGCCGCCCCCCGAGTCGCCGTTGTGGCGGCTGCTGTGGGTCTTGATGCCCTGGGCGACGAGGCTGGCCGGGGAGCTGATCACGGCGGCGGCCTTGCCCTCGGCGCCCTGCATGAGGCGGTTGTTGCGGGAGCCGGCGATCTCGTCGCCGAAGCCGGGGACGAAGCGGTAGATCATCGCGGAGGCGAAGATGGCGAGCAGGATGATCGCGAGGCCGGAGACGACCGCGGAGAAGGCGTCCGGGCCGCCGTCGGCCGAGAGGGCGCCGGCCAGGCCCAGCACGATGACGATGACCGGTTTCACCAGGATGACGGCGATCATGATGCCCGCCCAGCGGCGGACGTGGCCCCACAGGTTCTTGTCGACGAGGCCGGCGTAGACGACGGTGCCGAGGAGGGCGCCGACGTAGAGCAGGGCGGCTCTGACGACCAGTTCCAGCCAGAGGATGCCGGCGGCGAGGATGGAGACCAGGGAGACCACGATCAGCATGATCGGGCCGCCGCCGATGTCCTCGCCCTTCTCCAGGGCGCCGGAGAAGGTGCCGAAGAAGGTGGTGGTCTGGTCGCCGGTGGCCTTGGCGAGGACCTCGGTGACCCCGTCGGTCGCGGAGACGACCGTGTAGAGGATCAGCGGGGTGAAGGCCGAGGCGAGGACGGTGAGCCAGAGGAAGCCGACGGCTTCGGAGAGGGCGGTGGTCAGGGGGACGCCGCGGACGGCCCGCTTGGCGACGGCCAGCAGCCACAGCAGGAGGGTGAGGATCGTCGAGGCGGCGAAGACGACGGCGTACTGCTGGAGGAACTTGGGGTTGGTGAAGTCGACGTTGGCGGTGTCCTCGACGGCGTCGCTGAGCTTGTCGACGGTCCAGGAGGCGGCCTCGGCGCAGCCCTTCGCCAGGGAGGAGAGGGGGTCGGCGGTGGAGGTGTCGGTGAGGGAGGTTCCGCTGCGGGAGCCGCTCGGGTTCTCGCCGCGTCGGCAGTATTCCCCGGCCTTGCCCGGGATGATGTCGCAGTCGCTGCCGCTCTTGGTCGGTGACGGCGTGGGGCTGGGCGTGGGCGCGGCGACGGCACGGGTCGCCAGCAGTACGACAGCGGTCTGGACGGCTGTGACCGCTCCGGCCAGCTTGAGCACACGACGCGGGCTACCGGGCATACGTGAACCCTCCGTACTCCTGGATGGCCTTGCTGATCTCCTCGGAGGTGGCGGCCCTGTCGTCGCCCGGGACCGGGGCGGGGCCGTTCTTCTGGGAGTCCGTGACGATCTTCCAGTCCCCGTCCGACCAGCGAAGGTCGAACGTCCAGGTCTGCCACGTCGAGGTGACGGGGTCGGTCGACCTCTCCCCCGACATGCCGAGCAGCCCCATGCACCAGACGGCGACCCGGGTGTCCGTGTCGCCGTACTTCTTCACGGTGCTGCCCAGCGGGCTCAGGCGTGAGACGAACGTGTTCCCCTCGGGCGGGTTGCCGTCGGCGTCGAGTCCCAGTTTGGCGAGGAAGGCGGTCGAGTAGGCGTCGTCCATCGGGGCCTTGAGCTTCGCCGCGGCCTCGGGGGTGTAGAGGGAGTCGAGGAGGGCGTGCCTGGTGTCCTTCAGGAACATGCCGGTCGATCCGAGGGCCACGGCGTAGTTGGCCGCGGCGGATTCGGCGCCCTGCCGGTCGTGGGCGTACCCCGAGGGAATCCCGCCGGTTCTCGACCGCACCGCCTCCTCCCCCGAAGGGGCCGTCGGGGAGGTCCGGGGCTTGTCGGCGGATTCCGCGGTGGGTGTGGAACCGTCGCCGCCGCGGTTCGCGAAGGCGATCGCGGCGATCAGGACGACCACCACGCCGACCACCGTGACCAGGCTCCGGGACGACGAGCGGCCGCCGCGGCGCGGGTTGCCGTAGGGGTCGCTGCCGGTGTCCGGCAGGTGGGTGCGGGTCTGGCCGGTGCCGCCGTAGCCGCCGGAGGTGTGCTCCTCGTCTCCGAGACTCATGCCGGGTACGCCCCCTCGACGTCGTGCGGAACCGTGCCGTAGAGGTACGACGGTAGCCGCGCTGGTTCCCGCGCGGGCGCGGTGTGGTGACTCGACATCAGGGAGACGCAACCTCAGCCGGGGGACACGGGCGGGTGGAGGGAGGGGTGGGCGGGGGAGGCCCGGGCGGGCCCGCGGGACGCACGGGCCGCCGGGGCGTTACACGGCCATCCCGTACACGATGGTGAAGAGCGTGCCCAGGGACCCGATGATGAAGACTCCGGTCAGACCGGCGACGATGAGGCCCTTGCCCTGCTCGGCGCTGAAGGTGTCGCGGAGCGCGGTGGCGCCGATGCGCTGCTTGGCGGCGCCCCAGATGGCGATGCCGAGACAGAGCAGGATGGCGACCGCCATGACCACCTGGACCAGCGTCTTCGCCTCGGTCCCCAGTGCCCCGAAGGGGCCCCAGTCCGGAGCGATCCCGCCGATGATGGTGTTGATGTCTCCCTTGTCGGCCGCAAAGAGCATGTAAGTCACCGCCCCTGTTGGGTAGTTCCGCATCCTCTGCGGGCGCGCAGAGGTCAGGCATCATTCTCGCTGACAATGACGCCGTCTGATGTCGACTTGGCGTCATTGATTGGCGGGTTTCGTACGAATCCCTTGCCGCCGGGTCACGCCGGGCACCCTCGGGAGGCGTGGCCGGCAGGCGCGGGAGATCATATCGTCACTCTGTGTATCACGGCAGGTCACGCCCGGCAACGAGGTCGGAGCGGAACCTGTCGTGTGGTTCCGTCGTTGTGCCCTTTTCAGGACCCTGGACCGGTTCCTGACGGTCGGTCGGGTGAGCGGTCGCGTCGGTGGCATCGGTGGCATCGGTGGCATCGGTGGCATCGGTGGTGTCGGTGTTTCCGGGGTGAAGGCTACTCGGCCCGGGTGGCGGGTGCGGTGGGGCGGCATCCGGCGGGCAGTGATCACCCCGTGACGGCACCGCCGCCTCTACACTGAGGTCCCGACGGACTTGCGGGCTGCGAGGGGCGGTTGACGGTGCGTAAGGGATGGATCGTGGCGGTCGCCGCCCTGGGATCCGGTCTCGCCTTCGTGATGCTGCTCGTCGTCGGGGTCTACCTCGTCGCGGGCAACGTGGCCGGCGGCGGGTCCGGCGCCGGCGGCAGGACGCTGGCGAAGGGCTCGGTGCCCGCCGCCTACCTGTCGCTCGTCCAGAAGTGGGGCAATCTCTGCTCCGCCATCAACCCGGCCCTGCTCGCCGCCCAGCTCTACCAGGAGAGCGGCTTCAACCCGAAGGCGCAGAGCCCGGCGGCGGCGCAGGGGATAGCGCAGTTCATCCCCGGCACCTGGGCGACCCACGGCATCGACGGCGACGGGGACGGCGACCGGGACGTGTGGGACCCGAGCGACGCGATTCCCTCGGCCGCCTCCTACGACTGCTCCCTCGCCTCGCACGTCGACGACGTTCCCGGGAACTTGACCGAAAACATGCTCGCCTCGTACAACGCCGGTGCCTACGCGGTGATCAGGTACCAGGGTGTGCCGCCGTACGCGGAGACGCGGAACTACGTCAAGACGATCACCACGCTCGCGGAGAGCTTCGCCGCGCCGGAGAGCCGGGTCGATCCCTCCGAGCAGGCCGCCGCGGCCATCGCGTACGCGCAGAAGAAGCTCGGCACGCTCTACCTCTGGGGCGGCAACGGCACCCCTGAGCAGGGCGGACGCTTCGACTGCTCGGGGCTGACCAAGGCCGCGTACGAGAGTGTGGGGATCGAGCTGCCCCGGGTGGCCAACGACCAGTACAACGCGGGACCGCACCCCGCCCGGGACGAACTGCTCCCCGGCGATCTGGTGTTCTTCTCGGACGATCTGACCAATTCCCGCGCCATCCGGCATGTGGGGATGTATGTGGGCGGCGGGTACATGATCAACGCGCCGCGTACGGGTGCCGTGATCCGGTTCGACCCCATTGACACCCCGGACTACTTCGGTGCCACACGGGTGACCGAGGATGGCGCGAAAGCGCTCCCCAGCAACGTCTGAACCGAGCGTGAACCCACCCCCTGAGCTGCGACGATGAGTCTCTCTTCGGTAACGTCTGCGTGATCATTCGGTGGAGTGTGGAACGTATCAACGGGGACCGTGCGTTCCTGTTGGCGTAGGTGTGCGAACCGGGCAAGGCAAGCGGGTCGAGCGGATCTACAACCACGGGGGTGGCAGGAGCGGCGTGCGCACAGGTGCGTCGAAGACTTGACGAAGGGGCCGCAGCACCATGGCTGGACTCGCCGAATCCGGGTCGAACCCCGACGTCGACCTGCTCTACGACATCAACGGCCTGGCCAAGGACGCGCCGCACTGGTTCGACCGCGTCATGGAGTTCACGGGCGAGTACGGCCTGCTGTTCGCGGTCCTGCTGCTGGTGCTCTGGTGCTGGTGGACCGTGCGGCGGCGGGGCGGCGAGGAGGCGGCGTCGTCGGTGGCCGCGCTGATCTGGGCGCCCCTCGCCGCCGGAGTCGCCGTCCTGGTCAACGTGCCGATACGGGGCTTCGTGGAGCGGCCCCGGCCGTTCAAGGACCACGAGGGCCTGGAGGTCCTCGTCTCCGGCAAGAACGACTTCTCCTTCGTGAGCGACCACGCGACGCTGGTGATGGCGATGGCCGTCGCGCTGTTCGTCGCCCACCGCAGGTTCGGCCTGGTCGCGCTCGTGCTGGCGCTGTTCGGCGGGTTCATCCGGGTCTACATGGGCGTGCACTACCCGACCGACGTCATCGGCGGCTTCGCGCTCGGCACGGCGGTCGCCCTGCTGCTCTCGCCGGTGGCGATGGCGCTGCTGACCCCGCTGACCAAGGCCGTCGAGCGCTCCCCGCGCGTGGGGTGGCTGATCAGCGCGCGGGGGCGATCCTCGTACGGGGGCCGGGACACCGTGATCTCGGGGGCGCGCGCCGAGCGGGAGCCCGCCGGGGCGGAGCAGAGCGACCTCGCCGCGTAGCGCGCGCCATCGTCGACCCGACCCGACCCGACCCGACCCGGGCGGGCGGCGCACGGTGTGCTGCGGGGCCTACAGCCCCTGCGGGTAGCTGAAGACGCGGTCCGGGTCGTACCGCTTCTTCAGCTTCGTCAGCCGGGCCGCCGCGTCCCCGTAGTACGCCGTGCGCCAGTCGGTCAGGGTCGGGTCGGTGTAGTTCTGGTAGGCCGCGCCCGAGGCGTACGGGCGCATGGCCCGGTGGGCGGCGGTCAGCCAGGAGCGAGCCGTGGAGCCGCTCTCGCCCTCCGGCCAGGAGACGTAGTACTGGGCGAGCATCCGTGAGCGCCGGTGCACGAAGGCGGTGGCCGTCGGGGAGACCCGGTTGACCGCGCCGCCGAGCGCGGTGAACGCGATGGAGCCGGTGCCGCCGCTGACCGAGCCGACCTGCGACAGCAGGGCGCGGAGGCCGGCCGCCGACAGTGAGCGGTCGAAGAAGTCCGAGGCCGCGGCGTACGTCTCGCGGTGCAGCGACCCCTGCGGGGAGCGGCCCGGGGTGGCGCCGGGCAGGTGGCACTGGGCGTCCGCCGAGAAGGACGAGCAGCCCGCGTACACCTCCATCGCCTCCTCGTAGCCGCGGCGCCGCAGGGAGACGCTGCTCGCCGGGGAGCCGATCCGGTCGGCGAGGCGGTCGACGGCGTTCTGCAGTTCGCCGTAGGTGCCGAGCGAGAAGACGGAGAGGGAGACCGTGGGGGTGCGGCCGGCCGCGCGGTCCAGGTGCAGCGAGGACCAGATCTCGTCGGGCTGGCCGGGGCCCCACTCCTGCCAGACCCGGAAGACGTCGGCGGCCTTCGCCCAGGGCCAGGACAGGTAGCCGGAGACGCCCTGCGGCGCGGGGCGGGTGCGGAAGCGCAGCTCGGTGACGACGCCGAAGTTGCCGTTGCCGGCGCCGCGCAGGGCCCAGAAGAGGTCCTTGTGGTCGGTGGCGTTCACGGTGAGCGGCGTGCCGTCGGCGGTGATCAGGGTCGCCTGGGTGAGGTGGTCGCAGGTCAGGCCGTAGGCCCGGGAGACGACACCGTGGCCGCCGCCGAGGGTGAGGCCGGAGATGCCGACGGTGGGGCAGGAGCCGGCCGGGACGGTGGTGCCCTTCGCGGCGAGCGCCCGGTAGACGTCGATGAGCTTGGCGCCGGCGCCGACGACGGCCTCGCTGCCCGAGGCGCGCACGCGGTTCAGCTTCGAGACGTCGATGACCAGCCGGTCGTTGCCGGAGGAGTAGCCCGCGTAGGAGTGGCCGCCGTTGCGGATCGCCGTGCGGACCCCGTGGGCGCGGGCGTACGCCAGGGCGGTACGGACGTCGTCGGGGTGGGCGACGTAGACGACGCCGGCGGGCCGCAGCGTGTCGAAGCGGGTGTTGTAGAGCTGCCGGGCGGTCTTGAACTCCGCGTCGCCGGGGCGGACCAGCGTGCCGTCGAGGGAACGGCCGAGGGCGGCCCAGTCGGCGGGGGCGGACGCGGCGGCCGTGGTGGCGGCGGTGCGGGAGGTGCCGCTCTCTCCGCCGGGTCCGCTCGTCCGTTTGCCGTCGTCCGTACTACTGCCTGCGTCGCCGGCGTCCGCCCGGCACGCGGCCGTCGTCGTCGCCGTGAGGGCGGCGGCAGTGGTGCCGCCTATGAATGTGCGCCGGTTCATGTGCGCCTCGCCTCCCGTGGGGGTCCGTGGAACGAGACGGAGGGAGGCGGGCGCGGGTTCCATGGCCGCTACAGGTTCCTTGGCCGGTACGGATTGTTCGGCCGCGGGCGGCCGGGCGGCCGGGCGGGCGGCCGGGTCAGGGATCGACGTGTGCGCGGGCGTCCGTGCGGGCCAGGCTTCTGGCCCGGCGGGCCGGGCCGCGCCAGCCGCAACTGCACCGGGCCGAGCAGAAAGGACCCTGCTCGACCGTGGTCGTCCGATGGTCCGGGAGATCCCGGGGGGCTTCAAGACTGTCCTGCTGCGCCACGGCGACCACGTTACCGCCGTCGTCCGCACGTCGTTAAGCGGTCGACGGGGGGCCGGTACCCGCGACGGCTGGGGGTAGGCAGGCGATGAGCAGGAGGCAGGGGCCGCACCGGCGGCCGCGACGGTCCGGTGCGACGGGTGTGGCACTGGGGGTGGTCGCCTGCGTCGGGCTGGGCGTCTCGGGGTGCTCCGGCGGCGCCGCCGCACGGGACGCGCGCGCCGGTGACCCGGTCGAGGTGGTGCGGCGGGCCGCCGACCGCCTGGTCGAGGCGGGCAGCGCCAAGGCGCGTACGTCCATGGAGATGGCCAGCGGCGGGACCCGGGTGACCATCCGGGGCGAGGGCGTCTATGACTTCGCCGCGCGGCTCGGGCGGCTGAAGGTACTGCTGCCGCAGGACCCGGCGGGCACCAGCGGCCGGCGGCCGATCACCGAACTGCTCACGCCCGGCGCGCTCTACATGAAGAACCGGGGCGCCGGCGTCCCCGCCGACAAGTGGGTACGGGTCGAGACCGCGGGCCTGTCCGACGGGAACCTGGTCACCGGCGGGGCCACCGACCCGCTCGCCGCCGCCGAGGTGCTCGGGGGCGTGCGCCGGGCCACCCTGCTCGGCCGCACCGAGGTCGCGGGCACCCCGGTGCGCCACTACCGCGGGGTGGCCGACCTGGCCGGCGCCGCCGAGCGGGCCGGCGCCGGGACCCGGGCGTCCCTGCGGGCGGCGGCGAAGGGGTTCGCCACCGCCGAGGTCCCCTTCGACGCCTACCTCGACGACGAGGGCCGGCTGCGCAAGCTCCGCCACCGCTTCAGCTTCTCGGGCGGCCTCCGGCGAGGCACCGTCGGGGTCGCCTCGACGACGCTGCTGTACGACTTCGGCGTCGCCGTCGCCGTACGCCTGCCGGACGAGGACGACATCTACACGGGGAAGATCGCGGAGGAGCCGGACGGCAAGAACTAGCCCGTCCGTGCCATGCGCCGCGCGTCCGCCGCTCTTTACTCTAGGAAGTCGGTGACGGCAGAGACGAGGTGATGCGCGTGGCTCCGGTCGGCGGTACGGCGGTTCAGGACCACGTGGCCCTCGCCGAGATCGAACTGTGCGGAGAGCTGATCATCGCGGCCTCGGCCGCCCCCGAGCGGCTCAGCCTGGCGAGCATCGACGAGGTGCTGCGCGTCACCGAGGAGCGGGAACCCGGGGATCGGTGACGCGGGGAGCGCTGACGCGGGCGCCGGGAGCGCCGGGAAGCGCCGGGAAGCGCCGGGAAGCGCCGGGGGCGAAAACGAGCCACGCGTGCCCCGGGAGTCGAGCGCGTACCGTCCGGTGTCAGGTGCGCAGCAGGCGTCCGATCGCCTTCGTGGCCTCCTCGACCTTCGCGTCGATCTCCGACCCGCCCTGGCGAGCGGCGTCGGCGACGCAGTGGCGCAAATGCTCCTCCAGAAGCTGCAGGGCGAAGGACTGCAGTGCCTTGGTGGAGGCGGAGACCTGGGTGAGTATGTCGATGCAGTAGACGTCCTCGTCGACCATCCGCTGCAGGCCGCGGATCTGGCCCTCGATCCGGCGGAGTCGCTTGAGGTGCTCGTCCTTCTGCTGGTGGTAGCCGTGCACACCCCGGTCGTGGTCGGTCACCACGGCCGCGCCGTCCGTCGGCCCGGGTGTCGTCGCGGTGGAGGGCGTGCCCGCGCCGGCCTCGGTGGTCGTCATGGCGTCCTCCTGTGGAAAAGATCGGCTTGATACCCCTGGTGGGTATATGGTAACGAACCTCGTTGGGTATAGACCCCTTGGCCAATGCCATGCACGGAGTCCGGGGAAGAGCCTGGGCCGCCCCCCTGCTCATCACGCTGCCTGATGGGCGACACTGGAGGACGGCCCGTTAGCCGTGGCCGGATGATGCGCCTAGCATCAGCCTGACCGAAACCAATGCATCCCGAGGACCCCACGTGCGCTTTCGTCTGACCCCCAGGGAGACGAGCTTCTATGACATGTTTGCCGCGTCCGCGGACAACATCGTCACGGGCTCGAAACTCCTGATGGAACTGCTCGGGGCGGACGCATCCGCCCGGGCCGAGATCGCAGAGCGTATGCGGGCCGCGGAACACGCAGGTGACGACGCCACGCACGCGATCTTCCACCAGTTGAACTCCTCGTTCATCACGCCCTTCGACCGCGAGGACATCTACAACCTCGCCTCGTCCCTCGACGACATCATGGACTTCATGGAGGAGGCCGTCGACCTGGTCGTCCTCTACAACGTCGAGGAACTGCCCAAGGGCGTCGAGCAGCAGATCGAGGTGCTGGCGCGGGCGGCGGAGCTGACCGCGGAGGCGATGCCGAACCTGCGGACCATGGACAACCTCACCGAGTACTGGATCGAGGTCAACCGGCTGGAGAACCAGGCCGACCAGATCCACCGCAAGCTGCTCGCCCACCTCTTCAACGGCAAGTACGAGGCCATCGAGGTGCTCAAGCTGAAGCAGATCGTGGATGTCCTGGAAGAGGCGGCCGACGCATTCGAGCACGTGGCGAACACGGTGGAGACCATTGCGGTCAAGGAGTCCTGAGGCGCGTCCATGGACACCTTCGCTCTGATCGTGACCGTCGCGGTCGCGCTCTTCTTCACGTACACCAACGGTTTCCACGATTCGGCCAACGCGATCGCGACCTCCGTGTCGACCCGGGCACTCACGCCCCGGGCGGCGCTCGCGATGGCGGCCGTGATGAATCTCGCCGGCGCGTTTCTCGGCTCCGGGGTCGCCAAGACCGTCAGTGAGGGACTGATCGAGACGCCCGAGGGGTCGACGGGGATGGGCATCCTCTTCGCCGCGCTCGTCGGCGCGATCGTCTGGAACCTCGTCACCTGGTACTTCGGTCTGCCCTCGTCCTCCTCCCACGCGCTGTTCGGCGGCATGGTCGGCGCCGCGCTGGCCGGCGGTACGACCGTGTACTGGGACGGGGTGATCGACAAGATCGTGCTGCCCATGTTCATCTCGCCGGTGATCGGCCTGGGCGTCGGTTACCTGGTCATGACCGCGATCATGTGGCTGTTCCGGCGGTCCAACCCGCACAAGGCCAAGCGGGGCTTCCGCATCGCGCAGACGGTCTCGGCGGCCGGCATGGCGCTCGGGCACGGACTGCAGGACGCCCAGAAGACGATGGGCATCGTGGTGATGGCCCTGGTCATCGCCGACGTCGAGGACTACGGCGACCCGATCCCGGTCTGGGTGAAGATCGTCTGCGCGCTGATGCTGTCGCTGGGCACGTACGCCGGTGGCTGGCGGATCATGCGGACGCTGGGCCGGAAGATCATCGAGCTGGACCCGCCGCAGGGTTTCGCGGCGGAGACCACGGGCGCGTCGATCATGTTCGGGTCGGCGTTCCTCTTCCACGCGCCGATCTCCACGACGCATGTGATCACCTCGGCGATCATGGGTGTGGGGGCGACGAAGCGGGTCAACGCCGTGCGGTGGGGGGTCGCGAAGAACATCGTCCTCGGGTGGTTCATCACGATGCCGGCGGCGGGCCTGGTCGCCGCGGTGTCGTTCTGGATCGTGAAGCTGGCGTTCCTCTGACGGGAGGAACCCGTCGCCGTAAAGGGTCGGGCCCGCCCCCGGTGAACCAGGGGCGGGCCCGATCGTCCTCGTGGTGGCACCGCCATGCAGCACCACGAGGGGCTTATCCGAAGCGGCCCGAGATGTAGTCCTCGGTCGCCTGCACCGACGGGTTGGAGAAGATCCGCTCCGTCTCGTCGATCTCTATCAGCTTGCCCGGCTGGCCGACCGCCGCCAGGTTGAAGAACGCGGTGCGGTCCGAGACACGCGCCGCCTGCTGCATGTTGTGCGTCACGATGACGATCGTGAACTGTTCCTTCAGCTCCCCGATCAGGTCCTCGATCGCGAGGGTCGAGATCGGGTCGAGGGCCGAGCAGGGCTCGTCCATCAGCAGCACGTTCGGCTCGACGGCGATCGCCCGCGCGATGCACAGCCGCTGCTGCTGACCGCCGGAGAGGCCGGAGCCCGGCTTGTTCAGGCGGTCCTTCACCTCGTTCCAGAGGTTCGCGCCCTTCAGCGACTTCTCGACCACATCGTCGAGCTGGGACTTGCGGACCTTGCCGTTGAGCTTCAGGCCGGCCGCCACATTGTCGTACACCGACATCGTCGGGAACGGGTTCGGGCGCTGGAAGACCATGCCGACCTCGCGCCGCACGGCCACCGGGTCGATCCCGGCGCCGTACAGGTTCTCGTCGTCGAGCATCACCTTGCCGTCGACCCGGCCGCCCGGGGTGACCTCGTGCATGCGGTTGAGCGTGCGCAGGAAGGTGGACTTGCCGCAGCCGGACGGGCCGATGAAGGCCGTCACGGAGCGGGGCTCGACGGTCATCGAGATGTCCTCGATGGCGAGGAAGGAGCCGTAGTAGGCGTTGAGGCCGCTGACATCGATGCGCTTGGCCATGTGAATCACTGCTTCTTTCGGGTCGGAAGGGCCTTAGCGACCGGTCTTGGGGGCCTTCCAGCGGGCTATGCCGCGGGCCACCAGGTTGAGGATCATGATGAACGCGATGAGCGTCAGAGCCGCCGCCCAGGCACGGTCGTAGGCCGCGCCCTGGCCTCCGCTGTTGGTGAACTGGAGGTAGATGTACATCGGCAGCGACGCCTGCGGGTCCTTGAAGGGGTTGGCGTTGATGAAGTTCGAACCCCAGACCAGCAGCAGCACGGGGGCCGTCTCGCCGGCGATACGGGCGACGGCCAGCATGACGCCGGTGGTGATGCCGCCGATCGAGGTCGGCAGGACCACCTTCAGGATGGTGCGCCACTTCGGGATGCCCAGTGCCAGGGACGCCTCGCGCAGCTCGTTCGGGACGAGCTTCAGCATCTCCTCGGTGGAGCGGACGACGACCGGGATCATCAGGATGGTCAGGGCCATCGCGCCGGCGAAGCCGGAGTAGCCCATGTCCAGGATCAGGATCCACACGCTGAGGATGAACAGACCCGCGACGATCGACGGGATGCCCGTCATGACGTCGACGAAGAAGGTGACCGCCTTGGCGAGCTTTCCGCGGCCGTACTCGACCAGGTAGACCGCGGTCAGCACACCGATCGGCACGGAGATCACGGTGGCCAGGCCGACCTGCTCCAGGCTGCCGAGGATGGCGTGGTAGATGCCGCCGCCCGGCTCGGTGTCGGCGACCACGCCCATCGAGTGGGTGAGGAAGAAGACGTCGAGGACGCTGATGCCGCGCTTGACCGTCGCCCAGACCAGGGAGGCCAGCGGGATCACGGCCAGGATGAAGGCGACCCAGACCAGGCTGGTGGCCACCCGGTCCTTGGCCTGCCGGCCGCCCTCGACCTTGGCCGAGATGCCGTAGGTACCGGCGACGAAGAGGATCGCGGCGATCAGGGCCCACTGGACGGAGCTGTCCAGGCCGGCCGCGGCGCTGATGCCGATACCCAGCAGGACTGCGCCGGCGGCGACCGCCCACGCGAACCACTTGGGCAGGGTGGCGCCGCGCAGCGAGCTGGGCGGGCGCTCGGCCGGCTTGTCGGTGAGAGTGGCGTTGCTCATGCGTTGGCCCCCGAGTACTCCTTGCGGCGGGCGATGATCAGTCGGGCCGCGCCGTTGACCACGAGGGTGATGACGAACAGCACCAGACCGGAGGCGATCAGCGCGTCCCGGCCCATCTCGGTGGCCTCGTTGAACTTGCTCGCGATGTTCTGCGCGAAGGTGCCGCCGCCCGGGTCGAGCAGGCTGGCGGTGATGTCGAAGGTCGGGGAGAGGACCATGGCCACGGCCATCGTCTCGCCGAGCGCGCGGCCGAGGCCCAGCATCGAGGCGGAGATCACGCCGGAGCGGCCGAAGGGCAGTACCGACATGCGGATGACCTCCCAGCGCGTGGCGCCGAGGGCCAGGGCGGCCTCCTCGTGCATCTGCGGGACCTGCCGGAAGACCTCACGGCTCACGTTGGTGATGATCGGCAGGATCATGATCGCGAGCAGGATGCCGACGGTGAACAGCGAGCGGGGCGCGCCGCCGTTCCACTGGAGGACGCCGGTCCAGCCGAGGTAGTCGTCCAGCCAGCCGTACAGGCCGTTCAGGTGCGGCACGAGGACGAGGGCGCCCCACAGGCCGTAGACGATGGACGGGACGGCGGCGAGCAGGTCGACCACGTAGGCGATGGTGCCGCCGAGCTTGCGCGGGGCGTAGTGCGTGATGAACAGCGCGATGCCCACCGCGACCGGAACCGCGATCACCATGGCGATGACCGACGACACGACGGTGCCGAAGACCAGGACGGCGATGCCGAACTGGGGCGGCAGACCGCTGGGGTTCCACTCGAAGGTGGTGAAGAAGTTGGCCTCGTCCTTGCTGATCGCGATCGCGGCACGATACGTCAGGAAGGCCGCGATGGCGGCCATGAGTACGAGGACGAAGATGCCCGAGCCGCGTGAGAAACCGAGGAAGACCCGGTCGCCGGGACGAGTGGCGCCGCGGGCGGCGCGCTTCTGGTCGGCCTCGGTGGGCTGGGGTGCTGGGGGGGCTGTGGGGTTCTGTGTAGATATGTCCATCGGTTTCTCCGGTCTGCGGAGCCGTCGTGCCGGACGGCTCGGAGGGAGCCGCCCGCGTGTCGGGGGCTCCTGGCGGCGGTGCACCGGACGGTACGGCCCGGCCCCCTGGGGGACCGGGCCGCACGCTTGGGTCAGCTCAGGCCCGAGATGGTCTCGCGGACCTTGGTGATGATCTCCGCGGGCATCGGGGCGTAGCCGGCGTCCGCCAGCAGGCCCTGACCGTCCTCGGAGGCGATGTAGTTCAGGAAGGACTTGGTGGCGGGGAGGGTCTCCGCCTTGTTGCCCTTGTCGCAGACGATCTCGTACGTCACCAGGGTGATCGGGTACGCGCCGTCGGCGGTCGGGGTGTAGTCCAGCTCCAGCGCCATGTCCTTGCCGGTGCCGACGACCTTGGCGGCGCCGATGGCCGCGGTGGCGTTCTCGACGCTGGCCTTGACCGGCTCGGCGGCCTCGGTCTTGATGTCGACCGTCTTGATGCCGTCCTTGGCGTAGGACAGCTCGAAGTAGGAGATGGCGCCCGAGGTCTGCGTCACCTGCTGCGCCAGGCCGGAGGAGCCCGAGGCGGACTGGCCGCCCTTGGCCTCCCACGACTTGCCCGGCTCGTACGACCAGTCCTTGGGCGCGGCGGCCTTCAGGTACTTGGTGAAGTTGTCCGTGGTGCCGGACTCGTCCGAGCGGTGGAAGGGCTGGATCTTCAGGTCGGGCAGCTCGGCGTCGGGGTTGAGCGTCGCGATCGCCTTGTCGTCCCAGTTGGTGATCTTGCTGTCGAAGATCTGGGAGAGCGTCGGGGCGTCCAGGACGAGGGAGTCGACACCGGGGACGTTGAAGCCCACGGCGATCGGGCCGCCGACCATCGGCAGGTCGATGCCCTGACCGCTGGAGCAGACCTTCTTGGAGGCGGCGACCTCTTCGGGCTTCAGCGCGGAGTCCGAACCGGCGAAGGCGGTCTGGCCCTGGGTGAAGGCCGTGATGCCGGCGCCCGAACCCGTCGGGTTGTAGTTGATCTGCACGCCCTTGCAGGCCGCGGCGAACTGCTTCACCCAGGCGTCGATGGCGTTCTTCTGGGCGGAGGAGCCCGAGGCCTGGAGCTGGCCGCTGGCGTCGTCACACTTGATGTCGCTCGCGGCCGCCGTGCTGCCGGCGCTGGAGCTGCCGCCGTCGCTGTTGCCCGTGTCGTCGGAGCCGCACGCCGTGAGGGCCAGGGCGCCGGAGACGGCGAGAGCACCGAGAGCGAGGGCCCGCCGGTTCATGCGCTGAAGCTTCACTTGAGGAATTTCCTTCCAGGAGCCGCCGGCCTGTTCGGCGGCGTGCGAAGACTGTGCGATACAGACGCGTTTTCGAAGTGCGCCCCGTATCGGGTAAGGCCGAAATTAGGCAGATCAGGTGAAGGCGCCAATGGCCATGAATGAACGCGGGGTGAACCCCTGAAGGCGGTGCGGTGAGGTAACGGAACGCTTACGTCGAGGACACAGGGTGATCCCGGTGATGGCGGGTGGCTCGACTATGCCAGGTGCGCGGTGGCGAGCAGGGCGTCGATCAGGTCGCGGTCCCTCGGTCGGGTGAGCCGGACGCGGGCCGCGGCGGGCGGCAGCCACAGGACGCGGTCGACCTCGTCGTTCGCCGTGAAGGTGCCGGAGACGGCCTCGCCCGCCCAGTAGCGCACCTCTTTGGGCCGGCCGGCCACCTCGTAGCGCGCGGTGGGCAGCTCGGCGCCGGGCGCGGCGGTGTGACCGGTCTCCTCGGCGACCTCGCGCAGGGCGCCGGCGAGGGCGTCCTCGCCGTGCTTCAGCTTGCCCTTGGGGTGGGACCAGTCGTCGTACTTGGGGCGGTGCACCAGACAGATCTCGGTGCGGCCGGTCACGGGCGAGCGGCGCCACAGGACACAGCCGGCGGCCAGCACGGGGGTGTCCGTGCGGCCGGTTCCCTCGGACGTGTTCACCGTCGACCCCCTCCCTCGCCCTTAGGGGGCGCTCACCGAGTCCTTGCGCCAGCAGTGCTGGAACGCGTACCTCGCCGCTTCCACTTCATGCCGCTGGTCGGCGTGGAGCACGCCGAGCGCGTACGCCGTGGCCGGGGCGATGCGGGGCGTACGGGCCGCCTGGGCGGCGGCGCCCGCCGCCTCCGAGGCGTCGCGGTGCCGGTCCAGCGCCTCACCCGCGGCGAGCAGACGTCCGTCGACGGGGGCGACGGGGGCGACAGGGGCGACAGGGGCGACAGGGGCGAGGGGAGTGGCGGGGAGACCGGGGACGCCTGCGAGGTCGGGGGCACCTGGGGTGCCTTGGGTGCCTTGGGTGGCGCAGCCGACGACGACCTCACGGGCGTAACGGTGCAGGCGCAGCAGCAGGCGGACCTGGTGCCAGGGCGCGTCCTGCGGGTGCGGGGACGGGTCCGGGGACAGGCCGTGGATCAGGGCCTCCGCGTTGTACGGGCTGCCCGCGGTGATCAGCGGCAGGGCCGCCACGGCGTCGGTGAGGCGGTCCCGCGCCGCCGCGGCGAGCGGTCCGAGGTCGGCGGTGGCCGCGGCGGGCGCCAGGGGTACGTCACTGGCGAGTACGGCGACCTTGTCGGCCACCGCGTGGAACCGGCTGCTGCCGAGGGCCTGGAGCGCCGTGGAGTGGGCCCGGGTGCGGGCCAGGGTGAGCTGGCGGTCCAGCAGGGCGCCCGCCTTGGCCGCGCCGACGGTGAGGGTGCCGCGCTCGGGGGCCGAGGGGGCCGAGGGGGCCGAGGCGGTGGCGGGGGTGGCGAGGACCGCCGGGGCCGGGTGGGGCACGCGGCCCCGGCGGTCCTCGGCGGGGCGGGCCGGCGTGGCGCCCGGGGCCGGGGGCGGGAACGCCGACGAGCCCGAGAGGCGGTGCAGCGCCTGGAGCAGCCGCTCCAGACGGGAAGCGCACGCGTGTTCGAGTGCGAGGGTGCCGGAGAGCCAGGCCAGCTCGGGGCGCATGCTCTCCGCCCAGTCGCTGTCGAGCAGCGGCTGGAAGGTGTGCAGGCTGCCGCTGATCCGGCGGGCCGCGCGCCGCAGCGCCCGGGCCGCGTCGGCGGACCCTTCGGTGCCGTGGGCGCCCGTGCCGTTCTCCCGGTGCTGGCGCAGTGCCCGGAGGAACTCCGTGGCCTGCGCCCTCAGGTACGCCGCGAGGGCCTCCGCCGGTACGGGCGCGCCCGTCGCGGCTCCCGCCGGACCGGCGGTGGGGTGCGTCGGTTCAAGGTGTCGCTGTGCCACGCCGGCGCCTCCGGGCGTCTATGAGCATCTCCTGGACGTTGCGCAGGGGGTGGCCGTCCGCGTCGGTCGCGTGCCGGGTCCATTCACCGTCCGGGCCGAGGTGCCAGGACGCGGTGGTGTCGGACATGCCCGTCTCCAGCAGGCGGTTCAGGGCCGCCCGGTGGGCCGGGTCGGTGACCCGGACCAGCGCTTCTATACGACGGTCGAGGTTGCGGTGCATCATGTCGGCGCTGCCGAACCAGACCTCGGGCTCGCCGCCGTTGCCGAAGGCGAAGAGCCGGGAGTGTTCGAGGAAGCGGCCGAGTATCGAACGGACCCGGATGTTCTCCGACAGGCCCGCCACACCGGGGCGCAGGGCGCAGATGCCGCGCACCCACACGTCGACCGGGACGCCCGCCTGCGAGGCGCGGTAGCACGCGTCGATGACGGTCTCGTCGACTATCGAGTTGGCCTTGATGCGGATGTAGGCCGGGCGGCCCGCGCGGTGGTGCTGGATCTCCTTGTGTATGCGGGAGACCAGGCCGTCACGGAGCGACTTGGGGGCGACCAGGAGACGGCGGTAGGTCTCGCGCCGCGAGTAGCCGGAGAGCCGGTTGAAGAGGTCGGAGAGGTCCGCGCCGACCTGCGGGTCGGCGGTGAGCAGGCCGAGGTCCTCGTAGAGACGGGCCGTCTTCGGGTGGTAGTTGCCGGTGCCCACGTGGCTGTAGCGGCGCAGCGTGTCGCCCTCCTGGCGCACGATGAGCGACAGCTTGCAGTGGGTCTTCAGACCGACGAGGCCGTAGACGACGTGGCAGCCGGCCTCCTCCAGCTTGCGGGCCCACTTGATGTTCGCGTGCTCGTCGAAGCGGGCCTTGATCTCGACCAGGACCAGGACCTGCTTGCCGGCCTCGGCCGCCTCGATGAGCGCGTTGACGATGGGTGAGTCGCCGGAGGTCCGGTACAGCGTCTGCTTGATCGCGAGGACGTCCGGGTCCTCCGCGGCCTGCTCCAGGAACGCCTGCACGGAGGTGGAGAAGGAGTCGTACGGGTGGTGCAGCAGGACGTCCCTGCTGCGCAGCGCGGCGAAGATGTCCGGCGGCGAGGCCGACTCGACCTCGGCGAGGTCGCGGTGGGTGCCGGCGATGAACTTCTGGTACTTCAGCTCCGGCCGGTCCAGGCTGTGGATGCGGAAGAGGCCGGTGAGGTCCAGGGGGCCGGGGAGGGGGTAGACCTCGGCCTCGCCGATCTTCAGCTCGCGCACGAGCAGGTCCAGGACCTCGCGGTCGATGGACTCCTCGACCTCCAGGCGGACCGGCGGGCCGAAGCGGCGCCGCATCAGTTCCTTCTCCAGCGCCTTGAGGAGGTTCTCGGTGTCGTCCTCCTCCACCTCCAGGTCCTCGTTGCGCGTGACGCGGAAGGTGTGGCTCTCCAGGACCTCCATGCCCGGGAACAGCTCCTCCAGGTGGGCCGCGATGACGTCCTCGATGGGGACGTAGCGGCCCGGAGCGGCCTCCAGGAAGCGGGAGAGCAGCGGGGGAACCTTGACGCGGGCGAAGTGCTTGTGGCCGGTGACCGGGTTGCGGACGATCACCGCGAGGTTGAGGGAGAGCCCCGAGATGTACGGGAAGGGGTGCGCCGGGTCCACGGCGAGGGGCGTGAGGACCGGGAAGATCTGGTGGCGGAAGAGGGTGAACAGGCGGGCCTGGTCCTTCTCCGCGAGTGCGCTCCAGCGGACCAGGTGGATGCCTTCCTCGGCGAGGCCGGGGGCGACGTCCTCGTGGAAGCAGGCGGCGTGCCGGGCCATCAGCTCGCGGGAGCGGGCCCAGATCATCTCCAGGACCTCGCGGGGCTGGAGGCCGGAGGCGGAGCGGGTGGCGACGCCGGTGGCGATCCGGCGCTTCAGGCCGGCGACCCGGACCATGAAGAACTCGTCCAGGTTGCTGGCGAAGATCGCGAGGAAGTTGGCGCGCTCCAGAAGGGGCGTGTTCGGGTCCTCGGCGAGTTCCAGGACCCGTTCGTTGAACGCGAGCCAGCTCCGCTCACGGTCGAGGAAGCGGCCCTGCGGGAGCCGGGTGCCGGGGCCCGCGTCGGTGCCGTCGGCCGGGGTGTCCTGGTCGTCCTCGTAGACGTCGAGGTCGGCGTCGAGATCGGGTTCCAGGTCCGAGACGGTGGCGGCGACCGTGTGCGGGCGGTGCGCGGCGATGGAGCCCACGGAGGGCTGCGTGTGCTGGACCTCTGCCTGGGGGTGCGGCTGGCTCATGGACCCATTCTTCCGCGCCCCGAGCAGGACGGGCGCGTCGGAGCGGAGGAGCGGGAGCGCGGGTCCCTCCGGGGATGGCGTCGGCTCTGGCAGGGCGGGCTGCATTCGGTGAGGGTCGCAAGCCCGTCTGAATCGATGGTTACGGCGACATGACGTGTGGGATAGCGGGGGGCGGCTTGGAGGGGGCGGGGTGGGGTGAGGCCCGTCGGCGGGGTGCGGTGGGGATGCGGTGGGGGTGCGGTGGGGCTGCGAAGGTGTGAACCGGTGGGGAGGCGGGCTGGCGGGGAGGCGGAGCGGCGGGGAGGCGGAGCGGCGGGGAGGCGGAGCGGCGGGGAGGCGGACCGGTGGGGAGAGGAACCGGTCGTGGTGTGGATCGGTCGTGGTGTGGATCGGTCGGGGTGTGAACCGATCGGGTGGGGTCGTGCGATGAGGGGGTGTGAGCGAGACGAGAAGCGACGGGGAGCTGGTGCGGGCCGCCGCGGACGGCGACCGGTGCGCCTTCGAGGAGCTGTACCGGCGGTACGCGCCGTGGCTGGCGGCCCGGCTGCGCGGCCGGTGTGCCGACGCGGGCGTCGTCGACGACGTCGTGCAGGAGACCTTCCTCGCGGTGTGGCGCGGCAGCGCGCGGTACCGGGAGGAGGGGGACGTGGCCGGCTGGCTGTGGCGGATCGGGTCGCGGCGGCTGATCGACGTACTGCGCGGCGAGGGGGCGCGGGGGCGGCTGCGGCAGGCGCTGGCGAGGCTGCGGCACCGGGAGGAGGTCTCGGCGGAGGAGCGCGTGCTCGCCGGGGTCGAGCACGGGGACCTCGCGGGGGCGCTGGTCCGGCTCTCCCCGGAGCTGCGCGCGGTGCTCCAGGCCACGGTCGTCGACGGGCTGACCACCCGCGAGGCCGCAGTCCTGCTCGGCATTCCGCCGGGCACGGTCAAGACGCGGGCGATGCGCGCCCGCAAGCAGTTGCGGGAGGCGCTGGCATGACGGCACACATCGACGGCGGCTGGCACGTGCCGGACGAGGACCTGCGGGCGTACGGGCGCGGCGAGCTGACGCCGCCCGCGCTGTGGTCCGCCGACACCCACCTCGCGGCGTGCGCGCGGTGCCGCGCCGTGCTGGCCCGGGCCGCCGACCCGGTCGCGCTGGACGCCGGCTGGGAGCGGCTCGACGCCGAGCTGGACGCGCCCCGGCCGGGGATCTTCGAGGCGCTGCTGGTGCGGCTCGGGGTCGCCGACCACACCGCGCGGCTGCTGCTGGCGACACCCGTGCTCCGCCTCTCCTGGCTGGGCGCCGTCGTCGCGGTGCTGGCGATGTCCGTCGGCGTGGCCCTGGCGTCCGAGGGGGCGGCCTCGCCCACGCTCTTCCTCGCGCTCGCTCCCCTGCTGCCGCTGGCCGGGGTGGCCCTGTCCTTCGGGCCCGCGCTGGACCCGACGTACGAGATGGCGGTGGTGGCGCCGATGCACGGCTTCCGGCTGCTGATGATCCGCACGGTCGCCGTACTGAGCGTCGGCATCGGGCTGAACGGCCTGGCCACCCTCGCCCTGCCGGGATATGGCCTGCGCGCGCTGACCTGGCTGCTGCCCGCGCTCGCGCTGACCGCGGCGGGGCTGGCGCTGACGCCCCGGCTGGGGCCGGTGGCCGCGCCCTCGCTGGTCGGCGGCGCGTGGGTCGGGCTGCTGGTGGCCGCCGACGCGGCGCGGGCCTCCGCCGACAGTCCGCTCGCGCCGTTCACGGCGGCCGGGCAGGCGGCGTGCGGGGTGGTCGCGGCCCTCGCCGCCGGGCTGCTCTTCCTGCTCCGCGACCGGTTCGACTTCTCGCAGCGGCCCGCCCCCTCCCCGGGGCGTGCGGCATGAGCCTTTGCCGTACCTGACCACCTCCACGCTCCGCCGCCTCCTTCCGTCTTCTCCTTCTCCTTCTCCCTCGTCCCCTCGTCCCCTCGTCTGCTCGTTTCCTCGTCCCCTCTTCCCTGTTCCCTTTTCACCACGGGAGTTCTCTATGTCGTCCACGACCGTCTCGGCCTCCGGGCTGAGCCTTCATTACGGGCGGATTCGCGCCCTGGAGGACGTCGAGCTGCGGCTGGGTCCGGGTGTCACCGGGCTGCTCGGGCCCAACGGGGCCGGGAAGACCACGCTGCTGCGGGTGCTGGCCACGGCCGTCCCCGCAGACCGGGGCTCCTTCACCGTGCTGGGGCACGATCCGGGGAGCGCCCGCGGCCGCCAAGAGGTGCGGCGCAGCCTCGGGTATCTGCCGCAGACGCCCGGCTTCCACCCGGACTTCACCGCCTTCGAGTTCGTCGACTACGTGGCGATCCTGAAAGAGCTGACCGACCGGGCCGGGCGCCATCGCGAGGTGCGGCGGGTGCTGGAGGAGGTCGACCTGGGCGAGGTGCGCGGGCGGCGGATGCGGAAGCTGTCCGGTGGCATGCGGCAGCGGGTGGCGCTGGCCGCCGCGCTGGTCGGGGACCCCGGTTTCCTCGTCCTGGACGAGCCGACGGTCGGCCTCGACCCGGAGCAGCGGATGCGGTTCCGGGAGCTGATCGCCCGCGCGGGGGAGGGGCGGACGGTGCTGCTGTCGTCCCATCAGACGGAGGACGTGGCGATGCTCTGCCACCGGGTGCTGGTCATGGCCGGCGGACGGATCCGGTTCGACGGAACACCGGCCGAGCTGACCGCGCGGGCGGCGGGACGGGTGTGGAGCGGCGCGGAGCGCGACCCGGGGGCGAAGGCCGGGTGGCGTACGGGTACGGGGTTCTTCCGCCACGTCGGCGATCCGCCGCCCGGCGCCGACCTGGTCGAACCCTCCCTGGAGGACGGCTACCTGCTCGTCCTGGACGGCTTGGACGGCTTGGACGCGGAGGCGGCGGCATGAGCGGCGACACCATGAGCGGCGTGCTGGAGCCGGCGCCCCCGGCGGCCGCCCCGCACGACCAGTCGCGCGGGCCGTGGGCGGCCGTGTTCGCCCTCGCCCGCTTCGAAGCACGCGATCTGCTGGGCTACCTCCCGGTCGTGGCCACCCTGCTCCTCAACCTCGGGTACACCGGGTGGCGGCTGGTCTCCGCCGAGGGAACGGACGCCTACCCGGCGCTCCAGGACGCCGACCGGGCCACCCAGGGCCAGCCGCTGCTCCTGGGCATCGTCCTGTTCGTCTGCGTCAACCGGGCCGTCCTGCGGTCCCGCCGGCGCGACACCGACCGGCATTTCGACGTCCTGCCGGTGGCGCCCTGGCGGCGCACGATCGCCCACCTGCTGTCGGTGGTGCCGTTCGGCGTGTTCACGGCGGCTGTCGTGCTGGGCGAGTTCACCTGGCAGGCGCTGCGGCCGGGCGCGGTGGGGCACGGCTCGGCCGGCGAACTGGCCGTGGGACCGCTGACCGTGCTTCTGTGCGGCGCGCTCGGGGTGCTGGCGGCGCGGCTGGTGCCGCACACGTTCGCGGCACCGGTCCTCCTCGTCGGCCTGTACACCCTGTTCGTCTTCGTGACGACGGGGTCGACCGAGGCGAATTGGAGCCGGTGGCTGTCGGCGGCCGTCGGCGAGAACGACGGCGAGACACTGCCGTCGGACCTGATCGGGCGTCCCGCGGGCTGGCACGCCCTCTATCTGACCGGCCTCGTGCTGCTGGCGGCCTGCGTCGGGGTGCTCGCCGCGGGGGGCCGGGCCCGGCCCCTCAAGGTGTGCGCCGCGGTGGCCGTCGGCCTGACGCTGACCGGCGCGGTCGCCCAGTCCGGCGGGGTGTCGGCGGAGCTGGCCGCGGCCCGGAAACAGGCGACGGTGACGCCGGAGAAGGTCCAGTCGTGCGCCGAGCACGGCTCCTCCGTCTACTGCGCCTACCCGGAGTGGACGGGCCGCGCCGGCACCTGGGCCACCGTTGTCGACCGCGTCCAGTCCCTGGCGGGCGGTACGGCGGCTGGGCAGCGGCTGCTCGTACGGCAGCGGGTCGACTCCACCTACGGTCTGGAGAGCGACACGGCGCTCAATGCGTCCACGACGCCCGGCCAGGTCACCGTCGGCACGCGCTGGGGCGGGACCCGGGTCCCCGAGTTCGCGACCGCCGTCGCCTCCGTGCTGGTCGCGGGGGACGAGGAGGCGGGCGGCGAACTGTGCGACGGACGGGTGGTGACCGTGATGTGGCTGGCGCTGGGCGGCGCCGAGGACCCACTGGCCGAACTGCGCACGGTCCGCCTCGACGACAGCGTCAGGGGTTCGGCGATCGCGCTGACGCCGACCGGCTCGCTCAGCATGTCCGCGGGCCAGACGGGCGTGGTCGTGGAACTGCTCGAACGGCCGCGCGCCGAGGTCGCCGCCGCCGTGCGCGCGCACTGGGACGAGCTGACCGGTCCGGGCGTGACCACGGCCGAGGCAGCCCGGACACTGGGCGCCGACGTGCCCGAGGGGGGTGACGAGTGTGAGAGGTGAGGTGAGCCGGGGCCGGCCGCGGGGCGAGCCGGACCGGCAGGTCCGGTGCCGGACACCGGGCGCGGAAGCCGGGCGCGGCCCGGCCCGGACGCGGGAGGCGCGGGACGGGCGCCGCACGCCGGGGGTGGGTGGCGCGCTCATACGGGCGGTGGGGCGCACGGTGCCTTGGCGGGCGCTGGTCCTGGGCGCCGGGGTGGGGCCGGTGCTCGTCGCGCTGCCCCGGCTGTCGGAGGGGCAGCCGGACCCGTGGCTGTCGCTCGTCCTGCTCCGCGCCGCCGTTCTGGCCTTCGTGCTCGGCCTCGCTTTCCTGCTGGACGACCCGGCCCGGCACCTCACGGTCCCCGTGGCCACCGGGCGTTGGGTGCGGACGGGACTGCGGGTGGCGTGGGCCGCGCCGCTCGCGGGCCTGTGGTGGTGGGCGGTTCTGGCCCTCGTGCCCGCTGGCGCGCGGCCCCCGGTCGGCGCGACCACGCTGGAGGCCGCCGCGTCCGCCGTCCTCGTCCTGGCCGCCGCCGCGGCCGCCGTACGGTTCGCGGACGAGTCCGAACCAGGGCTGTCGGTCGCGACCGGGCTGTTGGCCGCGGCGTTCCTGGCCCTGCTGTTCCTGCCGGGGCGGTGGGCCCTGTTCGTCACCGTCGACGACCCGCGCTGGGAGGCTGCCCACCAGCGCTGGGCTCTGCTCCTGGCCGCGGCGGCGGTCGTGTGGGTGGCGTGCGGGCCGGAGCCGGTGCGAAGACGGCGGCTCCGGCCCGCACGCCACCCACCGGCCCCCAGGACCTGCCCAGCGGGCAGCGGCAGACTCTAGCCGCTGGGATTTCGGCGATCCCTGGTATTTCGGCAGCCCTCGGGACCTTGGCAGTCCCCGGAATCTCGGCGGTCCCCGGGACCGTGGCAGTCCCCGGAACCTTGCCCGTCCCTGGGACCTCAACTCTCCGTGCGGTACCTCAGCTCTCCGTGCGGTACATCAGGTCCGTCTCGTGTGTGACGAACCCCAGCCGCTCGTACACGGTCACCGCCGCCTTGTTGTCCGCGTCGACGTACAGCATGGCCGTCGGCAGTCCGCGCCCCGCCAGATGCCGCAGGCCGACCGCGGTGAGCGACTTGCCGAGTCCCCCGCCCTGGACATCGGGCCGGATGCCGAGGACGTACACCTCGCCGAGCCCCTCCGCCTCGTGCACCTTCGTCCAGTGGAAGCCGATCAGCTCACCCGCCCGCTCGGCGAGGAAGAACCCCGCCGGGTCGAACCACGCCTCGGCCTTGCGGTCGTCCAGGTCCCGCTGCGTGAGCGACCCCTGCTCGGGATGGTGGGCGAAGGCGGCGGCGTTGACGGCGAGCCAGGCCGTGTCGTCCTGCCCCGGCACGAACGCGCGTACGGTCACGCCCTGCGGAAACACCGGGTCGGGCAGGTCGAGGCCGGCCAGCGGCCGCCGCATCTGCCGCAGCTCGCGGAAGAGGGTCAGGCCGAGGACCTGGGCGAGATGCCGTGCGGCGGAGTGCCCGCCGTGCGCCCACACCCGCAGCCGCTTGCCGGAGGCGGCGAGCAGCGCCGAGCCCAGCGCCCGCCCGTGCCCCTGCCCGCGGTGCGAGGGATGGACGACCATCTCGGCGGCCGGCGACTCCACCGGGTCGGTGTCCTCCAGTTGGGCGTAGCCGAGGAGTTCGCCGCCGGCCGTGAGCAGGAGATGGGAGACGCCTTCGCGGGCCTCGCCGCGCAGTTGCAGCCGGCCCTGTTCGGACACGGCCTGCTGACCGTCCGTCCGGGCGGCCTCGGTGAGCAGCGCGAGGACGGCCTCGGACTGCTCGGTGGTGAGGGCGGAGTACGTCTCGATCGAGCGGGAGCGGCCGGGCCGCGCGGTGTCGTCGCTGGTCATGCGTACGAGGGTAAGGGGCGGACCCGGCGGAGCGGCGGCAGAAGGTAAACCAGGATGTAACCGCGAACCCCCTGTCGCGCTACGCGCGTTGACTTTAGGCTGCGCCGACGAGCCGACTCCCGCACGGCTCCTCCGCACCGGCCCGTACGGACCCATACAGACACGCACAGAACCGTGCGGACCATACGGACCGATACGGACCCACACGGAAGCACGTATACCCACACAGGCCCACAGGGGGGCGCATGTCAGTCACAGCACAGCCGCGGCAGCCGGGCGGTCGTCGCCGCCGTACGACCCGTCTGCTGGCGGTCGCCGCCGGAGCCGTCACCGTCGGCGCGCTCGCCGCGGCCGCGCTGCCCGCGTCCGCGCACACGGGCGGGCCCGGCAAGGGCGACCACCGCCCCGGCGGTCACCAGCAGAGCCGTTACCAGGACGTCCAGCTTCTCTCCTTCAACGACCTGCACGGCAATCTGGAGCCGCCCGCCGGTTCCTCCGGCCGGGTCACCGAGGTCCAGGCGGACGGCAGCACGAAGACCGTCGACGCGGGCGGCGTGGAGTACCTCGCCACCCACCTGCGCCAGGCCCGTAAGGGCAACCCGTACTCGATCACCGCGGCCGGCGGCGACATGGTCGGTGCCTCCCCGCTGATCTCCGGGCTCTTCCACGACGAGCCCACCATCGAGGCGCTGAACAAGCTCGACCTGGACGTGACCAGCGTCGGGAACCACGAGTTCGACGAGGGCGCCCAGGAACTGGCCCGCCTCCAGAACGGCGGCTGCCACCCCACCGAGGGCTGCTACTCGGACAAGAAGTTCAAGGGCGCCGACTTCCCCTACCTGGCCGCCAACGTCCTCAAGGAGAAGACCGGCAAGCCGGTCCTCGCTCCCTACTGGGTCTGGAAGAAGAACGGCGTCAAGGTCGGTTTCATCGGCGTGACCCTGGAGGGCACCCCGGACGTCGTCTCGGCGGAGGGCGTCAAGGGCCTGAAGTTCAAGGACGAGGTCGAGACGATCAACAAGTACGCCAAGGTGCTCCAGCAGCAGGGCGTGAAGTCGATCGTGGCCCTCGTCCACGAGGGCGGCTTCCCGGCCTCGTCCTCCTACAACTACGACTGCGACGCCGCGGGCGCCGGCTCCGGCATCTCCGGCCCCATCGTGGACATCGCCAAGAACGTCACGCCCCAGGTGGACGCGCTGGTCACCGGCCACACCCACAACGCGTACGTCTGCACGATCCCCGACCCGGCGGGCAAGCCCCGCATGGTCACCTCGGCCGCCTCCTTCGGCCGTCTCTACACGGACACCACGCTGACCTACGACCGCCGTACCGGTGACATAGCCCGTACGTCGGTGGAGTCGGCGAACCACGTGGTCACCCGGGACGTTCCCAAGGCCGCCGACCTGACCGCGCTGGTCGGCAAGTGGAACGCGCTGGCCGCGCCCATCGGCAACCGCGCCGTCGGCCACATCTCCGGTGACATCGGCTCCACCGGCACCGAGTCCCCGCTCGGCGACCTGATCGCCGACGCGCAACTGGCGTACGGCAGGGAACTGGACGCGGAGACCGACCTCGCGCTGATGAACCCGGGCGGTATCCGGGCGCCGCTGACCTACGCGGCGAGCGGCGCCGAGGGCGACGGCGTGGTCACGTACGCGGAGGCCTTCGCGGTCCAGCCGTTCGCGAACACGGTCAACCTCCAGGACCTCACCGGCGCCCAGGTGCTCCAGGTCCTCAAGGAGCAGGTGAGCGGCGCGAACGAGGCCGCGCCGAAGATCCTGCAGATCTCGTCCGGGCTGACCTACACGCTGGACCTGACCCAGTCGGGTGCCGACCGCGTGGTGACGGACTCGGTGCGGCTGAACGGCGCGCCGCTGGACCCGGCGGCCACCTACCGCGTCGCGAGCAACAGCTTCCTCGCGGGCGGCGGTGACGGCTTCACGACGCTGGGCCAGGGCACGGGTGACGTCGTCGGCGCGGACGACCTCACGGCGCTGGAGCAGTACCTGACGGCCCACTCCTCGGCCACCGCCCCGTACGCCCCGCCGGCGGCGGACCGCGTCACGATCGTGCGGTAGCGCGCCGCGGTTCCCCTGAAGCGGGCCCGTGACCGGACACCTCCGGTCACGGGCCCGCTCTCTTTTCCTGTCGCTTTCCGCCGTGTCGTCTTCCGCCGCTTAAATTCTGTGTCAGTTCCCGCCCGGTTCCCCCTCTTCCCTGAATTTCATCTCAGCTCTTCTTCATTGAGGTCTCAGTGGAATCGGTCCTTTTTCGCGCTTGCCTCCCGTAGTGTTTTCCATGTCGACAGCGAACGACACCAACGCAAACGACGAAGGAGATCAGCATGAGCTTCCACAAGGTCACCCCGGTGAAGCAGAGCCGCAAGCCCGCGCCGAAGAAGGCCAAGCCCGCGCCGAAGAAGGCCGCTCCGAAGCGCCGCCCGGTCTCGCACAAGGGCTGAACTGCTTCACAGTCGTAAAGCATCATTCACATAGAGCTGAGAGGTAATTCCATGAGCTTTCACAAGGTCGCCCCGGTGAAGAAGAACCGCAAGCCCGCCGCCCCGGTCGCGAAGAAGGCCGCGAAGCCCGCGCCGAAGAAGGCCGCGCCCAAGCGTCGTCCGGTCTCGCACCAGGGCTGAGGCCACTCACGAGGCGGGGCCGCCGGAGCAGCCAGTGCGCTCCGGGGCCCCGCCTCGGGCACGTCCGGTGGCGGGTGGCCGGTGGCCGGTGGCCGGAGGAGAGAGTTGATCATGAGGGAAGTCCGTGCGGCGTTCCGCCGTTTCTGGCCGCTGACCCGCGGCGACCGCGGGTGGCTCGTGGTGATCGTGGCCTGCGTGGTGGTCGCCGCGCTCGCCGAGACCGCGTCCATCCTGCTCTTCGCGGAGTTGACGGACAACGCGCTGAAGGCCGGTTCGCTCTCCGCCTTCTGGGGGCCGGCCGGTGGCTGGCTGGCCGTCGCCGTGCTCGGCGCGCTCGTCGGCTACCTCGGCAACTCCCTCGCCACCTGGACCGCCGAGAGATTCGTCCGGCGCCTGCGCGCGGGCGTCTTCCACCACCTCCAGGGCCTGCCCCCGCACTTCTTCCAGCGGCACCGGCGCGGCGATCTGGTGGAGCGGCTGACCGGCGACGTCGAAGCGATCGAACAAATGGTCGTTTCGGGGGTCGTCGGCACGGTCTCCGCCGCGTTCTCGGCCGTCTTCTACGCCGCCGCCGCCCTCTACCTCCGCTGGGACCTGGCGCTGGTCACCTTCGTCCTCGCGCCCCTGTTCCTCCTCGCGGCCCGCCGTTTCTCCGGCCGTATCCGCACCGCCTCCCAGGACGAACGGGTCGCCGACGGCGCGATCACCTCCGTGGTGGAGGAGTCCCTCGGCAACATCGTGCTGACCCAGGCGTACAACCGCCGCCACGCGGAAGAGGAACGGCTCGACCGCGAGGCCCGCGCCTGGCTGAAGGCGTCCGTGCGCGGTGCCCGGCTGAGCGAGATGTACGAGCAGTTCGTCGAGGTGGTCGAGACGCTCTGCGTCCTGACGGTGATCGGCCTCGGTGTCTGGGAGATCTCCGCCGGCCGCATGACCCTCGGGCAGCTCCTCGCCTTCGCCGCGTTCATCGGCTACCTCTACCCGCCGGTGCGCAGCCTCGGCCGGCTCGGCCTCACCCTCACCGCCGCCACCGCCGGCGCCCAGCGCCTCGGCGAGATCCTCGACGCCCGCCCCGCCGTCACCGACCCGCCGGCCCCCGTCCCGCCGTGGCCGGTACGCGGCTGGGTCGCCTTCCACGACATCACGTTCCACTACCCGGGGACCGGCCGGCCCGCCCTGCGCGAACTGTCCCTCACCGCCGCCCCCGGCCAACTGGTCGTCGTCACCGGCCCGAGCGGCGCGGGCAAGTCGACGCTGGCCAAGCTCCTGACCCGCTTCTACGACCCCACCACGGGCACGATCTGCCTCGACGGCATCCCCCTGCCGCACCTGTCCCTGGACTTCCTCCGCGACCGGATCACCCTGCTCCCGCAGGAGACCCTGATCCTGCACGGCACGATCCGCGAGAACATCGCGGCCGGGCGCCCCGGCGCGAGCGACGAGGACATCGAACGCGCGGCCCGCTCCGCCGCCGCCCACTCCTTCGTCACGGCCCTCCCCAAGGGTTACGACACCCTCATCGCCCCCGGCACCGCCGCCCTCTCCGGCGGTCAGCTCAAGCGCCTGACCATCGCCCGCGCGATGCTCCGCACGGCCCCCGTCCTGATCCTGGACGAACCGACCGCCGGCCTCGACGCGGTCGCCGCCCGCCGGATCGTCCAGCCGCTGCGCCACCTGATGTCCGGCCGTACGACCCTGATGATCACCCACGATCTGACCCTGGCCCCCGACGCCGACCGCATCCTGGTGCTGGACGGCGGCCGACTGGTGGAGTCGGGCACCCACGAGGAACTGCTCGCGCACGGCGGCACGTACGCGAGCCTCGCCGTCACGAGCCGTCCCGCACCCGCTCTCCCCGGCTGATCGCGACCCGCAGCACGTCCCCCAGCGACTCCACGGCCCGCGTCAACGCGAAGCGCACAGCGCGTTCACCGGCCTTCGGATCGTCCAGCACGGTCCGCGCCGCCTCCCACACCTGCGTCCCCGACGTCAACTGGGCGTCCTCCATGTCGTCCGCGAGCCGCGAGAGCCGACTGTGCGGACCGGCCGCGCTCAGATAACAGGGCTTGCCGTCGGGGGTGCTCCAGGGCAGGAGGCGGTAGGCCATGGTCGGTTCTCCTCGTACGAGCGACGATCACTTTGTGTGGGTAGATCGTCACTGGTTGCGCGTACGCTGCGGAAGGGGGCCCGTGTTGCCGGTGGCCCCGGGCACCGAGGAGGGCTGACGTGACGGAAGTGGTCGACGGGGAGCGGGTGTCGGGACGGTCCGTACTGGGGCGGACGCTGAAGTATCTGCGCGAGAAGGCGGGGAAGTCCCTGGGCCAGCTCGCGGAGGAGTCCGGGTACGACAAGAGCTACCTGAGCCGGCTGGAGTCGGGGGAGCGGCTGTCGAAGATCACGGTGATGGAGGATCTCGACAGTTACTACAAGACCGGGGACTTGTTGGTGAGTCACTGGAAGATCGCGCGCATCGACGCGTTCAAGGACACCTACAAGGAGTACATGCGCCTTGAGGCGACGGCATGCCTCATGTGGGCCTACACGTCCGACGTCCCGGGGCTGTTGCAGACCGAGGACTTCGCCCGCGAGGTGTTGTCGGGGCCGGGGGCAACGGCCGCGGACCCGGAGGCGAGCGAGGAACAGGTGGCCGCCCGCCTCGGCCGACAACTGCTGTTGACCCGCAGGCCCGCGCCGAGCGTGCGTTTCGTCATCGACGAACTCGCCTTCCGCCGCCCGTCGGCCAGTCAGCAGACCTGGATCGGCCAGTTGAGGCATGTGACGGGAGTGCTGGACCAGCGCAACGTCGTCGTCCAGGTGCTGCCGTTCTCCGCCGGAGTGCACCACCTCATGGGGAAGGGATCGCTCACCCTGTTGTGGCAGATGGACGGCACCGCCGCCGCCTACACCGAGGGCGACAGCAGCGGACTGCTGACGGACGAACCGGAAGAAGTCCTCCGGCATCGCTTGTCCTACGATCGGCTCCGAGATCTGGCGCTGTCGCCGTCGGACTCGCTGACGTTCATCAAGGACGTACTGGAGGAGCACAGGTCATGAAGCACACTCCCGACCTCAGCCACGCCGCTTGGCGCAAGTCGAGCTACAGCGACGGGGGAGCGAACAACTGCGTCGAGATCGCCCAGGGTGTCCCCGGCGCGACCCCCGTCCGCGACAGCAAGCTCACGGCCGGGCCGGTCCTCGTGTTCGGGACGTCGGCGTGGAGCGCGTTCCTGGAGGGGGCGGCCCGGCGTCACTCCTGAGCCGGTGGGGGCACCGGTGCCCCCGGCAGCCGTACCGTCGCCGCCGTGCCGGTGCCTTCGGGGGCCGGGGCGAGGGACACCTCGCCGCCCGCCTGCTGGACCGTGCGGGCCACGATGGAGAGGCCGAGGCCGGAGCCGGGCAGGGAGCGGGCCGACTCCGAGCGCCAGAAGCGGTCGAAGACGTGGGGGAGTTCGGCCTCGGAGATGCCGGGTCCGTGGTCGCGGACGGTGAGGACACCGTCGGTGAGCCGTACCTCGACCGTGCCGGCCTCGGGGCTGAACTTCACCGCGTTGTCCAGGATGTTGACCACCGCCCGCTCCAGGGCGGACGGCTCCGCCCGTACGTACCAGGGCTGGACGTCCGCCGTGATCGTCAGCTCGGGGCCGCGCAGCCGGGCGCGGCGCAGGGCCGAGGCGACGATGTCGTGCCAGGCGATGATCTGCGTGCGGCTCGCGTGCTGGTCGGTGTCCGGGCGGGAGAGTTCCTGGAGGTCGCCGATGAGCGCCGCCAACTCGGTCATCTGCGCCTTCACCGAGGCGAGCAGTGCCTTGCGGTCGGCCTCCGGGATCGGGCGGCCGGTCTCCTCGCTGCGGGTGAGCAGTTCGATGTTGGTGCGCAACGAGGTGAGCGGCGTGCGCAGTTCGTGACCGGCGTCCGCGATGAGCTGCTGCTGGAGGTCGCGGGAGCTGGCGAGGGAGGCGGTCATGGAGTTGAAGGAGCGGGAGAGCCGGGCGACCTCGTCGTCGGAGGCGTCCTCGACGGGGATGCGGACGGTGAGATCCTCGGTGCGGGCGACGTGTTCGACGGCCTCGGTGAGCTTGTCGACGGGACGCAGCCCGGCGCGGGCGACGGTGAGCCCCGCCGCGCCGGCGCCGAGCACGCCGATGCCGGAGACGAGGAGCAGGACCAAAGCCAGGTCGTTCAGCGTGGACTGGGTGCCCTTCAGCGGCACGGCCGCGATGAGGGCGGCGTGCGAGCTGGCCTCGGTGATGGGGTTGCTGAGGGTGAGCTGCACGGTCAGCACGCGCAGGGCGTTGCCGTCCTCGTCGGTGCCGTTGCGCAGGAGGTTGGGTTGGGCGCCCGCGCTGTTGATGACCTTCCGGTCGGCCGCGGTGACCGCGATCTCCCCCACCGAGTCGGTGAACAGGCAGGTGGTCCCGTCCGCCGTGACCACCTGGGAGTAGGTGTTGCGGAAGCCTCCCCCGCGGGAGTCCTGCGTGCAGTTGGCCAGGGCGTCCCTGAGCTGACTGACCTGCTGCGGGTCCTTCAGGACCGTGGCCTTGCGCAGCTCGTTGTCGAGCTGGTCGTAGAGCTTGCCCTGCACGATGAACCAGCAGGTCACCGACACCGCTGCGACCGCGAACGCCACCGCCGCCGCCACCAGCAGGGCGAGGCGGGAGCGCAGGGGCAGGTTGCGCAGACGCCTGATCACTCCGCGCCGCCCTGGCGCAGGACGTAACCGACACCCCGGACCGTGTGGACCAGGCGCGGTTCGCCGCCGGCCTCCGTCTTGCGCCGCAGATACATCACGTACACGTCCAGCGAGTTGGACGACGGTTCGAAGTCGAAGCCCCAGACGGCCTTGAGGATCTGCTCCCGGGTGAGGACCTGGCGCGGGTGCGCCATGAACATCTCCAGCAGCGTGAACTCCGTACGGGTCAGTTCCACCGCCCGCCCGCCCCGCAGCACCTCCCGCGTCGAGAGGTCCATGCTCAGGTCGGCGAAGGCGAGGACGTCGTCGTTCTCCGCGGCGGCGGCCACCGCGGACGCGTAGGAGCTGCGGCGCAGCAGTGCGCGGATGCGGGCGAACAGCTCGTCCAGTTCGAAGGGCTTGACCAGGTAGTCGTCGGCGCCCGCGTCGAGGCCGGTGACACGGTCGCCGACGGTGTCGCGCGCGGTCAGCATCAGGATCGGCGTGGTGTCGCCGGTGGCACGGATGCGGCGGGCGGCGGTCAGACCGTCCATGCGCGGCATCTGGATGTCGAGGACCAGCAGGTCGGGCCGGTACACCGCCGCCTTCCGCAGAGCCTCCGCGCCGTCGACGGCGACCTCGGTGCCGTACCCCTCGAAGGCGAGGCTGCGCTGGAGTGCTTCGCGGACCGCCGGCTCGTCGTCGACGATCAGGATGCGCTGGGTGTCACGGTCACCGTCTGCGGGGCTCATGGCTCGGTTCCTCGGATGCAAAGGGAGACAGGGGGCTGGACGCCTTCAGCCTCGCACGTCCGCGGGCGGCGCGGGAAAGCTGTGGACAAGCCGCCTCGCGGGTCGGAAAAGCTGTGGAAAACCCGCCGTCCGGGATCAGGTGCCGGCTACTTGTCGGCGCCGCCGGCCCGCAGCGTGTCCAGGTCGGCCTTGACCGTGTTGACCGGGATCGCGAAGCCGAGGCCCACGCTGCCCGCGTCGGACGACGACGAGGACGAACCGGAGGCCGAGTACATCGCGGAGTTGATCCCGATGATGTTGCCGTTCATGTCGATCAGCGCGCCGCCGGAGTTGCCCGGGTTGAGGGAGGCGTCGGTCTGGAGCGCCTTGTACGTGGTCGTGGACGAGCCGGTGTCGCCGTTGAAGTGCTGGCCGCCGAACTCGAACGGCCACTGGCCGCCCTGTCCCTGCTGCTGTTGCTGCTGGCTCTCGTCGGTGGAGACGGTCACGTCACGGTCGAGGGCGGAGACGATGCCGCTGGTCACCGTGCCGGTGAGGCCCTCGGGGGACCCGATCGCCACGACCTCGTCGCCGACCTTGACGCCGTCGGAGTCGCCGAGGGTGGCCGCGGTCAGACCGGAGGCGTTCTCCAGCTTGATCAGCGCCAGGTCCTTGGAGGCGTCGGTGCCGACGACCTCGGCGGTGTACTCCTTGCCGTCGCTGGTCGACACCTTGACCGAGGAGGCACCGGAGACCACGTGGTTGTTGGTGATGATCTCGCCGTCGCTGGTGATGATCACACCGGAACCGGTGGAGGAGCCCGCGTTCGAGGTCGCGCTGATCTCCACGATGCTCGGGCTGACCGCCTTGGCGACCCCGGAGACCGTGCCCTTGGCGCTGGACGGCACGACGCTGGTGCTGGCGGAGGCGGCGGCGACGGTGTCACCGCCGGTCAGCTCCTGGAAGCCGTACGCGGTGCCGCCGCCCACCGCGGCCGCGACGATCGCCACGGCGGCGAGCAGGGCGAACGGGCGCCGGGCGCGCTTCCTGGGGCGCTCCGCCTCCCCGGCGGGGTGTACCGGGGGCTGCGCGGGCGGAGCCGGCCACTCGGGGTTCACCGGCGAGGCGGCGTAGCCGTACTCGGGGGCCGGCGGAGCGGAGGCGTGCTGCTGGGCGCCCTCGTAGGGGTGGGCGTACGGGTTCTCGGAGGTCTCGTACTCGCCGCTGCGGCGGATGCTCTCGGTCATGTCAACGAGCATGTCCGCCGACGATGAGAGCTTGCTGAGTGCTGCCTGAGAAGCCCGGCAGAAGCTCGTACACCCGTTGCGTCACCCGTTGCGCGTCACCCGTCACCCGTCGCGCGTCACCCTTTACGGGTCACGCGTCACCCGTTACGGGTCACGCGATACGAGCTACTCGCAGCCGCAGGACTTGCGGAGCACCAGCCGGGACGGGAACACCTTCAGGCGCTCGCGCCGGGAGCCGGCCACCCGCAGGCCGTCGTCCAGGACCAGGTCCACCGCGGCCCGCGCCATCGCCGACCGGTCCGAGGCGACCGTGGTCAGGCCCGGGTCGGCCAGCCCGGCCTCCTTGATGTCGTCGAACCCGGCCACCGCCAGTTGGCTCGGCACCTCCAGGCGCAGCTCGCGCGCCGCGCGCAGCACGCCGATCGCCTGGTCGTCGGTGGAGCAGAAGATCGCGGGCGGGCGCCGGGGCCCGGCGAGGATCTCCAGCGCCACGTCGTACGCGTCGTAGCGGTTGTACGGCGCCTCGAAGAGCCGGCCCTCGGTGGGCAGGCCCGCCTCCTGCATCGCGCGCCGCCAGCCCTCGACGTGGTCGGAGACCGGGTCGCCGACGGCCGGGGTCTCGGCGGTGCCGCCCATGCAGGCCACGTACTCGTAGCCGTGTTCCAGCAGGTGGCGTACGGCGAGCTGGGCGCCGCCCAGGTCGTCGGTGACGACGGCGACGTCGTCGATGGCCTCGGGCCGCTCGTGCAGCAGGACGACCCGGGCGTCCCACGCGTCGATCTCGGCGGCGGCCATGTCGTTCAGCGCGTGGCTGACCAGGATCAGGCCCGAGACCCGCATGCCGAGGAACGCGCGCAGGTAGTGCACCTCGCGCTCGCCGACATAGTCGGAGTTGCCGACCAGCACCATCTTCCCGCGCTCGGCGGCGGCCCACTCGACCGCGTGCGCCATCTCCGCGAAGAACGGCTGCCGCGCGTCCGGCACGATCAGACCTATCAGGTCGGTGCGCCGGGAGGCCATCGCCTGGGCGACCCGGTCGGGCCGGTACCCCAGCTCCTTGATCGCGGCGAGGACACGCTCGCGCGTGGCCGGGGCGACCGGCCTCGGTCCATTGTTGATGACATAGCTGACGACGGCAGTGGAAGTCCCTGCCAGCCGCGCCACATCATCCCGAGTCACCTTGGCCACGCGCGGAGTCTACGCGGATGGACCCGCGGTGGGCAGGGCGTTTCGGACCTTGGTCCAGTCCCAGGTCAGTCCCAGGTCAGTCCCAGGTCAGCCCCGGGTCAGTCCCGGGTCTGTCCCAGGTCAGGGCCGTGGTCCGGTCCTGACCTGGTCGCCCCGCCCCCACGCGTGCGCGTGTCTCAGGCGTCGGCGCGGACCTCGGTCGAGGTCGCGCCGGCCCCGCTGTCCGCTTCCTCCGCCTTGGCGTGCTCCGCCTTGGCGTGCTCGGCCTTCGCCTGCTCCGCCGCCTTGGCCTTGGCCTTCGCCTCCTCGGACGCGCGCTCCGGCTTCTCGGGCGTCACGAAGCGGTAGCCGACGTTGCGCACGGTGCCGATCAGCGACTCGTGTTCGGGGCCGAGCTTGGCGCGCAGCCGCCGTACGTGGACGTCGACCGTGCGGGTGCCGCCGAAGTAGTCGTACCCCCACACCTCCTGGAGGAGCTGGGCGCGGGTGAAGACCCGGCCCGGGTGCTGCGCGAGGTACTTCAGCAGCTCGAACTCCTTGAAGGTCAGGTCCAGGACCCGGCCCTTGAGCTTGGCGCTGTACGTCGCCTCGTCCACCGACAGGTCACCGTTGCGGATCTCCATCGGGGAGTCGTCGTTGACGATCTGCTGGCGGCCCATGGCCAGCCGCAGCCGCGCCTCGACCTCCGCCGGACCGGCGGTGTCGAGGAGCACGTCGTCGATGCCCCAGTCCGCGGTGACCGCGGCGAGGCCGCCCTCGGTGACCACGAGGACCAGCGGGCAGCCGGGGCCCGTGGAGCGCAGCAACTGGCACAGGCTGCGCACCTGCGGCAGGTCGCGGCGGCCGTCGATGAGGATCACGTCGGCGCCCGGGGTGTCCACCAGGGCCGGTCCCTCCGCCGGGGCCACCCGCACGCTGTGCAGCAGCAGGCCGAGAGCGGGAAGCACCTCCGTGGACGGCTGAAGGGCATTGGTCAGGAGCAGCAGAGAACTCATCGCACCCCACCTGCCCGGGTCGTCTTGCGTTCGTGCACGGTTCGCTCGCCCATAACGTCTTGGTTCCTCCTCGGTCCCTGCGAGGACGTTTACGGCACTGCTTCGTACTGCGTCGTACTTGTTCGTACTGCGTCGTACGGCGGAGCCGGGGTGCCGCGAGTCCCGCGCCCCGGGACCCGCCGCGGTCCCGTAGGCCCGCTGTGCGCTCGGAGTGCCCCGTACACCTGCGGTTTCCCGTGTCGTATACAGCGCTTCCGAAAGCACAAAAGGACCCGGGGGCTTCGCTGCCCGAGTCCTCTGCCCAGCACAATAGCCGACATGAGCGACGGTCCGGCAGGTCATGTGGTGCGTTCCACCGTTCGTCCGAATTCCGAGACGGGTCGAAAAGGCCCGCTACGGAGGTTTCTCCGCACGTCCGACGGGGTGCGGATCGATTCCGTATACGACCCGGGACCGGTTGTATACGAAAACGGATCGGGCGCCGGGAGTTCACCCGCCGGTGATCCCGTGTTCGTTGTCGCGCACGGTTTCACCGGTGACGTCGACCGTCCCCACCTGCGTCGGATCGCCGAGGCCCTCGCCCGGCACGGGGCCGTGGTCACGTTCTCCTTCCGGGGCCACGGGGCGTCGGGCGGGCGCTCCACGGTCGGCGACCGCGAGGTGCTCGACCTGGCGGCGGCGGTCGCCTGGGCCCGCGACCTCGGGCACGCGCGGGTGGCGACCGTCGGCTTCTCCATGGGCGGCTCGGTGGTGCTGCGGCACGCGGCGCTGCACCGGGGCGTCGACGCCGTCGTCTCGGTCAGCTCTCCGGCCCGCTGGTACTACCGGGGCACGGCACCCATGCGCCGCCTGCACTGGCTGGTGACCCGCCCCGAGGGCCGGGTCGTCGGCCGCTACGGCTTCCGCACCCGTATCCACCACCGCGACTGGAACCCGGTCCCGCTGTCGCCGGTGGAGGCGGTGCCCCGCATCGCGCCCGCGCCCCTGCTGGTGGTGCACGGCGACAGCGACGGGTACTTCCCCGTCGACCACCCCCGGATGCTGGCCGAAGCCGCCGGTGACCACGGCGAACTCTGGCTGGAGCCCGGCATGGGCCACGCCGAGCACGCCACCGGCGAGGACCTGTTGCGCCGCATCGGGGACTGGGTCACCGCGCGGGCGGGCTAGCCTGACCGTGTCCACAGGCGATTCCCAGCGACGAGGAACCGAGGAAGCGAAGCAGATGGCAAAGGTCACGGTGCGCTACTGGGCGGCCGCGAAGGCCGCGGCCGGGACGGCCGAGGAGGCGTTCGAGGCGGCCACGCTCGCCGAGGCGCTCGACGCCGTGCGCGAGCGCCACCCCGGCGAACTCACGCGTGTGCTGCCGCGCTGCTCGTTCCTGATCGACGGCGATCCCGCGGGCAAGCGCGGACATGAGACGGTACGGCTGGCCGACGGCGGCACGGTCGAGGTGCTCCCGCCGTTCGCAGGAGGGTGAGCGATGACCAACCAGCCGTACGAGGAGTACGGGTCCCACGACCCGTACCGCCAGCAGCAGCAGCCAGCGCCCGCCGAGGGCGCGTGGCACGGGTATCAGGGTTACGACGACCCGCAGGCCGCCCAGCAGGACGCCGAGCGGGCTGCCCGGCAAGGCGCCCAGCAGTGGCAGGGGCAGACCTGGGAGACGTCCGTGCAGCCGCCGATACCGGCGGTCTCCGCCGAGGAGACGGCGTACCTGCCGCAGCACGGCTACCAGCCGCAGCCGCAGCCGCAGCCGCAGCGCGGCCACCAGCCGCAGCAGCCTCAGCCGTACCAGCAGCCTCAGCCCTACCAGCAGCCTCAGCAGTACGCGCAGTACGCGCAGCCCCAGCCGTACCAGGCTGAGCCGTACCAGGGGCAGCAGTACCCGCAGAGCGGCTTCGAGCCGCCGCAGCAGCAGCGCTACGAGCCCCCCGCGCCCGCGCCCATCCCCACCTCCGTCCCCACCCCTCCCGCCGCTCCCGCCGCTCCCGCCGTCGCCGAACCGGCCGACGCCGGAGCCGGTTACGGTCGCGCCACCCTCGCGGGGAACGCGCGTGTCACCGATGCGCAGCGGGCCCGGGCCGAGGGTCGTTCGCCGGTCATCGAGCCCGGCATGCAGCCGGCCGCGCTGACCGCGCTGCTCGGGCTGCTGCTGGCCGGCGCCGCGGCGGTCGGCACCTACGCCCTCCTCGTCCCGCTGGTCGTCCTCCAGGCCGTCACCGCGGCCGGCTGGTTCCGGCTGAACGGCATGTGGCCGGCCCGGCAGGGCATCGCCCTGGGCTTCCTGGGCGCGCTGGCCGCGGACGCCGCGCTGCTGGTCTCCGACCGGTCCCCGGCGGCGATCCTCGGCACGCTCGGCGTATGGGTGCTCCTCTCCCTCGTCCTGCAACTGCGCTCGCACGCCGATCCGGACGAGCGGATGTACGGCCTGACGGCGACCGTCGTCGCGGCGGCCCTGGCGATCATCGCCGGCGGCTACCTGGCGGCCGACGCGGACGCGGTCACCGTCGGCGGGATCGCGGTCGCGGTCGCCGCCGTGGCCCGCGCCCTGCCGCTGCCGACGCCCGTCTCCGTGGTGTTCGCGCTGCTCGCCGCCGCCGGCGCGGGCATCGCGGCCGGTGAGCTGACCGGACTGGGAACGGCGGGCGCGCTGCTCGGCGCGGGCGCGGGCGCCTGCGCGCTGATCGGTCACCGGGCCGCGAGCTACGACTACCCCTCCCGGTTCGTGCACTTCACCGCGGGCGTGGCGCTGCCGCTGAGCACGGCGGCACCGGCGGTGTGGGTCCTCGGGCGGGTGCTGGGCTGACCTTGCCCGGGCCCGTTCCCGGCCGGCGCCGGCCCCGTACCGCCGCCCGCCCGTGTCACAGGTGATCGACAATGTCCCGGACGGCCTTCCGCCGAGGGCTACGGTGACCCTCGTCCATGAAGGTCTAGGTGGGGAACTATGCGCGCACTGCGAATACTGCTGATCATCGTCGTGATCCTGGGCGGGCTCTTCGTGGCCGCGGACCGGCTGGCGCTGAACTTCGCCGAGGGCGAGGTGGCGGACCGGCTGAAGACCTCCGAGAACCTCTCCACCACTCCGGACGTGTCGATCAAGGGCTTCCCGTTCCTCACCCAGGTCGTCGGGGGTGAACTGGACGACGTCGAGGTCGGTATCGACGACTTCGAGGCCACCGCGGGCGACAGCGGCGAGAAGATCCGTGTCGACGGTCTTGAGGCGCACATGAAGGGCGTCGAGTTCTCCAGCGACTTCAGCTCCGCCACCGCCGCCGACGCCACCGGCACGGCGACCATCGCCTACGACGAGCTGCTGAAGGCCGCGAAGACCGAGCCCGCCGAGATCGCCCCCGGCGTCAGCGCGAACATCGTCGGCCTCTCCGACGGCGGCAACGGCAAGATCAAGGTCGAGGTCGAGGCGACCGTCCTGGGCAAGAAGCTGGCCGATCCGGTCTACGTGCTCAGCTCCGTGACCGTGAAGGACAACCAGGTCGGCGTGAAGGCCGACAACCTCCCGAACTTCGCCGGCGTGGATCTGGCCGAGGACCGCATCCGGGGCATCACCGACTTCCAGCAGGCCGTCGACGAACTGCCCGGCGGCATCGTGCTCGACAAGGTCGAGGCGGCCAAGGACGGCGTCGACATCACGGTGAAGGGCGCGGACGTCCAGCTCGCCGGCTAGGACGGCGAGCCGGACTCGCCGGGCAGGACGGCATCCGCCGCGCCGGGCAGGACGGCGTCCGACTGGCGAGACCGGGTCGTCCACCGGCGCCCGCGGGGCCGCACATCGGCCCAGCGTCCGCCCCGCACCCAGGCCCGCACCCACACCCAGACTCGCCCCCCACCCGCCCGGGAACCGCTTCACCGCGCCCCGGGCGTTCATGTGTTCCCACATCGCGGACGATCGTGTCTCAAAATGTGACACGCCGGTGACATGCCCCGCTTTCCCTCCCTACGATCGAGGTCATGAAGCGACAGGCGGATCTCACGAAGCGGCGGGCAGTGGACCTGTGCCGCGTTGCCGCCATGCTCTGTCGCACCTTCTGAGCGGAGTAGAGCCGGCCCCGGCCTCCGCATCCCCGCCCTGCTCAGGGCCATCCGCGCGCGCCCGCCGCACCGGCCTGCCCGCGCCCCCGCACTTGCACACCCCGCCGTAGCTGCCCCGGAGGAGAGAGAGCATGAGCCGTACCGACGTACTGGTCGACGCCGACTGGCTGCAGGACCACCTGGACGACGCCGACATCGCGATCGTGGAAGTGGACGAGGACACGTCCGCGTACGAGAAGAACCACATCAAGAACGCGATCCGGATCGACTGGACCAAGGACCTCCAGGACCCGGTCCGCCGCGACTTCGTCGACCAGGAGGGCTTCGAGAAGCTCCTGTCGGCCAAGGGCATCGGCAACGACACGCTGGTGATCCTCTACGGCGGCAACAACAACTGGTTCGCGTCCTACGCCTACTGGTACTTCAAGCTCTACGGCCACGACAACGTCAAGCTCCTCGACGGCGGCCGCAAGAAGTGGGAGCTGGACGCCCGCGAGCTGGTCGACGGCACCGACGTGCCCGAGCGCCCGGCCACCCAGTACAAGGCCAAGCCGCAGGACTCCTCCATCCGCGCCTACCGCGACGACGTCGTCGCCGCGATCGGCGCGCAGAACCTGGTCGACGTCCGCTCGCCCGACGAGTTCTCCGGCAAGCTGCTCGCCCCGGCCCACCTGCCGCAGGAGCAGTCGCAGCGGCCGGGTCACGTGCCCAGCGCCCGCAACATCCCGTGGTCGAAGAACGCCAACGACGACGGCACCTTCCGGTCGGACGAGGAGCTGAAGGCGCTCTACGCCGACGAGCAGGTCGACCTGGCCAAGGACACCATCGCCTACTGCCGCATCGGCGAGCGCTCGGCCCTGACCTGGTTCGTGCTGCACGAGCTGCTGGGCGTGGAGAACGTCAAGAACTACGACGGCTCCTGGACCGAGTACGGCTCCCTGGTCGGCGTGCCGATCGAGCTCGGCGCGGCCAAGTAAGCACGCGGCCGTGTAAGTACGCGGCCGGCCGAGTACGCGGCAGCCCAGTAAGACCGCCCCAACCCCCTCAGGAGTACGACATGTGCGGAGCGAAGGCCGGCGGCCCGGACGCATCTACGCTCAAGCCCGGTGAGACCACGATCCAGGGTCAGGTGACCCGCGACGGCGAGCCGGTGACGGGCTACGTCCGGCTGCTGGACGCGACCGGCGAGTTCACGGCGGAGGTCCCGACCTCCGCGACGGGCCAGTTCCGCTTCTACGCGGCCGAGGGCACCTGGACCGTCCGCGCCCTGGTCCCGGGTGGCACGGCCGACCGCACGGTCGTCGCCCAGCAGGGCGGTCTGGCGGAGGTCGCGATCGCCGTCTGACGGCGACGAGGCGAGGGAGGGGCCGTACCCCGCGGGCTGGACGCCCGGGGTGCGGTCCCTCCGGCACGTCCGGACCTACCCTGAAGGTATGTACGCACGGCGGCGGCATCTGTACTTCGCCATGATGGGCACCTGCGTCGGGCTCTTCGTGCTCGCCTGGGGTGTCGTACGGCTCTGGTCGGTCCCGGTGGCGGTCGGCATGTGCCTGGTCGCCATGGTCATCCCGCCGCTCGCCGCGATCGTCGCCAACCGCCGCGGCCCCGAGGACCGCTGGTGGGACGCCCCCTCCGGCGACCCCAAGTCCGACGACTGGTGGGACGAACTGGACGGCCGCAAGCGGCCGTAGCCTGCCGTCAGTACACGAGCGCCTGGGTGTCGTCGGCCAGCGCCTCCTGGACGAAGACCTGCGCCCCCGCGATCCGTACGCCCTCGATGACGTCCTTCTCGGTGATCTCGCGCCGGGCCGCGCACTGGGTGCACAGCGTCAGCCGGCCGCCGGCCAGGATCGAGTCGATCAGGTCGGGCAGCGGGGCGGCGTGCGGCAGTTCGAACTCCGCCGCCCGGCCCGGCAGCGCGAACCAGGCGGACTCCCCGGTCAGCCACAGGGAGACGTCGACGCCGCTGGCCACGGCCACCGCCGCCACCGTGAACGCCTGCGAGCAGCGCTCGGGGGCATCGGCCCCCGCGGTCACCTTGATCACGAGCTTCTTCGCCATGGCCGAATCGTAATCAACCCCCGTGCAACCCCGAGCATTGGCCACGGGTCTTCTGTGCGCACACATAGCGGAATACGCGATTCAAGTCATGTTCTGTGGGGGGACGTGGACATTTTGGAGCAACAAGAAAAACCGGTGGGTCCGGAGCCGGAGCCGCGACCAGAAACCGAACCACAGCCAGAACCACAGCCAGAACCGGAGCCGGAGCCGGAGCGGCCCTCCCGGCCGTCGCGGCGCGGGCGCACGGCCCGGCTCATCGGTGCCGCCGCCGCGCTCGGCCTGCTCGCGGGCGCCTGCGCCGGTTACCTCGTACAGGCCGAACGGGAGCCGACGCGGTTGCCGTCGCTCTCCCAGCCCACCCTGCCGCAGGCGCGGGGGAACGGTCCCGAGCCGCTGTCCGCCGCCGCCGACCGCCGGGTGAAGACCGACGGTGACCTGCGGGAGCTGCTGCTGAAGAAGCCCCGCGGGGCCGAGGACATCGCATGGCTGGCCGGCGACGACGGCTGGATGGACCTGGCGGCCTACGCCGACTCCTACACGCAGCCGGGCGCGGCCTTCGGCGAGCTGGTCACGGACGAGTTCCGGCGCGCGGCGGTCGTCGCCTGGAAGGCCGGCGACGACTACACCGTGGAGATCCGGCTGATCCAGTTCCGGCAGGAGGAGACCGCGGCCGCCGCCGAGCGCAACGACGAGGCGCAGTCCTGGGCGGACCGGTCGGAGGACGTCGAGAGCTGGCCGCTCCCCGGTACCGGGGACGGCAAGGCGTACCTCCAGCGCACGCCGGGCACCGAGGACGGCTACGGGGCGGTGTACAGCGCGGAGGCCCACGCGTGGCGCGGGGACATCACGATGGAAATGTGGATCTACGGCACCGAGCGGGTCGACAAAAAGACGATCATGGATTTGGCCGAGCGGCAGATGGAGCGGCTGTGAGCGCGCAGGAGAACGAATCCGTCGCGCCGCCGACGATGCCCGCGCTGCCCGACGCGCCCGCGACGGCGGAGGCCGAAGGCGCCGCCGCCCTCCCCTCCGGCGGCGGCAGACGCCGGCGGAGCGGCCGGATCGCCGCGGTGGCGGTGGTGGCGGCGGCCGTGGTCACCGGCGTCGGCTACACCGTCGTGACCGTGAGCGGCGCCGACCGCGACGCCGGTGCCCCGGTGTGGAAGTTGCCCAAGGCGACAGCCGTAGCGGCGGCCCCGGCACCGAAGGGACTGGACGGGGTGCTGGTGCCGTACCGGACCGACGGCTGGATGCGCGGACCGGACCTCGGCGAGTTCGGCTCGGACGCGAAGCTCAGCGGGGCCCGCGCCACCGCGCTGCAGAAGGAGTCGCTGCGCGCCCTGCCGCGCACCGCGCGCAGACAGATGGAGAAGGAGATCGACCGTCGCGACGTCAAGGGCATGGTGATGCGCAGCTACGTCAGCGGGGCGGCCTCCTGGGGCAAGGACATGTACACGGCGTCCATCGTGCTGGCACAGATGAACCGGACGGCCGCTCGGGACCTCGCGCACCAGCAGTCGGAGTTCGCGGAGGCGCTCGACCTCTTCCGCGACGGCCCGGAGGTCGAGGGCCACGAGAACGCCGAGTGCTGGCTGCCACCGGAGGACGACGAGGCCGACCTGGACTCGATGCTCTGCTCGGCGTACGCCGGGGACGTCCTGGTCACCCTCTCGGCCGACGGCGTGAAGCCATGGGACACCGAGAGCGTCACGGCCCTGCTCGCCGAGCAACTGGACCGGATCGCCGAGCCGGGGGAGGCGGTATGACGACCGAACAGACGACGACCGAACCGACGGCGATCGAACAGACGACGACCGAACGGGCGGCAACCGATACGTCCGGCGCGCCGCCGGTACCGGCCTTCGCGCCGGGGGCCGTGCCGGAGCCCGCGCCCGCGGTCCGCAAGGAGCGTCCCCGGCCGCGGGCCGTCCTGCGCTGGGCGGCGGCGGCCCTGGTCTTCGCCGCGGTCGGCTCCGCGACGGCGTACGGCGTCACCGGCCTGGAGCGGACCGACGTACCCGGCCTGGCGACCGCCTCGGACGGCCGGTGGGACTACCCGGCGCTGACCCGGCCGCCGCTGCCCTCGGGGAGCCCCGGGCCCTTCGCCCAGGCCAATCCGGCCGGCACCCACCACGCCGACCTGCGGGCGCTGGTGCTGCCCGCGCCCGAGGGCGCCGCGCCGGACAAGGCGCTGCGCGGCGCGGACGGCTGGCTGGCAACGAAGGACTTCCTGGCGGAGTACGCGAAGGACGAGCGGGAGGAGCTGCGGCAGAAGTTCACCGACGCCGGTCTGCGGCACATCGCCGCCCGGGGCTGGCGCACGGGGGACGGCACGCACACGCGGATCTACCTGCTGCAGTTCGACACGGCGGTGGTCGTGGACCGGATGTTCGTCTCCGATCTCGCCCCCGCGAGCGGGCCGGCGTACTCGGTGCGCGGCGCGGAGTCGTCCGTCTACGACGAGGACTTCCCCGACTCGGCGGTGCCGACGGACCTCGGCCACTCCGTCTACGTCGAGCCCGCGCCCTACGGTGCCGAGCAGGTGCGCCAGGGGTATCTGGCCGCCGGTGACGTCCTCGCCCTGGTGACGCAGTCCCGCGAGGGCGCGGCGCGCGCGGTCCCCTTCCAGCAGACCGTGGTCCTGCAGAGCCAGTTGCTCGGCTGACCGCGAGGAGCACCCTCACCCGGCGGGGCCGGGTCCCGGCCGCGTAAGCTGGGCCCCGGCCCTGTGCACCCATCCGCACCCCCGCTCAAGGAGCACCCCGTGGAGATCTTCTTCGAAGCCCTGCTGGTCCTGGTCTGCGTCGGCGTTCTCGCCTTCGCCGGACTGACCGTGAAGAAGCTGTTCCAGGGCCAGCGCTGACCCCCACGCCAGGAAGTAAGTTCCGCTCATGATCGAGATTCCGTCCGACCTCCACAAGGACCTCGTCCCGCTCGCCTTCCTGCTCGGCAACTGGGCGGGCGCGGGTGTGCACGACTTCCCCGGCGCCGAGAAGTGCAACTTCGGCCAGGAAGTCACTTTCACCCACGACGGCCGGGACTTCCTGGAGTACCGCTCTCACACCTGGGTGCTGGACCAGGACGGCAACAAGGTCCGTCCGCTGGAGACCGAGTACGGCTTCTGGCGCATCGACGCCGAGCGCAAGGTCGAGGCCACGCTGACCCGCGACAACGGCGTCATCGAGATCTGGTACGGCGAGCTGGGCCGCCAGAAGCCGCAGATCGACCTGGTCACGGACGCGGTGGCCCGCACGGCGGCCTCCCCGGCCTACACCGGCGGCAAGCGCCTCTACGGTTACGTCAACAGCGACCTGATGTGGGTCGGCGAGAAGCAGACCCCCGAGGTCGAGCTGCGCCCCTACATGTCCGCGCACCTGAAGAAGGTCGTCACCCCGGAGGACGTCGAGCGCTGGGCCAAGGCCCTGCCCGACGACATGCCGGACGACGGCATCGCTTTCTTCAAGTAGGCACCAGCAGCTCAGTGGCACCCAGGGCCTCGCGGATTCCTCGCGAGGCCCTGTTTCACGTCCCCCGTGGGGTTAACAAAAATCGTTCGCAGTGCACTGCGCTTGATCCGCAGGTGCGTGCGAGCTACTGTGGCACAGGGGGCAAGCAGAAACCCCCGACGCCACGATGGGCGACCGGGGGTCTCCAAGCAGTGCTCTGAGTGGCGTGCTGCGCAGAGGCGGACCCAGAGCTTTCGCGTACGACCATATCACGGCCACTATGGGGGGATTTGCCATGTCCGAGGAACTGCCCGAATGGATGGGGCGCGCCTTCTCAGGGCTCCGCCTCGCTCGTTACCTGCGTGCCGCCCGAGGTGACGTCCGGGTGGCGGAGCGGCTGTACTGGTGGAACGTAGAGGCTTCCGCCGCGTTGTACGGACCGTTGCACTGCCTGGAAGTGGCCCTGCGCAACGCCCTGCACCGGCAGCTCTCGCAGGCCCACGGCCGCGGCGACTGGTGGGCCGTGGCTCCGCTGAGTCCGCACGGGCAGCGGCTCGTGGCCAAGGCGCGGGCCAAGTGCGAGCGTCGGCGACCCGCCCCCGCGCCGCCCGACGACATCGTGGCCGAGTTGTCGTTCGGCTTCTGGGCGTCGTTGGTGAGCGGGGGCTCCGGCTACGACCGGCTGTTCTGGGTGCCCACGGCACACAAGGCGTTCCCCTGCTACTCAGGTCGTCGCGACACCCTGTACGACGGCTTGTGGTCAATGGTGCTGCTGCGGAATCGGATCATGCACCACGAACCGGTCCATCACCGGGACCTCGCCGCTGATCATGCCAAGATCTACCGCATGCTGGGGTACATCGACCCCGAGCTGGCGAAGGAGATCCGGTTCATGGACCGCTTCCCGAGCGTTCTCACGAGCAAGCGGGACGCACTGCGCGGTTCCCGCCCGCCCCGATTCTGAGAGTGGGGAGGAACGGTGAGCGAGTTCGAGGGCGTATTCCTCACTCGGACCGACATCGCGCGCTCCGCCGGCGTGCAGCGGCCCGCGGTGACCAACTGGGAGCGCCGCCACGCGGACTTCCCCGCTCCTGCGGACCGGCCCGCCCAAGCGCCGACGGATGTCGAGGTCTTCTCGGCCGCGGACGTCCTGGCCTGGCTGGACCTCCGCACCGTACCGGCGAACGCCAGGCGGTCGGAGGAGCCCGAGGGCACCACGTACGGCGACCGGGTCCGAGCCACGCTCGGCGGTACCGGGCCCCGGCTCCTGCTCAAGGCGGTGGACCGGTTGCTGGATGTCGAGGCGGAACGGTTCCGCGGTGAGTTGTCCCCGGCCGACTACATCACCTTGCTGCTGTCCCTCCTCTACGTCCGGGCCTGCCTTCCCGACGCGTGGCAGAGGATCAGGGAAGAGGCCAAGGGAGGTTTCCCGCACACCGGCGCGCTTGTCGCGCGGCTGCTCGCGGATGTGGTGGACGGCGGCCTGGGTGCCACGCACAAGGCCCCGCTCGCTGCGCTGTCCCGTGATCTCCGGGACGCTCCGCTGACCGACACCGTCCGACAGTTGGACGCCACGGGACCGGTGGACCTGAGGGAGCACGCCGCAGCCTACGAAAGGCTGCTGGCCCGCTACAGCGACCTTGTCGGGAAGACGGCGGGCGACTTCTTCACCCCACGGGCCGCTGTCGACGTCATCGCGCGGTTCGTCTCCGAAGACGGCCATGACGTCCGGCACGTTCACGACCCGTACGTCCGCGCGGGCGAACTCCTGGCGGCGTCCTGGGACGCGGTGTCGGAGAGCCGGAGACAGGGGCGGGGGCGGGGGCGGGTCGAGGCCAGTGGTGCGGGGGTGGGAGAGCATCCGCTGGCACTGGCGGGGATGAACCTCGCCCTCCACGGAGTGAGCGACGTCGCTCTGCGGACCGGAAGCACCGCACCCTCGAACGCGACCGGTCCCGGGCAGGAACAGAACGGAGGCTATGACCGTGTCGTGACGAACCCCCCGTTCAACGCGAAGCTCACGGGACCCACCGACGACAGTCGATGGCGCTACGGTCCACCGCCCCGGCACAATGCCAACTTCGCCTGGCTCCAGTACGCGGTGACAAGTCTCAAGCCCGGCGGTCGAGCGGCCGTCATCATGCCGGACATCGCCGCGTTCTCCGCCAACCCGAAAGAACAGCGGATCAGGGCCGCGATGGTGGAGGACGGAGCGGTGGAGGCGCTGATCGCCCTGCCGCCGCAGCTCTTCACCTCCACAGGCATCTCGGTCATGGTCTGGCTCCTGCGGTACCCGACGGGCGGATGCGACGAGGTGCTCTTCATCGACGCCGGCCGGCTCGGCACTCCGGTCTCGCGCGTACGCCAAGAGCTGGCGCCCCAGGACTCGCAGCGTGTCCTCGCGGAGTACCGGCGTTGGCTGGCGGATCGGGCGGAGGGGCGTTCCTTTTCGGGCGCCGAAGGGCTCAGCGAAGCCGCGTCCCTCGATCGGATCAGGGACCAGGGCCACTTGCTGAGCCCAGCCCTCTACGTACCGGCTTCGCGAGCGGACGGGCCCGTGCCCGGAGACATCACGGTGCTGGCGGCTCAGGCAGCGCGCCTGGCCGACGCGCGGACCCGAGCCAGGGACGCGGACGCCGCAGTCGAGCGGGTACTGGAGAGGTACGGACTGTGAGCGGAAAAGCCGGTGAAAGTGTCGGGCGCCGGGGGCTGGGCCGGGACCTTCCCCAAGGCTGGGCTTCGGTCCGGCTCGGTGAGATCTGCGACATCCAGGGCGGCGGGCCCGCCGTGCGCACTGCCCAACAGGCGGAGGAGGGCACCCCTTTGGTCCGCCCGGCCGATCTCCGGCATCAAAGACTTCCCTCTTCCCCGTCCGCGATGATCTGTGTCGATCCCGACCGGGCACGCGGCCTGAGCAAGTACCGCATCCTCGCCAACGACATCCTCGTGACGCGGACCGGGACCGTCGGCCGGGTGGCTCTGGTGACCGAGCAGGAGAGCGGGTGGCTGTACAACACCCATCTGTTCCGGGTGCGGGTGCGGGAAACGGTGCAAGCCCCGTACCTGATGGCACTCCTTTCGCACCGCGACGCCGGGGAGTGGCTGGAGCGCCGCGCCGCGGGCACCACCGGTATGCGTTCGATCACCTTGCGCACCCTCCAGGAACTTCAGGTGCCGCTGCCCCCTCCCGAGCGGCAGTCGGAGATCGGGTCGGCACTCCGAGCGGTGGACGAGAAGATCAGGGCACATGAGGAGGTCGTCCGCGCGACCGTCGAACTGCGTGGCACGCTGGCCGATCTTCTCCTGTCCGATCGCCTGCCCGGTCCTTCCGGGCCGTGACGCCCGCCCGTACTCCTACACTGGGCGTGTGGTGAGCACCGACTGGAAGAGTGATCTCAGGCAGCGCGGCTATCGGCTGACCCCGCAGCGGCAGCTCGTGCTCGAAGCCGTGGACGCCCTGGAGCACGCGACCCCCGACGACATCCTCGGCGAAGTGCGGAGGACGGCGTCGGGGATCAACATCTCCACGGTCTACCGCACGCTGGAGCTGCTGGAGGAACTGGGGCTGGTCAGCCACGCCCACCTCGGGCACGGCGCGCCGACCTACCACCTGGCCGACCGGCACCATCACATCCACCTGGTCTGCCGGGACTGCGGCAACGTGATCGAGGCGGATCTGTCGGTGGCCGCGGAGTTCACCGCCAAGCTGCGCGAGCAGTTCGGGTTCGACACCGACATGAAGCACTTCGCGATCTTCGGCCGCTGCCGGGACTGCTCCCTGAAGGGTGCGACTACCGAGTCGTAGGCTTGGGCCCATGAAGAGCCCCCTGCTGTCCCTGCCCGGCGCCGTTCCCGCCGAGGGAGTGGACGAAGGCGTCGCCGCCCACTACGGCGACCTGTTCCGCGAGCAGCGTGCCCTCGCCGACGGTTCCGGTTACGTCGACCTCTCGCATCGCGGGGTCGTCACCGTCACCGGTGAGGACCGGCTGAGCTGGCTGCACCTGCTGCTCACCCAGCACGTCAGCGACCTCCCCGCCGGCCGGGCCACCGAGGCGCTGATCCTCTCCGCCAACGGCCACATCGAACACGCCCTGTACCTCGTCGACGACGGGCGGACCGTCTGGGCCCACGTCGAGCCCGGCACCAGCGGGGCGCTCGTCGACTACCTGGAGTCGATGAAGTTCTTCTACCGGGTCGAGGTCGCCGACCGCACCGCCGACACCGCCCTCGTCCACCTGCCCGCCGGTTCCATCGCCGAGGTCCCCGACGGCGTCGCCGTCCGCGAGACGCCGTACGGCCGCGACCTGTTCCTGCCGCGCGCGGAACTGGAGGCGTACGCCGAGCGGTCCGGGCCGCCCGCCGGGATCCTCGCGTACGAGGCGCTCCGCGTCGAGCAGTACCGTCCCCGGCTCGGCCACGAGACCGACCACCGCACCATCCCGCACGAGCTGGGCTGGATCGACACCGCGGTCCACCTCCAGAAGGGCTGCTACCGCGGCCAGGAGACCGTCGCCCGCGTGCAGAACCTGGGCAAGCCCCCGCGCCGGCTGGTCTTCCTGCACCTGGACGGCAGCGAGGTGCACCTGCCGCCGGCCGGGACGGAGATCCGGCTCGCCGACGACGGCCCCGACGGCCGGAAGATCGGTTTCCTCACCACCTCCGTCCGCCACCACGAGCTGGGCCCGGTCGCCCTCGCCCTGGTGAAGCGGAACGTGCCGGTGGACGCCCGCCTGATGGCCGGGGACACGGCGGCGGCCCAGGAGACCGTGGTCCAGCCCTGAGTCCCGGCGGCCGGACCGCTCGGCGCGCCGGTGCGTCGGCGCGCCGAGCGGTCCGGCCGCCGGGTCGTCCGGTCAGATGTCGAGCAGGACCGTGAACGGGCCGTCGTTGGTCAGCGACACCCGCATCCGGGCGCCGAACCGGCCCGTCGTCACGGTCGCGCCCAGCGCGCGCAGCCGCGCCACCACCTCGTCGACCAGTGGTTCGGCGACGTCGCCGGGGGCGGCGGCGTTCCAGGTGGGGCGGCGGCCCTTGCGGGCGTCGCCGTAGAGGGTGAACTGGCTGATCACCAGCAGCGGCGCGTCGACGTCGCCGCACGACCGCTCGTCCTGGAGCACGCGCAGGGACCACAGCTTGCGGGCGAGCCGCGCCGCCGTCTCCGCCGTGTCGCCATGGGTGACGCCGACCAGCACGCACAGCCCCTCGCCCTCGAACCCGCCGACCGTCTCGCCGTCCACGACGACACTCGCGCCGTCCGCCCTCTGCACCACCGCTCGCATGCCGCCATGATGCCGTGCGCCCCTCGGGCGCCGGTGTGCGGCCCCGTACGGGTTTCTTTTCGTTCCCGAACCCCCCATCTGGGGCTGATCGGGGGCACTGGGTCACATAGCGGCACGGTGTGGTGGCACGATGCCCCCAGACGCCGGTCGAGGGGACGGGTTGGGGCACATGAGCACACCGAGTACAGGACAGCCACCGACGATCGCCGGGTGGACGTACGTGGCCGGCCGGGAGGCACTCCGGACGCCCGTGCAGCGCACGGACAGTCCCGAGCTGCCGCCCGATCCACCGGCTCAGAACCTGGTCGCGCTGAGCCTGCCCGAACTGCGCACCCTGCGGCGGAACGCCCAGCGCGAGGAGGCCGACCTGAGCTACGTGCGCAGGCTGCTGCAGGGACGCATCGACATCCTGCGGGCCGAGCTGGCGCGGCGCGGGCCCGCCGCCGCGGTGGCCGCCGGGGAGATGTCCGTGGTCGAGCGGCTCTCCGAGATCCTCACGGACGCCCCGGCCCGGCACCGTTCCTCGGCCCGGCACGTGACGCTGGGCACCCCGCGCAGCGAGGAGGGCCGGCGGCTGGCGGCCGAGATGCTCGGCGAGGTCGAGCTGTCGGACCTGAAGGCGCGCACCGACCCGGAGCTGACCGCGGCGATGGCCCGGCTGGTCCGCTACGAGCAGCAGGTGTCCCGGCGCCGCCAGCGCCTCCAGCGCACGGCCGACGGGTGCAGCTCCGAGATCGCCCGCCGGTACCGTGAAGGGGAAGCACAAGTAGACGACCTGCTGGCGTGAGGTGCGGGCCCGGTGATCCCGGGCCACCCGCCCGGCGGGTCCCCCGTCGGAAGGCCACCGCCGATGTCCGCGCCCTCGCAGTCCACGCCGCCTCAGCGGCCGCAGCCCCAGCAGCCGCAGTCCCAGCGGCCGCAGTCCCAACAGCCGCAGTCCCAGGCGTCCCAGCCGCCGCAGCCCACGCCGACTCAGCGGCCGCGGTCGGCGCCTTCGCGGTCCGTGTCCGCCAGGTCGCCGGACGCTCCGTCCGCCGCCGCGTCGCCCGCGTCCGCCGCGTCCGGCGCCGCGTCCACCGCGTCTGCCGCGTCCACTGCGTCTGCCGCGTCGCCCGTCCTCGCCGAGGTCGTGCGGTCCGGTTTCGTCGAGGGGCTCCACCGGGGCAGCCTGGTGGTCCTGGGCACCGACGGGGCGGTGGAACTGGCGCTCGGGGACATCGCCGCCCCCATCTTCCCGCGCTCCGCCAACAAGCCGATGCAGGCCGCCGGAGTACTGCGCGCCGGGCTCGACCTCGCGGACGAGCGGCTGGCGCTGGCCGCCGCCAGCCACTCAGGAGAACCGTTTCACCGCGACCTGGTGCTGAAGCTGCTCGCCGAGTACGGACTCGACGCGGCGCAGCTCCAGTGCCCGCCCGACCTGCCGCTGGACCCCGAGGAGCGGGACACCTACCTCGCCGCGGGCGCGGTGCCCGACCGGGTGACCATGAACTGCTCCGGCAAGCACACCGCGATGCTGGCCGTCTGCGCGCAACGCGGCTGGCCCCTGGAGAGCTACCTGGACGCCGGTCATCCGCTCCAGCGGATCATCCACGAGGTGGTGGAGGAGGCCGCCGGGGAGCCGGTCGCCGCCGTCGGCACCGACGGGTGCGGGGCGCCGCTGATGGCGATCACCCTGACCGGGCTGGCCCGCGCCTTCCGCTCCTTCGTCCTCGCCGCGCCCGGCTCGGCCGAGCGCCGGGTGGCCGACGCGATGCGGACCCATCCCGAGTACGTCGCCGGCACCCGCCGCGCCGACACCTGGCTGATGCGGGAGGTGCCCGGCACCCTGTCCAAGATGGGCGCCGAGGCCGTCCAGGCGGTGGCCCTGCCCGACGGCCGCGCGCTGGCCTTCAAGGTGGAGGACGGGTCGACGCGGGCGCTGGGTCCGGTACTGGCCCGCACGCTGACCCTGCTGGGCGTGGACGCTCCGGTGGTCGAGCGGATCGGGCGGGCGCCGCTGCTGGGCGGCGGACGCGAGGTGGGGGAGATCCGGGCCGCGTTCTGACCCGGGGTGCGGGGCGGGCCGGGTCCCGGCCGCCGAGCCGGCCGGCCGCTCCCGGACCAGCGGCTGTTTCCCGCGACGCCGACGGGTCCGTCGGCCTACCGTGAGCCCATGACCCACCCTGCCGACACGCCCCACCCTGCCGACCCGCCCCTCCTTGCCGACCTGCCCCACCTCGCCGACCCGCCCCACCTTGCCGACCTGCCCCACCCCGCCGTCCCGCCCCCCGCCGACCTCACCCACCGCGCCGGCATCGACGTACGCCCCATCACGGAAGCGGAGCTGACGGACTGGAACCGGGCGGTGAACACCGGGTTCCTGCGGCCTCCCACCTCGTCCGAGGAGGGGCTGCGGGCCAGGCGCCACCAGTACGTGCCCGGCCGGCTGCTGGGCGCCTTCGACGGCGGCCGGTGCGTGGCGACCTTGCGCTCCTTCGCGCAGGAGGTCACGGCGGTCGGCGGCACACCGGTCCAGGCCGACGCCATATCCAACGTCTCCGTCTCCCCGACGCACCGCCGCCGCGGCCTGCTCACCCGCCTGATGGTGCAGGACCTCGCGGCGGCGAAGGAGCGCGGGGACGTCGTCGCCACGCTGATCGCCGCCGAGTACCCGATCTACGGGCGGTACGGCTTCGGCCCCGCCACCACGGCGGCCGAGTGGACGGTCGACGTGCCGCGCACCGGCCTCGACCCGCGCCGGTCGGGCCCCGACGACGGCGGCCGGATCGACCTCGTGGACGGCGAGGACATCCGCAAGCTCGGCCCCGAACTGCACGAACGGGTGCGCCGGTGCCAGCCGGGCGCGGTCAGCCGCGACGACCTGTGGTGGCAGGCGAAGACGGGCGAGGTGCGGTTCGAGGCGTCCTGGACCGAACCGTTCTTCGTGGTGTACCGCTCGGCGGCGGGCGCGGTGGAGGGCATGGCCGCCTACCGGGCGGACGACCACTGGGGCGACGCCAAGCAGCCGCTGAACACGGCGGAGGTCGCCTGGCTGATCGGTGCGACGCCGGCCGCCGAGCGCGCCCTGTGGCTGTACCTGTGCTCGATCGACTGGATCACCACGGTCAAGAGCGGCCGGCGGGCCCCCGACGACCTGCTCCCGCACTTCCTGCCCGACCCGCGCGCGGCCCGGATCACCTCGCAGGCCGACTGGCTGTGGGTGCGGATCCTGGACGTCGTACGGGCTCTGGAGGCACGTTCCTACGCCGGTGAGGGCGCGCTGGTGATCGAGGTCGCCGACCGCTGGGGGGCGTCCAGCCCGAGCGGGGCCGGGAGCGCGGGCGGGCTGGCCGGCGGGCGCTGGAAGCTGGAGGCGTCCGGGGCGGGGGCGTCCTGTACGGCCACCACGCGGAGCGCGGACCTGGTGCTGGACGCGGGTGACCTGGCCGCGCTGTGGCTCGGCGACGAGTCGGCCGTGCGGCTCGCGGCGCTCGGCCGGGTGCGGGAAGAACGAGCGGGCGCCGCCCGGATGGCCGACGCCCTGCTGCGTACGTCCAGGCGGCCTTGGTGCCCGGACATCTTCTGAGGTCCCCTTCCTCGCGACGACGGGACGACGGGTGTACGCATCCGTAGCGCTTCCTCCGTCCGTGCGGTGGTGCGGTGGTGCGGTACTGCTTTTCAGTTGTCGTTCTTCGGTTGTGGTTGTGGTTGTTGATCCGTGCGGTGGTGCCTCCCGGCGGGCGGGCTCCCGGCTCCCCTCCGGAAGGGGGCCCGGCCGACGGGTGTGCGGGTTTCAGTTGGACTGGGCGAGCAGCATGACGAGGATCACCGCCCCGATACCGCTGATCGTGGTGTTCTTCGCCTTGATCCCGATGGACAGCGCGACGAACGCGATGATGCCCATCGGCCCGTACTTCCACTGCACGAGCTGTTCGAACGCGATGGCGAGTACGGCGACGACGATGGCGATGAGCGGCATGGCGGTCCCCCTTCGGGACGTCCCCTGCGGGACCTGGTCCCTACTGTCACCCTGCTGGCCAACCCCCGTTTGGTTTGGCCATGTTGCCCAAGTTGGTTGCCAACTTAACTCTAGTTATCTCCGCTTGGAAGAGGCCAATAACCACCTTTCTCCGAACTGCCCAAAGATGGCGAGAAGTTGTAGGGTTCGGACGTGGACCCGGAACATGCCACCGTCAACGGGGTGAAGAGCCCGCGACGGCCGCAGCGAACCCACCGCGAGGTGGCCGACGAGCTCCGCGCCCGGATCAGGTCCGGAGCCCTCCGGGCCGGTCAGCGCATGCCCACCCAGGCCCAGTTGGCCGACGAGTTCGGGGTGGAGCGCGGCGCGGTCCGCCAGGCGCTGCGCATCCTGCAGTCCGAGCACCTGCTCACCAACGTCTCCAAGGGCAGCCCCGCGACCGTGGCCCCCGACCTCGGCAAGGCGCTGACCGGGCCTTTCGCGGTGCCGTCGGCCACCACCGTCGCCCTCGCGCCGCGCATCGCCGCCGCCTTCGCCGCCGAGCACGTCGAGATCGACGTCCTCTGCCTGACCTCGGTCTCCCTCACCCTCGCCATCGGGGAACCGCTGCGCGAGATCTACGCCGGGCGGCTGAAACCGGCCAAGGTCGACCTCCGGGTCCTGCTGCCCGCCCACGACATCCCGCTCGCCTTCCCGGTGCCGGTCACGGGCCGGGGCGGGAGCGGTCCGCTGAGCCCGGTCCACCGGCGGTGGCTCGCCATGCGCAACGCCCAGGGCCGGGTCCTCCGGCACAACATGCTGGCGCTGCGCGCCTCGCACGGCATCGACGTGAGCGTCTCCTTCCGCGCCCTGCCGTTCACGCCCCCGATGAAGCTGTACCTGCTCAACGGCTCGGAGGCGCTCTTCGCGTACTACACGCTCACCCGTCGCGGGCAGGAGGTCGACCACGAGGACCTGGAGATGTACGACGCCGACGGCCTGCAGTCGACGCTGTTCGGCTTCGAACGGGGCGCCGGCCCGCGGGACACGTCGTTCGTGGACCAGTCGCACCGGTGGTTCGACGCGCTGTGGGGGACAATCAGCTCGGAGCTGGCGCTCACGGGCTGACGTCCCTCACAGCGCGGGCCCGGCGACCAGCAGCGCCAGAACCACCGCGCCGGCCGAACTGAGGGACGGGCGTCTGGTCTTGATGCCTATGGTGAGCAGGAGCAGGCCGATGATGCCGGAGGCGCCGTACCGCCACTGGAGGAACTGCTCGAAGGCGACGGCCAGGACGGTGAGGACGGCGGGGGCGGCAGGGGCCGCCGAGACGGCCGAGGCCGAGGACAGTGCGGAGACGAAGGTGAGGGTGGACATGGCTCCTCCTCGGGCGACGGGAGGCGATCGGAGGCCGAGCCTCCGCCAACTCAGATAAGTTGGCAACCAACTCTTACTAGGTAGTCCCCACTTGGTGGCCACCTGTAAACAAGTTGTCGTCAACTCCCGTCGGATGGCGCGGAGTTGTAACGTCTGGTCGTGACTCAGGAGAACGTGGCAGTGGACGGCAGCAGGAAGCGCTCCCCCCTGGAGATCGCCGACGTCCTGCGGGAGCGGATCAGCGGCGGGGAACTCAAGGCGGGGGACCGGCTGCCGACCCAGGCGGAGCTGGCCGAGGAGTTCGGGGTGGAGCGCGGCACCGTACGCCAGGCCCTGCGGGCGCTCCAGGAGGACGGTCTGCTCAGCAACGTCAGCAAGGGCAGCCCGCCGCGGATCGCCGTCCCGGCTCCGGCGCACGGCGAGCCCCAGTCGACGATGGTGGCGCTGGCGCCCAGGCTGGCCGAGGCGTTCGCCGTGCCGCATGTCCGGGTGGACGTCGTGTGCCACACCTCCGAGACGCTGATGCTGGCCCTCAGCGAGCCGCTCCGCCTGATACACGAGGGCCGCATCCGCCCCGAGTCCATCACCTTCCGCGTGCTGATGCCGTCCCGGGACATCAACCTCGCCTTTCCCCGCCTGATCGAGGACGGGGACGACGCCCCCGACTCAGACCCCGACCCCACCCCCACCCCCGACCCCGACCCCACCCCCGACCCCGTCCACGAGCGCTGGCTCCAGATGCGCAACGCCCAGGCGCGCGTCCTGCGGCACAACCTCCAGGCCATCCGCTCCACGCACCGCGTGGACGTCCGCATCGACCTGCGCGCGCTGCCCTTCACCCCGCTGATGAAGCTGTACCTGCTCAACGGCGAGGAGGCGCTGATCGGCTACTACATGCTGACCCGCCGCGAGGAGGAGTGGGAGAGCCAGACCCTCCAGATGTACGACGCCCTCGGCTCCCAGTCCCTGCTGTTCTCCTTCCTCAAGCCGGCCGGCCACCGGGACGCGGTCTTCGTGGACGAATCCCAGAAGTGGTTCGACGCCCTCTGGGAAACCATCGCGACGGACCTGACACTCTCCTAGTGACCTCCGAGACGAAACAGACTGAGGCCGGGACCGACACGGAGACGCTGAGGCGGCGGATCGACGGCGTCCGCGTCGTCCTGTGGGACTTCGACGGACCGATCTGCCGGCTGTTCGCCCGCCACTCCGCGGCCCGGATCGCCGACGACCTGGTGCGCTGGCTGGAGGGGCGCGGGCTGCACGAACTGCTGGGGCGGCCGGAGCGGGAGTCCGGCGACCCGCAGGCCCTGCTGCGGGCGTTCGACCGTGCGCGGCCGGGCGACGACCGGGTCCGGGAACTGGAGGAACTGCTCACCCAGGAGGAGATCCGGGCCACCGGCTCCGCCCTGCCGACCCCGTACACCGACCCGCTCATCCGCACCTGGACGGCCGTGGGCGCCCGGCAGGCGGTCGCCACCAACAACTCCCCGCGCGCCGTCACCGGCTATCTGGCCGCCCGGGGACTGCTGCCCTGCTTCGCGCCCCACATATACGGCCGCGGCCGGCAGGTCCGGCACCTCAAACCCGACCCGCACACCCTGGAGAGCGCGCTCCGCGCCACGGAGGTCCCCCCGTCGGCGGCCGTCTTCATCGGAGACTCGGCCGTCGACCACGAGGCCGCCCGGCGGGCCGGCGTCCCCTTCCTCGGTTACGCGCGCGACGAGGACACGGAGCGGGAGCTGAGGAACGCGGGAGCCGACGCGGTGGTCGGCTCCTTCGCACCGCTGCTGACCCTGCTGCGCCAGGGATAGCGGCCGAGCCGTACCGCCTGCGCGGCGCGCGCTGGAGTACCGTGCTTCCCGCTCGACCTCATCGAACCCATTGACCTCACCCACCTCACCGACCTCATCGGCACCACCGGAACGGGCAGAGCGCGCGCGATGGCACCCCAACCGGTCTCGGCCGCCCGGCAGCGGGCCGAGGCCATGACCGGCGACGCGAGCCTGGTCACGGGCCCGCTGGCGGGCCACCACCACGAGACCTACGTCCTGTCGCTGCCGGACGGCGGCGGTCCGATCAAGGTGCGGGAGCCGAGGTCGCCGATCCTCTGGTTCGACCGGCGGTGCTTCCGGTCGGAGGAGGAGCTGCTCCGGGCGCTGAAGCCGTACGTGCCCCAGGTGCCCGGCATCGTCGAGGTCGAGGGCGTCGGCTTCCAGCGGTTCATCGAGGGACGGACCCTGGGCGCGGGCCACCAGGACCGACGTGACCGCCGGGACGGCCGTGACCGCCGGGAAGGCCGGCGGGTGCCCGACGCCGTTCTCGACCAGATCGTCGGCCTGTTCCGGAGCCTGGTGACCGTCACGCCCGGGATGCTGCCCGTGGAGCGGCGCTGCTCGCCCGAGGACGCCCCCCAGGACGGTGACAGCGACGGGTTCCTGCGACGGCTCGTCGTCTTCATCGCGGACCAGGTGTACGAGCGCAACCGGGCGGAGTTCGGCGGACTCTTCCGGGACCTGGGTGTGGTGGACGAGACCCTCACCCGACTGGAGAAGAACGTTTCCGGCCTCACGCAGAGGCCGTTCTCCTTGCTCCACGCCGATCTGCACCGGCACAACATCGTCATCGACCCGCGAGGTTCGCTCTGGGCCATCGACTGGGAGTTGGCCATGGTCGGCGACCCGCTGTACGACCTGGCGACCCACCTCTACCTGATGCGGTATCCGGTCGATCAGGAGCGGCGGCTGATCGGCGCGTGGTGCGACACGGTCGAGTCGGTCCGGCCGGGCGCTTCCCGGGCCTGGCGGCGGGACCTGCCGCTGATCATGGATTTCAAACGGGCGCAGAGCGTGTTCACCGACGTCATCCGGGTGGCGCTGGCCCTGTGCCACCCGTCGGGATTGCGCTGGGCGGACCTGCCGAGGGCGGCCGGAGAACTGGAGCGGGTCATCCTCGCCGCCGCCGTTCCGCTCGGCCTGGACGAGATCCCCGGCCGGGTGCGGATCACGCGGGCGCTGATCAAGTGGCATTCCCGGCCGGCAGCACGTCGACCGGTGCTGCGTACCCTCACCCCATGACCGAACCCGGCCTCCGAGAGCGCAAGAAGCAGCGGACCTACCGGTTGCTGTCCGAGACCGCCGTGCGGCTCTTCCTGGAGCGGGGTTTCGACGCCGTGTCCGTCGCCGAGGTGGCCGCCGCGGCCGAGGTGTCGAAGCCGACGCTGTTCCGTTACTTCCCGGCCAAGGAGGACCTGGTCCTGTACCGGATCGCCGATCACGAGGACGAGGCCGCCCGGGTGGTCGCCGGGGGGCCGTCGCCGGTCGAGGCGCTGCGGCGGCACTTCCTGGCCGGGCTGGACCGGGAGGACCCGGTGACCGGGCTGAACGACCACCCGCAGGTGCTGGCGTTCCACACGCTGCTCTACGGCACCCCCGCCCTCGCCGCCCGGGTGTACGCGTACCAGGAGCGGTCGGAGGCCGCGCTCGCCGAGGCGCTGGGCGGAGATCTGGACGCCCGGCTGGCGGCGGGGCAGATCATCGCCGTGCAGCGGATCCTCGCCCTGGAGAACTGGCGGCGGATCGCGGCCGGGGAACAGGCGGCGGACGTACGGCGGGACGCCGTGGCCGGGGCGGAGCGGGCGTACCGGCGGCTCGCGGCCGGACTGCCGCACCTGGCCTGAGGGCCGACAGGCCGACAGGTGATGGGCCAGTTTTGAGAGTCGGTAAATAAAGTAACTCGGTTACTTTATTGCGGGTAGGGTCGGGGAATGACGCCGTCCGATGCCGCTCTCCGGCGCGCCCTCGACCAGGAGCGCGCCCACCACGAACACTGCCGCACCGCCCTCACCGCGATGGTCGACGGCGCCCAGGACCACGTCGTCACCGGCGAGGACGTCGCCGCCTCGGGGGCCGACGCCGAGGTGCTCGGGTACCGGCTGCGCAGCCGCGCGAAGGAACTGCGCGAACTGCCCGCGGGCCCGCTCTTCTTCGGCCGTCTCGACCTCGCCGAAGGCCCCCTGCACCTCGGGCGGCTGCGGATCTCCGAGCAGCCCGCCGCCCCGCCGCTCGTCGTCGACTGGCGGGCGCCCGTCTCCCGCGCCTTCTACCAGGCCACCGCCGGCGATCCGCAGGGCGTCCAGGTCAGGCGCCGCTTCGGCTGGGCTCCCGGCAGCCGGGGCGACTCCGCCGACCTCACCGGGATGGAGGACGAGCACCTGGGGCGGGGCGAGTCACGGGTCAGCGACCTCGTCGCCCAGGAGATCGAACGGCCCCGGGTCGGACCGATGCGGGACATCGCCGCGACCATCCAGCCCGACCAGGACGACCTGGTCCGCGCCGACCTGACCACCTCGGTCTGCGTCCAGGGCGCCCCCGGCACCGGCAAGACCGCCGTCGGCCTGCACCGGGCCGCGTACCTGCTCTACACCCACCCCCAGCGCGTCCGGCGCGGCGGCCTGCTCTTCCTCGGCCCGCACCGCGCCTTCCTCTCCTACGTCGCCGAGGTGCTGCCCGCCCTCGGCGAGAGCGGCGTACGGCAGGCGACGCTCACCGAGGAGATCGCCCGGCACCCGGTCACCGGCACCGACGAGGAACGGACCGCCGCCGTCAAACACGACGCGCGGATGGCCGAGGTGCTGCGCCGGGCGCTGTACGCGAGGGTCCGCGCGGAGACCGACCGCTCCCTGGAACTGCCGGACGGCTCCTACCGCTGGCGGGTACCGGCCGGCGAACTGACCAGGATCGTCGCGGGCGTACGGGCCGAGGAGCCGCCGTACGAGACCGGCCGGGAGCGGGTACGGGCGCGGATCGTGTGGTACGTCCAGGAGCGCGCCGAACGCCGCGCCGGGCCGCAGCCCGCCGCCTGGGTGCGCCGGATCGAACGGGCCCGGCCGGTCGGTGCCTTCCTGGACGCCGTATGGCCCCGGGTGCGGCCCGAGGAGGTCCTCGCCGCACTCCTCACCGACGCGGACGCGCTGGCCGAGGCCGCGGAAGGGGTGCTGGACGCCGACGAGCAGAGCGCGGTGCGGTGGGCGCGGCCGCCGCGCTCCTGGCGGTCGGCCCGCTGGTCCGCCGCCGACCTCGTCCTCCTCGACGAGGTCGCCGGGCTCCTCGCCCATCCCGAGGGGTACGGCCACCTCGTCGTCGACGAGGCCCAGGACCTCTCCCCGATGGAGTGCCGGGCGATCGCCCGCCGGGCCGCCTTCGGTTCGCTCACCGTCCTCGGCGACCTGGCGCAGGGGACCACGCCGTGGGCGGCGCGCTCCTGGCGCACGGTCCTCGGCCACCTGGGGCGGCCGGACACCGTGGTGACACCGCTGACCACGGGTTTCCGGGTGCCGAAAGCGGTGGTCGGCCTCGCCAACCGGCTGCTGGAACGGCTCGACGTCGACGTCCCGCCGGGACGCTCCCTGCGCGCGGACGGCGAACTGACGGTGCGCCGGACCGCGCCCGGCGCGGTGCCGGACGCCGTCGCCACCGCCGTACGGGCCGCCCTCGCGCGCGAGGGCTCCGTCGGGGTGATCGCCGCCGACGCCGACCTGCCCCGGGTGGCGGCCCTCGCCGCCGCGGGGATCACCGCGGCGGGCCCCGAAGAGACCGGCGCCCGGGTGGCCCTGGTCCCGGCGGGCCTGGTCAAGGGGCTGGAGTACGACCACGCCGTCGCGGTGGAACCGGCGGCGATCGCCGAGGCGGAGACCCGCGGACCGCACCGGCTGTACGTGGTGCTGACCCGGGCGGTGTCACGACTGGACGTGGTGCACGCGCGGCCGCTGCCGTTCTAGGGCTCTAGGGCGACGCCCCAGGGGGCTCACGGCGCGTCCGGGGCGAAGGGGCCGTCCGTGCCGAGGGGGCCGTCCGGGGCGAAGGGGCCGTCCGGGGCGAAGGCCGTGGCGGCGAAGCGTTCGCCGATGCGCAGGTGGGTGGCGGCGTCCGGGTGGAGACCGTCGGGGAGGGGGAGTTCGGCGTGGTCGGCCTCGCCGTACAGGACCCGGCCGTCGAGCAGGCGCAGGTGCGGGTCCTCGGCCGCGCGGGCGCGCACGACGCGGGCGAGTTCCTCGCGGATGACGGTGAGCGTCAGTTTCCCCGCCGCCACCTCGGCGGGGTCGCCGAGCGCCCGGAACCGGAGTCGCCCGCTGGCGAGCGCGTCGGTGTCGAAGGCGCCGGGGCCGGGGGTGTCCTCGTGCAGCGGGCAGTACAGCGGGGAGACGACCAGCAGCGGCGCGGTGGGGTGCCCCTCGCGGATCGTGTCGAGGAAGCCGTGCACCGCCGGGCCGAAGGCGCGCAGCCGCATCAGGTCGAGGTTGACCAGGTTGATGCCGATCTTGACGCTGATCAGGTCGGCGGGGGTGTCGCGCAGCGCGCGGGCGGTGAACGGGTCGAGCAGGGCGCTGCCCGCCAGGCCCAGGTTGACCAGCTCCACGCCGCCGAGCAGGGCGGCCCGGGCGGGCCAGGTGGCCGAGGGGCTCGCCGCGTCGGAGCCGTGGCTGATCGAGCTGCCGTGGTGCAGCCAGACCCGGCGGCCCCGGTCCGGCCGGGGCGCGACGGGGGCGTCGGTGCGCAGCGCGACCAGTTCGGTGGTCTCGTTGTGCGGCAGCCAGATCTCGACGTCCTTCTCGCGGTCCGGCAGGCCGGTGAAGCGGAGGGTGGCGGGCGGACCGGGGTGGTGTTGGGCGGCGCCGGTGGCCAGGTCGACGGTGAGGGTGTTGCCGCCGGCCGCCGTGGCATGGCCGTGCGGGCGGCCGTCGACGAGCAGGTCGTACACGCCGTCCGGGCGGGGCGGGGCGCCGAGGTAGGCCCGCTTGGTGGGCAGGGTGTCCAGTTCGACGGCGGTGGCCCGGGTGCGGAAGGCCAGCCGTACGCCGGCGGGCTGGGCCTCGGCCATGGCGAGCTGCGGGTCGGCGCACTGCGCGCGGGCGCGCGCGGGCAACCGGTGCGGGAGCAGGCCGTGCGCGGTGCGTTCCAGGTCGAGGGCGCCGCGCAGGAGGTCCGCGGTGAGGGGGGTGCTGATCCAGCCGGGCTCGGTGTCGGGCATGAGGGGGCCTGTCCGTCCGTCGGAGATACGGGGTGGTGGCACGGGGCGGGGGCGGGGCCCGTCCGTCAGGGGGCGGGCGGCGGTGCCGCGGGCCAGTTGCGCAGGAGGGCGTCGAGGGCGTCGAGGATGCGGGTCCAGGACTCCTGCGAGTCGGGGGCGCTGTGGCTGAAGCCGCCGGCCAGCTCCAGGCTGACGTAACCGTGGAAGACGCTGCCCAGCAGCCGTACCGCGTGGGTCTGGTCCGGTTCGGGCAGGTCGTAGCCGCGGAGCAGGGCCCTTGTCATCTGCGCCTGCTGTACGCCGGCGCTGGCCGCGGCGGTCTGCGGGTCGAGCCGGAGCCGCGCCGCGTCGTAGCGGCCGGGGTGCTCCCGGGCGTAGTCGCGGTAGACGTCCGCCAGGGCGGTCAGCGCGTCCCGGCCCGCCCGTCCGGCGAGGGCGTCGGCGGCCCGGTCGGCGAGTTCGGCCAGGGCGAGCAGCGCGATGCCGGTCTTCAGCTCCTGGGAGTTCTTCAGATGCGAGTACAGGCTCGCGACCTTGACGTCGAACCGTCTGGCCAGCGCCGAGACGGTCACCTGGTCGAACCCGACCTCGTCGGCCAGTTCGGCGCCCGCCCGGATCAGGCGCTCAGCCGTCAATCCTGCCCTCGCCATGGTCGTCGCTCTCCCTCTGGTCTGCGGTCTTCCTTGGTCATCCCACCCCGCGCCTAAAGAAGTATGCGTTTGCCTAAAGCCTTTAGGCAAATTACCGTGCCCCACATGAACCCGCTGACCGAACCCGAGATCCGTGCCGCCTTCATCAACCGCACCAAGGGCGAGGCCGGGCGGCTCCATGTCCCGCGCGATCTGGCCGACCGGCCCTGGGCGGACCTGGACTACCTGGGCTGGCGTGATCCGCAGGCCCCCGACCGGGCCTACCTCGTCGCCGAACTGGACGGCCGCGCCATAGGCGTCGCCCTGCGCTCGTCCGCCTCGGCGCCGGGGCAGGCCCGGCGCAGCATGTGCTCGATGTGCCTGACCACCCACACCGGCGGCGTCTCCCTGCTGGTCGCCCCCAGAGCCGGCAAGGCCGGGCGGCAGGGCAACTCGGTGGGCGCCTACCTGTGCAGCGATCTCGCCTGCTCCCTCTACGTACGGGGACTGAAGGACGCGGGCCCGGGCGCCCGGCTGCCCGAGTCGCTCACCCTGGAGGAGAAGATCGAGCGGACGGTGACCCACCTCGCGGGGTTCGTCGCCAAGGTGAGCGGGTGAGTCGGTGAGTGGGTGCGCCGGTGTGCCGGTGTGCCGGTGAGTGTCACGCCGGCGGCGGGGTGAGCCTGGCGGCCACGGCGTCGAGCACCCAGTCCAGGCCGGTCGCGAAGGAGGTCTCGGCGTCCACGTCCGTGCCGTCGTGCACGACCTTGGCCAGCGCGGGAAAGCGGCCCGTGGCCAGCATCCTCGTCATCCGCGGGCCGGAGGCGCGCTGCCAGTCGTGCTTGGACAGGCCCGTGGCGCGCTCGGCCCGCAGGTACGTGATCTCGCGCCGGATCGCGCCGGTGAAGTAGGCGCTGACCGTCTCCACGGCGCGCATGACGGTGTCGACGTCGGCGAGACCGTCGAGGCCGGCCAGCGTGGCCTCGGCCACGGCGAGGCCGTTCGGGCCGAAGGCCGGGCGGCCGCCGAGCAGGTCGGCCAGCCATTCGTGACGGAGAGCGGCCTGCCTGGTGCGGTGGGCGAGGTTCCGCAGCGCCTCCCGCCAGTCACCGGCCGGCTCCGCGGGGAGGATCTCGGCCTGGACCTCGTCCATCATGAGGTCGAACAGCTCCTCCTTGGTGGCGATGTATCCGTACAGCCGCATCGGGCCGGCGTTCAGCCGGGCGCCGACCTTGCGCAACGACACCGCCTCAAGCCCACCCTCGTCGGCCAGCGCGACGGCGGCGGCGACGATCCGCTCCCGGTCGAGCGGCACGGGGCGAGCCGGCGGCTCCGGTCGGTCCCACACAGTCATGACCACACCGTACCCTTGCGATACATCGTATTAGCTCAATACAGTGTATCGACATGAGACATCGCATCGCGGTGGTCGGCAGCGGTCCGGCCGGCCTCACCTTCGCCCGCGTCCTGCACCGCCACGGCCACCCCGTCACCGTCCTCGAACGCGACCCCGCCCCCGACGCCCGCCCGCCGGGCGGCACGCTGGACCTGCGCGAAGGGATGGGTCAGCGGGCACTGGACAAGGCGGGGCTGCTGGCGGAGTTCCAGGCGCTGGCCCGTCCCGAGGGGCAGGCCATGCGCATCCTGGACACGGACGGGACGGTCCTGCGCGACTGGCGCCCCCGTCCGGACGACCGGGCCAACCCCGAGATCGACCGCAGGCAACTTCGCGACCTGCTGCTCGGCCCCCTCGACGTCCAGTGGGGGCGGGGCGTGACGCGGGTGGTGCCGGGGTCCCGGGACGGCGTACAGGTCCATTTCGCGGACGGGAGGCAGGAGACGTTCGACCTCGTGGTCGGCGCGGACGGCGCCTGGTCCCGGACCCGCCGGGCGGTCTCGTCGGTGACGCCGCACTACACGGGCGTCACCTCGGTCGAAACCTCCCTGGACGACATCGACACCCGCCACGCCGACCTCGCCCCGCTGATCGGCGACGGCTCCGTGGCGGCGTACGGCGTGAACCGAGCGCTCGTCGCCCAGCGCAACAGCGGCGGCCACGTCAAGGTGTACGCCCAGTTCCGCGCGCCGCTGGACTGGCACACGCACATGGACCTGGCCGACGCCGAGGCCGTGCGAGCGAGTCTGCTGGCGCTGTTCGACGGCTGGACCGCCCCCGTCCTCGACCTCCTTCGCCACGGCGCCGCCTTCGTCCACCGCCCCCTCTACGTCCTGCCGGTGTCCCACACCTGGCCCCACGTCCTCGGGGTGACGCTGCTGGGCGACGCCGCCCACCTGATGCCCCCGTTGGGGGCGGGTGCGAACCTCGCGATGCTGGAAGGCGCCGAACTCGCCGAGTCCCTCGCCACCGGCCCCGGAGATCTGGACGGGACCGTCCGCGCCTTCGAGGAACGGATGTGGGCGCGGGCCGCCCGATGGGCGAAGATCACGACGGCCGGCCTGGAACGCCTGGTGAGCCCCGACCCCACCGCAGCCCTCGCCCTCTTCGACCAGGTCCAGCCGTCTTGACCGAAGGTCCAGCCGTCCTGACCGAAGGTGTCCGGCCTCGCTCAAGGTGAGGCAGGTGAGTGCCCGACCTGGGGTGCCTCATTTTGAGCGAGACGGGGACGGGCCGGTCGTCTCCTTCATGCCGAGGCAGTATGGGCCGGCTTGGCGGCGATCAGTAGTGCGGCGAACGCGATGGGGGCGGCTGTCTGGTACCCGATCCAAACTTCCCCCCCCCCGGCGCTGCTGCCCTGCCATGCCATCGGGGCGCCGACAAGTGCCGCCAGCACCCAGCCAGTGTCGTAGGCGATCATGAGTCGGGTGTAGGTGCGCGTCGATCGGCTGCGCGTACATCCGATCTCGAGGCCACCGCCGATCAGCAGGGCCACCGGCAAGAATTCGAGTCGACGTGGGCCGCTGCGCGAGAGACCCTCGACGCGGATCGCACCGAGGAGACGAGTTGATCACGGAGTACCAGCAGAAGCTGCGCGAGCGCTACCTCACTGCCTCCGTCCTGCCAGCACCCGAGCCGTGGCAGCCGGTGCTGGACCGCAGGACTCCCATCGGCGGCCTCCTTGGTATCGGATTCGCTGTCCACCCCGATAGCGGCCACGACCTCGTCATGGTCGTGTCCAGCGACGGCCACGGACTCTTCGACGCGGTCACCGGCGAGAAGATCGCCCGCGACAGGGACCCTGACCTCGAAACGAGCACTCCCGACGCCCACCCGGACCTCGTCTGCCCCGGGCTCGGCCCGATCGCAGGCGCCCCGGTGCGCATCGCCGGTCTCTTCGGCGGCGGTCTTCACAGCACCACACCGGACGGCTGGACCCTGGACGTCGTCAGCCCTGACTGGCCGCACGACCGCGTCATCCTCTCCGCCGACGGCGGGTCCCACAAAGGCCCGGCAGGAGGAACGTGGTGGCACATCTTCCACTCCGAGTACTCGGAACTCCGCGCAGCCGGATTCTCCCCCTCCGGCCTGACCCTGGCGGTCGCCACCAGCAGTGACCTCACCCTCTGGACCCGACCTGAGCTCCACTTCGACGACTGAGATAACGGGACCGCACGCGAGAGGACGGCAGATGGACCGGGCGGAACTCGTCGGAATGCTGGGCGACCAGACCACGGCCTGCGAACCCGCCAGAGCGGCGCTTCTCGACGGAGGCGACTTCGTCGTATGGGACGGCAGCGTTCCCAGCCAGGAGCTTGCCGGCATCTACGCGGCTCGTCTCCGACGTGCGAGGAAGCGAGGTACTGAGACTCTCGCCTTGCCGTCCACCGTCGACATCCTCACCCGGCTCGAAGCCGCTCAGGTCAAGATCGGCTGCATCTTTTCACCGGACCGGACGTGGGCCTTCATGCTCTTCCTCGCCGACGACGCCAACGCAGTCCTTGCCTGCACGGGAGTCCGCCAAGCCGAGCGGTGACAGTCGTCCTGCTCCAGTGACAACTATCTTGCTCAGGCCACACTAGCTGTGGCGAGAACTCCTGCAAGCACCTGCTAGCACTTGCTTGCAATAGTTAGCGGAGTCGGGCATCGTGGAAGCATGGCCTCGCTCAACGTCGGCAATCTCGGTGAGTACCTGCGCGAGCAGCGGCGTAGCGCGCAGCTCTCGCTGCGGCAGCTCGCCGACGCCGCGGGGGTGTCCAATCCGTATCTGAGCCAGATCGAGCGCGGGCTGCGCAAGCCGAGCGCGGAGGTGCTCCAGCAGGTCGCCAAGGCGCTGCGGATCTCCGCCGAGACGCTGTACGTGCGGGCCGGGATCCTCGACGCCGAGCGGGACCGGGACGAAGTGGAGACGCGGGCCGTCCTCCTCGCGGACCCGACGCTGAACGAGCGGCAGAAGCAGGTGCTGCTCCAGATCTACGAGTCCTTCCGCAAGGAGAACGGCTTCGGGAGCGGACCGGAGGAGGTGACTCCCGACGGGGTCTCCGGTGGCGGCACCTCGATAGCCGGCCTGCGCGCGGCCGACGGCACCACCGCCGCGCGCCCCCGTACCCGCACGACCGGCGGCGGCGACGACGCCGACCCCCGACGCCCGGCCGGATAGCCACCCCGACCGGCCGGCGCACGCCGACGCACACCTCACCCTCAGCCGAACGTGATCCCAGGAGGACCGTCACCATGGCCATCACCGACGACCTGCGCAAGACCCTCAGCGACCCCACGCCGCTCTTCTTCGCCGCGGGCACCGCCGATCTCGCCTGGCAGCAGGCCAAGAAGGTGCCCGTCCTGGTGGAACAGTTGCGTACCGAGGCGCCGGCCCGGATCGAGGCCGTGCGCAACACCGACCCCAAGGCCGTCCAGGAGAAGGCGGCCGCCCGGGTCAAGGAGACCCAGGGAACCCTCCAGGCCCGGGTCAACGAGTTCATCGGCTCCTTCGACACCGACCTCAAGAAGCTCGGCGAGAGCGCCCAGGACCTCGCGCTGCGCGGGGTCGGCGTCGCCGCCGAGTACGCCGTGCGGGCCCGGGAGACCTACGAGAAGGTCGCCGAGCACGGCGAGCGGTCCGTGCGCACCTGGCGCGGCCAGGCCGCCGACGGCATCGAGGACATCGCCGGGGAGGTCGAGGAACTGGCCGTGGCCGTCGAGCCGAAGCGCGAGCCGGTCGAGGTCACGGAGGACAAGCCGGTGGTCGCGACCGAGCCCGCCGCGAAGAAGGCCCCCGCCCCGCGCAGGGCCGCGGTGAAGAAGTCCGGCGCCAACGGCACCACCGCGAAGAAGACGCCGCCGCCGGCCGAGTGACCGGCATGTGAACGGCCGACCCGCGGGCGGGCCGGGCACCTCTGGGATGCCCGGCCCGTTCTCCGGGTACGGTGACCGCGTAAGGACGACCGAGTCTGGTGGTGGACGTTGTGCTGATGCAGGGGTTCGCGGGCTTCATGTGGCTGCTGAGCATCGCCCTGATCGTTTTCAGCGGCTTCGCTTTGATCGACGCCGCCACGCGCCGCGAGGACGCCTACCGTGCGGCCGACAAGAAGACCAAGCCGTTCTGGCTGATCATCCTCGGGCTCGCCTTCGTGGTGAACCTGATCTTCAACATCCTGTCGTTCCTGCCGATCATCGGCCTCGTCGCGACGATCGTGTACATGGTCGACGTACGGCCCGCGCTGCGCGGCCTGCCGGGCGGCGGCCGCAGCACGCGCCGCGGCTCCAGCAGCGACGGCCCCTACGGGCCGTACAACGGCGGTCGCTGAAGCACCCGGTCACTCGGACACCGGGGCAACCGGATACCCGGGCACCCGGCCGCGGGCTCGCGGCCGGACCGATCGCGGGGGCGTACTCAGGGCGTGCGGTCCAGCAGGACGACCGCCACGTCGTCGGCCAGCTCGCCCCCGTTGAGGGCCCGGACCTCGTTGACGGTCGCCCGCAGCAGGCACTCCCCGCGCAGCCCCTCGGAGAGCTGGCGGCGGACCAGCTCCACCATGCCCTCCTGGCCGAGCCGCTCCCGGCCCTGGCCGATGTGGCCCTCGATCAGGCCGTCGGTGTAGAGCATCAGACTCCACGCGGGCCCCAGCTCCACCTGCGTCCGCGGCCAGCGGGCGCCCCGCAGCATGCCGAGCGCCGGGCCGTTGTTGTCGTACGGCAGCAGCCGTGCGGGCAGGCCGGGCACGGCGACCAGCGGCGCCGGATGACCGGCCAGGCACAGGCCGGCCCGGCGGCCGTCCGGCGTGATGTCCACCGTGCACAGTGTCGCGAAGATCTCGTCGTCCGCGCGCTCGTGTTCCAGTACCTCCTGGAGCGTGCCCAGGAGCTGGTCGCCGCAGAGCCCCGCCAGGGTCAGCGCCCGCCAGGCGATCCGCAGCTCCACGCCGAGCGCCGCCTCGTCCGGGCCGTGCCCGCAGACGTCGCCGATCATCGCGTGCACGGTGCCGTCCGGGGTGCGGACCACGTCGTAGAAGTCACCGCCGAGCAGCGCGCGCGAGCGGCCGGGGCGGTAGCGGGCGGCGAAGCGCAGCGAGGAGCCCTCCAGCAGGGGCGTCGGCAGCAGACCGCGCTCCAGCCGGGCGTTCTCCTGCGCGCGCAGCCTGCCCTCGGCCAGGCGCCGCTCGGCCGAGTCGGAGCGCTTGCGCTCGACGGCGTAACGGATCGCGCGGCTCAGCAGCCGGCTGTCCAGCTCCTCGCGGGAAAGGTAGTCCTGAGCGCCCACGGCCACCGCCTCGGCGCCGCGCTCGGCGTCGGTCGACGCGGTCAGCGCGAGCACGGCGTGCCGCGGCGCCAGCTCCAGTACGTGCCTGAGGACCGCCAGCTCGTCGTCGTCCGGCTCGCCCGCGCGGCCCGGCGCCGAGAGCGCGAGGTCCAGCAGGATGCAGTGCACGTCGTCGGTCAGCAGCCGCTCGGCCTCGGTGAGGTTGCGCGCGGTACGGACCCGGATCGGCCTGCCGGACCGGTCGAACAGGTCGGGCACGAGCGGCGAGCCGGCCGGGTCGTCCTCGATGAGCAGCAGCGTGAGGGGGGTGTGGGCGGCGTTCTCGGCCGGCCCGGGGGCGGCGGCCGTGGCGGTGTCCTTGCCGGTGTCGTCCCCGGCGACCCGGTCACTGTCCTTGCGCGGCGGGGCCTGTTCCACGGACGGGCCGCCGCCGAGGGGCGCGGCCTGCGCCTGACCGCTCTCCACGGCCGGGACCGGTCGCTGCCGCGGTACGGGTACGGACATCGTCTTGGGTTCCTTCCCTCCCCCCGAGGGCATGGCGGGGCGAGGGACCTCGACCCACCGACGGGGACCATAGCGGGTGGGGGCCGGGCAGCGGAATGGTGCGCGGCACGCCACCCGGCCAACGACCACTGTCATATGCCGCTTTACGTACCGCAGTTGGGCAGCCCGGCCGGGCTGCGGGGATGACGAAGGTCACGCGCGCGCCGCCCGGAGGGTGGGGCCGGTCACACCCCTGGCCGCGCCCGCCGTCAGACCCCGGGCCGCACCACGCCGAGGATCGGCATCGTGCCCGCCCCGGCGAGCGTGACCGTCCGCCCCGGGCGGGGGGCGTGCACGACCTGGCCGTCACCCACGTACATCCCCACGTGGCTGGCGTCGTCGAAGTAGATGATCAGGTCACCGGGGAGCATGTCCTCGACCGGGACGTGTGCGAGCTGCCGCCACTGCTCCTGCGAGGTGCGCGGGATGCCCTGGCCGGCCGCGGCCCACGCCCGCGAGGTCAGCCCGGAGCAGTCGAACGACTTCGGCCCCTCGGCGCCCCACACGTACGGCTTGCCGATCTGGTCCGTGGCGTACCGCACGGCCTTCCGGCCCTGTGCGGTGGCCCTGCCGCGGAGTTCGTCGAGGATGCCGGAGCCGAGCCAGGCGGTCTGCGCCCGGTCGGCGGCCTCCCGCTCCAGGCGGGCGAGGCGCTCCTTCTCCTCCTTCGCCAGCGCGGACTCCAGCTTCTCGGCCGCCGCGATCCGCTTCTCGACCTTCTTCCGGGCGGTGGCCTTCGCCGCGCGGTTCGCCTCCAGTCTCTTCCACTGGGCGGAGGCGTCGGCGGCATACGTCTTCAAGGCGTCCTGCGCGCGGGTCACTTCGCCGATCAGGCCCTTGGTGGCGCGCTGGCCCTGGCGGAGCCGCCCCGAGCCGTCCAGGAACTCGGCCGGGTTCTCGCTGAGCATCAGCTTCGCCTCGTCGGGCATTCCGCCGGTGCGGTACTGGGCGCGGGCGGCGGCGGCGGCGCGCTCCCGGAGGCCGTCCAGCTTCTCCTGGCCCTCGACGATCTTCCCGGCCAGCTCCACGATCTCGGCGGACTGCCGCTCGGCCTTCTCCTCGGCCGCGTTGTACTGGTCCGTGGCGGCGGCGGCCTCCCGGTAGAGCAGGTCGAGCTGCTCGCGTACGGCTTCCAGCTCGGCGTCCGCGTACCCGTCGCCGTAACCGTCCGGGACGCCGGCCGGGGCCGTGGGGGTGGCGGGGAAGCCGGGGGCCATGGGTGTGGTGGGGGCCGACGAGCGGGTCGGCACGGGGTTCGGGTCCGCGAACGCCATGCCCGGTGTCGCCAGCACGGTCACCGCGCAGACCACGGTCACGGCCGCGGTGATCAGGCCACGCTTTCCGGGTCCCACAACCCCTGCCCCCCAACTGGTTAACCGCCGGTAACTTCCGCTCTCCGGGGGATCGTGCCATGCCCGTCCGGAAAGCGACAGAGTCCGTCAGAGGCAGACAGAAGCAATTCTTTTCCCCTTCGCCCCGCGGATCGCGGTCAGAGGCCGGGCAGGTCGCGCGGGGCCAGTGCCTCCCACCGCACCGTCACCTCGCCCTGCCGCCACCGCGCCGGACCGTCCGTCACCGGCCAGTCGGCGGTGAGATCGCGCACCGCGTGTGCCCAGCGCTGGCGGGCGCCGTAGGAGGCGTAGGGCGCGGCGGCGGCCCAGGCCCGGTCGAAGTCCCGCAGGAAGGCGTGGACCGGCTCACCGGGGACGTTGCGGTGGATGAGTGCCTTCGGGAGCCGTTCGGCCAGGTCCGAAGGGCGGTCGAGGGAGCCGAGCCGGGTGGCGAAGGTGACCGTGCGCGGACCCTCGGGGCCGAGCGCCACCCACACGTGCCGCCGGCCGATCTCGTCGCAGGTGCCCTCGACCAGCAGGCCGCCGCGCGAGTGCGGACCGGCCGGCGCGAGCCGCGCGCACAGCCGCCGCCAGACGGCGGCGACCTCGGCCTCGTCGTACTGGCGCAGGACGTTCGCCGCGCGTACGAGCAGCGGCGGCCCGGGGAGCGGGATCTCGAAGCCGCCGTGCCGGAAGGCGAGGCCCTCGCGCGCGTACGGCTCGGCCGCCGCCACCCGCGCCGGATCGATCTCGACGCCCACCACGCGTGCGCGCGGCGCGACCGCGCGCAACCGCGTCAGCAGCTCGACGGCCGTCCACGGCGCCGCCCCGTAACCGAGGTCCACGGCGAGGGGGTCGTCGGCGCGGCGCAGCTCGGCGCCGTGCACGGCCGCGATCCAGCGGTCCATGCGGCGCAGCCGGTTCGGGTTGGTCGTCCCGCGCGTGACCGTCCCCACGGGGCGGGTCACGGCGGCGCGGGCTGGCATACGTACGAGGGTATGCGGCGCCGGCCACCCCCTGGGGCTCCAGGGCTCCAGGGCTCCAGGGCTCCAGGGCTCCAAGGCTCCAAGGCTCCAGGGGGGTGTCCCCCCGACCCTTCCCCTCCTCGAACGGTTGAGCGACTTGCGGTAATGATTCGGCAAAGGCGGGGAAACCGGAAATGGAGCACAGTGCTCCGGCGTTGCACCACCTTGGAGGGTGGCGAGTGCCCTCCGGCCTGCCCGCAGCGAGGAGGAACGCCCTGTGAGCCACTACGCCAGCAGGCTCGGGCGACGCTCCACGGTGGCCCCCGCGCGACTGCGGCTGCACCGCCGGCCCCGCCGCGTCGCCATGCTCTCCGTGCACACCTCCCCGCTCCACCAGCCCGGCACCGGCGACGCCGGCGGCATGAACGTCTACATCGTGGAGCTGGCGCAGCGGCTGGCCGCGCTCAACATCGAGGTCGAGGTCTTCACGCGCGCGACCGCCGCCGCGCTCCCGCCGGCCGTGGAGCTGAGCCCCGGTGTCCTCGTCCGGCACGTCGACGCCGGCCCCTACGAGGGCCTCGCCAAGGAGGAGCTGCCCGCCCAGCTCTGCGCCTTCACCCACGGCGTGATGCAGGCGTGGGCGGGCCACCGCCCCGGCTACTACGACCTCGTCCACTCGCACTACTGGCTCTCCGGGCACGTCGGCTGGCTCGCCGCCCAGCGCTGGGGCGTGCCCCTGGTGCACGCCATGCACACCATGGCCAAGGTCAAGAACGCCAGCCTGGCCGCCGGCGACACCCCCGAACCCGCCGCCCGCGTCATCGGCGAGACCCAGGTCGTCGCCGCCGCCGACCGGCTGATCGCCAACACGGCCGAGGAGGCCGCCGAACTGGTCCGGCACTACGCCGCCGACCCCGCCGAGGTCGCCGTCGTCCACCCGGGCGTGAACCTCGAACGGTTCCGCCCCGCCGACGGCCGGGCCGCCGCCCGGGCCCGCCTCGGCCTGCCCGAGGACGCGCTGATCCCGCTCTTCGCCGGCCGTATACAGCCCCTCAAGGCCCCGGACATCCTGCTGCGCGCCGTCGCCGTCCTCCTCGACGACCGGCCCGAGCTGCGCTCCCGCATCGTCGTCCCCGTCGTCGGCGGCCCCAGCGGCAGCGGCCTGGCCAAGCCGGAAGGGCTGCAGAAGCTCGCCGCGCGGCTCGGCGTCGCCGATGTCGTACGGTTCCGCCCGCCGGTCGGGCAGGAGCAGCTCGCCGACTGGTTCCGGGCCGCGTCCGTGCTGGTCATGCCCTCCTACAGCGAGTCCTTCGGACTGGTCGCCATCGAGGCGCAGGCGGCCGGTACGCCGGTGCTCGCCGCCTCGGTCGGCGGCCTCCCCGTCGCGGTGCGCGACGGCCACACCGGCTTCCTGGTCGACGGCCACGAACCCGCCGCCTACGCGCGCGTGCTGCGCGACTTCGCCGACCATCCGGACCTCGCGGCCCGGATGGGCGCCGCCGCCGCCCGGCACGCGCAGTCCTTCGGCTGGGACACGGCCGCCGCCGCCACCGCCGACGTGTACACGGCCGCGATGCAGGCCCACCGCCGTCGCGTACCCTCCCACCATGGCTGACGCACAGACCGCCGCAGGTGTCGTCGTCGAGGAAGCTCTGCGCGACGCCGAACTGGAGTGGGAGACCCCCGGGCCGGGGAACTTCGTCGTCACCCTCCCCGGCACCCGCAAACTCGCCACGACCGTCTCCCTCCTCGTCGGCCGCCACTCCCTCTCCCTGAACGCCTTCGTCATCCGCCACCCCGACGAGAACGAGGCGGGCGTCCACCGCTGGCTCCTGGAGCGCAACCTCAAGCTGTACGGGGTCGGTTACGCCGTCGACCGCCTCGGCGACATCTACGTCACCGCCAAGCTGCCGCTGGCCGCCGTCACCCCCGACGAGATCGACCGCCTCCTCGGCCAGGTCCTGGAAGCCGCCGACGGGGCCTTCAACACCCTGCTGGAACTGGGCTTCGCGAGCGCCATCCGCAAGGAGTACGAGTGGCGCACGGCGCGCGGCGAGTCGACGCGGAACCTGGACGCGTTCCTGCCGCTGATCAACCGCCCGACGCACTGACCGTCCACCGCGCGTCCGCCCCGGGGCCGGTCAACTCCTTCGCGTCCGCCTCCTGTTAACCTGCGGCGATTTCAGCACCCACACCAGTCCCACACCAGTAAGAGGTCGTGCATGCGCGCAGGAAGAACCGGCACCGTGGCCGTACTCGCGGGAGCGCTCGCCCTGGCGGCGTTCACCGCGCCGGCCGCGGAGGCCGCCGACACCGGGATCACCGTGTCGGAGGTCGTCGTGAACAACGGCAAGCCCATCGTGGTGGGCACCAGCGAGACGAAGAACCCCAGCGTCAGTTTCCACATGACCTGGACCTCGAAGCACAGCATGCCGGACGTCGAGGTGAGCCCGTTCCTCTACCGCGGCACCAGCGCCGCCAAGGCAGCCGACAGCGGCGGCATCTATCTCGGCGGCCTCACCTGCTACGACGCCGGAACCCACGCCGCGGACTGCGACGGCGAGCTGTACCTCAGGCCCCGCAACGACCTGGACTCCACGGCCGACGCCACCACCTGGAAGCTCGGCGCCGCCGCCCGCCTGTGGGGCTCCGACGGCCAGCCCAAGACCGAGTACCTGAACGCGCTGTCCACCGCCCGCATCCAGCGGGCCGCCCGCGCCACCGTCAACGCCGCGCCCGAGCCGGTCGCCAAGGGCAAGACCCTCACCGTGACCGGCAAGCTCACCCGCGCGAACTGGGCGACGCACACGTACACCGGCTACGGCAGCAAGCTGGCGAAGCTCCAGTTCCGCAAGGCCGGCACCAGCACGTACAGCACGGTCAAGACGGTCCGCGCGAACTCCGCGGGCGCGCTGAAGACCACGGTCAAGGCGTCCGCCGACGGCTACTGGCGCTACACCTTCGGTGAGACCTCCACGACGGGCGGCGCGACGGCCGCCGGGGACTACGTCGACGTCAAGTGAGCCGCGTGGCACGGGGCGTGGCGCGTGACGTGGCGCGGGGCGTGGCGGGCGGAGCCGTAGGAGTGCTCCCGCCCGCCGCACCTGTCCGGTAGCGCCCGGGGGGCACCCCCACCAGCTTCTTGAAGTGCCGGGTCAGATGCGACTGGTCGTAGAAGCCGGTGGCGGTGGCCACCTCGGCCGGAGCGCGGCCCGCTAGCAGCAGCCGGCGGGCGCGGTCCACCCGGCGGGACATCAGGTACTGGTGCGGGGCGATCCCGTACGCGGCGCTGAACGCCCGTACCAGGTGGGCCGGGTGGGCCGGGAGCAGGGCGGTGGCCTCGTCCAGGGTGAGCCCCTGGACGACGCGCTCGTCGAGCAGTTCGCGCAGGTGCCGGGCGAGGCCCGGGTCGCGGCGCGGCGGGCGGGCGTCGGCGGGCCGCAGATGGCCCCGCAACCGCTCACCGACCAGCGTCAGCCTGCTCTCCGCCTCCAGTTCGTCGCCGGGCCGGGCCAGCGCGGTGTGCAACTGCCCGACCCGCCGCCGCAGTACCGGATCACGCAGGTCGGGGCCGTCCACGGCGGGCCCGATCAGTTCCTCGCCGAGCCGGGAGGCGTCCAGGTACAGGACCCGCTTGCGGAAGCCGCCGGGGGTGGCGGGCGAGCCGTTGTGCGCGACGTGCGGCGGCAGCAGGGACACCGTGTCGTGCGGGGTGCCGTGCCGCTGCCGGTCCAGGTCGTAGCTGACCGCCCCGGAGTCCACGATCAGCAGCGTCCACGCCTCGTGGACGTGCATGGGATAGGCGTACTCGGTGAAACGCGCGTGGAAGACCTCCACGACGCCCGGGACCTGCGGACGCCAGGCGGAGACGGCGGTCTCGTTCCCTCGCGCGGCCATGCAAACAACGTACAAGACCGGGCGGTGCGACCGTCGGCATGCTCGTGCCATGAGCGAGACCACGACCACGATCACGTCCCCCACCGTCTCCACCGACTCCACCGTCGCCGTCGCCGCCGCCGTCGCCGGCGACGCCGAGGCCCCCGTCCGTTTCGACACCAAGATCGCGGTGCTGCTCCGTGCGGACCTGGAGACCTGGCAGCGGCTGAACGTCACCGCGTTCCTGGTCAGCGGCCTGGGCAGCCAGGTGCCGGAGGTGATCGGCGAGCCGTACGAGGACGCGGACGGCGTCGGCTACCTGCCGATGTTCCGCCAGCCCGTGCTCGTCTTCGAGGGGACGAAGGAGACGCTGAAGGCCGCGCACACGCGGGCGCTGTCCCGCGCGCTGCCCCGGGCGGTCTTCACCTCCGACCTCTTCGCCACGGGCCACGACCGCGCCAACCGGGCGGCGGTACGGGCCGTGACGACGGCGGAACTGGACGTGGTGGGCATCGCCGTGCACGGGCCGAAGAACGCGGTGGACAAGGTGCTCAAGGGAGCGCGGATGCATCCCTGAGGTCCCGTGCCCCGCGCCCGGTCAGACGCCGCTGACCTGGTTCTTAGCGGACAAGGCCGCCGGTTCGGGTACGGCCGCCACCGCAGAGACGGCAGCGGCCTCGGAGGCCACTGGGGCCTCTGAGACCACGGCGGCCTCTGCCGGCAGCCGCCGCATCAGCAGCGCGTACCCCGCGCCCGCCACCGTGCCGACCACCGCGCACAGCGCCCACAGCCAGGCCGCCCCGTACCGGTCGATGACCAGACCGGACGACAGGGGGGCGGCCAGGGCGGCGACGGACCACGAGAGGGCGTACACACCCTGGTAGCGTCCGCGGCCGTGCGCGGGGGAGAGGCGGACGACCAGCCCGGTCTGGGTGGGCGCGTTGACGATCTCGGCCAGCGTCCACACGCAGACGGTCAGGGCGAAGACGCCGACCGACCCGGCGAGGGCGGTGAGCCCGAAGCCGTAACCGGCCAGCAGGGACGAGACCACGAGCAGCCGGCGCGGGTCGCGGTGCTCGATGAACCGGGTGACCGGGAGCTGGAGCACCACGATCAGTACGCCGTTGACCGCGATCGCGAGGCCGTAGTCCGCCGCGCTGAACCCCGCCTGCCCCATGGCCACCGGCAGTCCCACGGCCCCCTGCTGGAAGATGAAGGCGACGAGGAACGACAGCCCGACGACGCCCATGAACCGCCCGTCGCGCAGCACGGTGCCCAGCGTGACCCGGACGTCCGCTGCGGCGGCCCCGGTGACCCCGGTGACCCCGATGACCCCGGTGACCCCGGTGGGCGTCCTGGTGGGCGGCCGGGACTCGGGCACCTTGAGGAAGACGACGACCGCGCAGGCCAGCGTCATGGCGGCCTCGATGAGGAACCCGGCGAGGTAGCTGTACTCGGCGATGAACCCGGCGGCCATGGACGACACGGCGAACCCGAGGTTGATCGCCCAGTAGTTCAGGGAGAAGGCCCGGATACGGTCCTCCGGGCGCACGATGTCCGCCATCATCGCCTGCACGGCCGGCCGGGAGGCGCTGCTCGCCATGCCGACGAGGAAGGCGACGGCCGCGATGGCCGCCGGGTCCCGCACGAAGCCGAGCAGCGCGACGGAGAGGGCGGTGGAGGTCTGCGCGAGGAGCAGCGTGGGCCGCCGCCCGAGCCGGTCGGCCAGCACCCCGCCGGCCGGCGAGGAGATCACCCCGCCGAGCCCGTGCAGGGCGGCGACGAGGCCGGCGTAGGAGGCGGAGTAACCGCGGTCGAGCGTCAGGTACAGCGCCATGAACGTCGCGACGAAGGCGCCGAGCCGGTTGACCAGGGTGCTGGTCCACAGCCACCAGAACTCACGCGGGAGACCGGAGAACGATCCCCGCACGGCGCGTCGGGCACCGGTGACTGACATGGGCCCCCCGGGGCGGTCGATCGACCTGTAGGTAAGTGCCCGCAGGGGCGAGCACAACTTACCCGGGGCTCGTTGTCGCAGGCCACTCGTTTGTTTGACACCCGTCCCGGGGCGTCCGTACGCCGGGCGCCCCGCGCGGACGCCACCGCGGTTCGATTACGCTCGGACCCATGGCCGACGCACCGTACAAGCTGATCCTCCTCCGCCACGGCGAGAGCGAGTGGAACGAGAAGAACCTGTTCACCGGCTGGGTGGACGTCAACCTCACCGCGAAGGGCGAGAAGGAGGCGACGCGCGGCGGCGAGCTGCTCAAGGACGCCGGCCTGCTGCCCGACGTGGTCCACACCTCCCTCCAGAAGCGTGCCATCCGCACCGCGCAGCTCGCCCTGGAGTCGGCGGACCGCCTCTGGATCCCGGTCCACCGCTCGTGGCGCCTGAACGAGCGCCACTACGGCGCCCTCCAGGGCAAGGACAAGGCCCAGACCCTCGCGGAGTTCGGCGAGGAGCAGTTCATGCTGTGGCGCCGCTCCTACGACACCCCGCCGCCGGCGCTGGACCGCGACGCGGAGTACTCCCAGTTCTCCGACCCGCGCTACGCGACCCTCCCGCCGGAGCTGCGCCCGCGGACGGAGTGCCTGAAGGACGTCGTCGTCCGCATGCTCCCGTACTGGTTCGACGAGATCGTCCCCGACCTCCTGACCGGCCGCACGGTCCTGGTCGCGGCCCACGGCAACTCGCTCCGCGCCCTGGTCAAGCACCTCGACGGCGTCTCCGACGAGGACATCGCGGGCCTCAACATCCCCACCGGCATCCCGCTCTCCTACGAACTGGACGCCGACTTCAAGCCGCTCAACCCCGGCGGCACCTACCTGGACCCGGACGCGGCCGCGGCAGCGATCGAGGCGGTCAAGAACCAGGGCAAGAAGAAGTAGCCCCACGCCCGTCGGCCCCCGTTCTGCGGTTTCTCGGCAGGGCGGGGGCTTTTCGGTGAGCTGGGGTCGTCTCTGGGCCGTCAGGTGTGACGGCATTCTCAATGAAGCTTCGGGCCCGCCCTGGGTCAGGCCGGTGGTGCCTCGTTGCGCCGCCGGATCGTCGTCGCTCGCGACACCTCCAGCAACTGGCCGCCGCCCGGGACGGAGAGGACGCCGAAACCGCGGGTCATGACACTGCCGTCCCGCCGGGGCTCGCCGGCGTACCAGGCGCCGTGCTCCAGTTCCTCGGGCCAGTGGCGTCGGTGGAGTGGACTCCGCGCGGTCATGAGGCCGGTCAGTTCCTCCCCTTCGCGGTACCGCAGTCGGACGGGCACGCCCGTGGAGTCCTTGACGCCGTCAGGTCTGTGCGCTGCGGAGATGGGCTGCCAGGGGTGCTGCTCAAGGACCCGCCGGATGCGCTTGACAGACGCCATCAGGTCGCGGCGCAGGTAGATGACACACAGGTAGCCGAATGACGCCAGCACAATGCCTCCAGCAGCTCGCTCCTTCGCGTTTTCGCTTGAGACATTCCCGAAGAGGATGATGTATGCCACCCACGAAAGGGCATACAGGAAGTGCCAGACCCAGCCCCCTCTCTTCGTCTTGCGGCGGGCCCTCTCCCAAGCCGCCCGAGTCTCAGGGTGCTCGAAAGCGAACTTGTGCAGGGGCGTCGGTGCATCCGCCGGGCCCTGATCAGCTTGCGCAGCGTGCTTGTCGAAGGAGGGAAGACCCGCACTGCTCTCTTTCACAAGTTCTCCTCGCATATGTATTCGAAGGCTCGTGGAACTGTGATCGACACACCACTCTACTGATATATAAGCTGCTGCCCGGCCAGACAACGCAAGAGGAGTCGTTCTGTCCGCGTTGTCCTGAGTTTTTCTCTTTCGTCACTAGGGGAGCGAACGGTGGGGGACCACTTCAAGGTCGACATCGATCAGTTGGATCGATTCGTCAAGTCGCTGCAGCAGGCGACGAAGGATCTCGACGAGGCACGTAAGGCGCTGTCGCACGTCCGCAGCGCCGAGATCGGTACAGCGCGACTGGACGAGGCCTGTGACGCTTTCCAGGAGAGATGGAAGTACGGGTCCGAACAGTTGGGTGAGATGATCGGCGCCATCAGTGAGGGCGTGAAGGCCAACAAACTGAGTTATGAGGAATTCGAGAACAATCTCGAAAAGACCTTGAAGCAGATGGCGGAATCGGCCACGTCCGGTGCCGGGGGGAAGAAGTGATGGCGGCGAACCCGTACCCCAATCTTGGCTGGAATCCGGTTCCCGGCATTCCCGCCGAAGTCGCCGCGCTGCAACAGAAGGTGAAGGCTGCGGCGAGCGCGTTGGACAACTCCCATCGTCAGATCGAGAAGTTGCTCGGGGAGAGTGCGCACTGGGAGGGCGACGCGGCGGACGCATTCCGGGACGCTCTGGACGGCGAGCTGCCGAAGTACATGGGAAACGCCGCTCGTTCGCTCGAGAAGGCCGCGGCGTGGCTCGACATCTGGAACGGCGATCTCTCCTCCCATCGCGACCTGGCGAAGAAGTACGACGAGGAAGCCGGTGAGAAGAAGGCCGCGGCCGAGAAGGCGAAGCGACACCATGACGATGCCGCCGGCCACCCTGACCTTCAACTGGCCGGGAGGCAGTTTCCCAGTCAGCAGGAGGCCGACGCCGCGACGGCGCGCCTGCGGGCGGCCGAGCGCTCACTGAACGCGGCGACCACTCAGGTCGACAACGCCAACCAGGCTTACCAGGACGTCCTCACCAAGGCCCGTAGGCTCGAGAACGAGAACAGGGGGAAAGCAGTAACCGTCGCCCAGAAACTCGATGAGGCGGACGACAAACTGGCCCCCAAGGAGCCGGGTTGGCTGAGCCGGTCGCTGGAGGCTATCGGGGAGGCCCTCAAGGGGGCCGGGCAGTTCCTGCTGGACCATGCCGGCACCATCGGTGCCATCGCGGGGCTGCTGGCGCTCTTCCCGACTCCCCTTGCTCCTGCCTTCGCCGCCATCGCCATCGTGGCCAGCGCCGCCGCACTGGGCAAAAACCTTTCGAGTGGGGACTTCCGGGACTCGCTCATGGGCGAGCACGGGTGGAAAGCGGGCCTGACCGCATGGGGTTCGGTCGTCGGCGACACCCTGGGCGTCGTCCCCGGTGTCGGCATGCTCGCCCGAGCGGGCAGCGAAGTGGGTCTCGCGGCGGCGGTCGCCAGGGAAAGCGGTGAAGCCATGTCACTGGGTTCGAAGGTCACCTCCTTCGCCGGTGAAGTGAAGGCCGTGAACTGGAACCGTGCCGTGGACACCGCCACCAGCCCCAGCATGGTGCGGGACTGGGCCCTCAACGGTCTCAACGCGACGGCGAACACCGTCTCGTCGGTGGAGACCGCCGGCCTCCTCCCGGACGACGGCATCGGCCACGACTCGACAGAGGCCACCAAAGCGGGCGTGGCCCTCTCCGGCGCAGCAGGCACGCTCGGGACCTTCGGCACCGATCTCGTTGAACTCGCAGGGAGCATCAGGCTGTGAACGACCACCTCGGCGCCGCGGCCAAGGACACCGAAACGAAGCCGAACTTCTGGTACCAGCTCCCCCATGGCTACCTGGAACTGGACTTCCACCCGTCGGAGGAGGGAGTTGCGGAACTCTCCCGACAGGTCGGCGGGCTTCCCCAGGACGCCCGGGACCGGGCCGACCAGACGTTCCGCCTGTACGCCTTGACCGCACTGCTGTTGCGGAATCAGCCGGTGGCCGTCTACGCACTCGGTATGCATCCCGGCGCCGACGGGCAGGCATCGCTGTCGGTTCTCACGATCTCAGCCATCTCCTCGAAAGGCGCGAACCCCGTTCGCGTCCTCGCCGGCATGGTGACCGGCCACGCGGGAGACGGGTCGAGGAACGGTCTGCAACCCGTCGAACTGCCCTCCGGGATCGGGTTCCTGACGGAACGGGTACGCACGACGGTCGCACCCGGCGTCCCACCCGAAGGCCGGCAGGGGCCCCTGGAGGGAACTGTCTGGCAGGGCACCGTGGCGGTACCGGAGCCCCGCACGTCATCGATCGTCACCGTGCAGATGGTGACCTCGTCGGTGGGGCTCGCCGACGACTACCGCTCGATCCTGCTCGGCACCGCCCGCACACTGACGTTCACGGATCCGACGGCCGAAGCGGCACAAGGGACCGGACCGGCGGTGACCGGCTCCGCCGGGGAGGCCATGAAGTCCGACTTCGGGTGACGGTGGACACGGTCCCGGTTCACGGCTGAGCCCAGCGCCGACGACAGATCGGTCAATGCCGGCGGCGCCGCAACGTGGTGCCCACACTTAGCTCAGGCGGGCCACGCGTCGGCCACCACGAAGGAGACGACCGTCCCGCCGAAGGCGCTGGGCCCGGAGTGCCACGACTCGGCGATGGCGTCGACCAGAAGCAGTCCACGCCCGTGAGCGTCGTCGGCGTCCGGCCGACGCAGGCGTACATTCGCCGGGAAACCGGGATTGTGTACGTCCACGCGCAGCGAGGTCCCCTCTCGGAACCACTCCACGCGTACGCACCACCCCTCGTCCGCCCTTCCGTAGAGGATGGCGTTGGTCACCAGCTCGGAGATCATCAGCGTGCAGTCGCCGACCGAGCAGGCGGGGTTGTACGGCGCGATGAACTTCCGGAACCAGCGCCGGGCCCGGGGGACGGACTCCGCCGTCGGCAGCAGGATCATCGCGCCGAGCCGGGGTGACTCTTCGCAGGGATACCGATCGATCACGAAGGTCATCCGCGCTCACTCCTTGCCGCTGTCCGAGAATTCGATGCGACGGCATGCAGTGATCCCGTCGCCGTCCAGGCCAGCGCTCGACCGGCCTCTCTAGACATCCTTACGGTCCGCCACATCTCTAGAGATGTCAAGTTTGGCATGTGGAAACCCCGTCGGGCAGGGAGGCGTCGGCTACGCGCAGCGAGCGGGTGCCCGACCTATGGCCTAAGGTGTCTAGACAGGTGAGGAGAGGGGGTCTCGCGATGGCCACTACCGACGACGACCGTCGGCCCAAGTACCAGCGGATTGCGGACTCCCTGCGCGAGGCCATCCAGGTGGGCCGGTACGGCCCCGGCGACCGGCTTCCGGGAGAGAACGACCTCATGACCACGCACGGCGTGGCCCGCATGACAGCCCGGCAGGCGTTGAGCGTCCTGCGGGACGAAGGCATCGCCGAAGCGCGCAAGGGCGCCGGCGTGTTCGTCCGGGCTTTCCGCCCGCTTCGACGCCGTGGCATTGACCGACTGGCTCGCGACCGGTGGGGCAACGGCCGTTCCATCTGGTCGGCGGAGATCGAGAATCGGGCGCTCGAGGTCGACCGGATCAGCGTGTCGGAGGAGGCGGCGCCCGACCGCATCAGCGCGGTCCTGGATCTGGCCGTCGAGGAGATGACCTGCGTGAGGCGTCGCCGCTTCGTGCTGGACGGCAAACCGGTTCTGCTCGCGACGAGTCACCTCCCCCTGTCCCTGGTGGCCGGGTCCGCCATCGCCCAGGAAGACACCGGACCGGGCGGCACGTACGCCAGGCTCGCCGAACTCGGCTACGAGCCGGTGCACTTCCGCGAGGAGATCCGCTCACGCATGCCCTCGAAGGACGAGGCGGAACGACTCGCCATGTCCGCCGGCACGCCGGTCATCCTCGTCTGCCGCACCGCGTTCACGGACGAGGGCCGCCCCGTCGAGGTCAACGAGATGACCCTGGACGCCGCCTCGTATGTGTTGGAGTACGACTTCGACGCAGGCCCGGGAAGCGCCCGAGTGAAGGACTGAAATGCGGACGCGACGCGGTCGCCGACGTATGGAGAGACCGGTGACCGAGCAGTCCTAGGGTGAGAAAGGACCTGCTGGCAGCCGTTCGGTGTGGCTCAACACTTGTAGCGGCCCTGTCCGAGCGGAGCGCACTCCACGAGCCCCTTTACGGAGTGCTGGAAGATCTGCTGCGGCTTCGCCGGTACTCCATGAACGCTGAAACCCTTGCCGTTGTCAGTGATGTCGCGCTTGCGCGTTCCCTCGGAGTCGGATGTTCATGCTGGGGTGCACCACAGCGGAGTAGTAGACACCGCGATCGTGATGGGCCGTCGAGAAAGCCGTCAGGTCGCCCGGGTGCCCGAGGAAGTGCTGCTTCTCCGCCGCGGTGAACGAGGTGTCGAAGAGTGGCGTACATCTTGCCCCGCGAGGGATGTGTACCGCTCCTGGGTCTGTGTGGGGCCCTTGAAGGAGAACGGGGTGGACTGATTCACCATCGGGGCTGACCGCCCGGGTCGCTCAAGCCGAGCCGAGCCGACGCCCGCGTCCCCGCTCACGCCACGACTCCCACGCCGCCCCCAGCATCAGCGACTGCACCAGTGCCGAGACGACGATGCCGCCGGTCAGGAGCAGGGCCGGGGTCTCCGCCGCGCTGCCCAGCCAGGCGAAGAAGCCGAACGTCGGGAGGGTGAAGAAGGCCGGCCACACCCAGATCATCGAGGCGTCGGAGCCCGGGGCGACCAGGGGCTGCAGGGCCGCCACCGCCATCGCCACGCCGACCAGGGCGAGGTACGCCGCCGAGGCGGGGTTGGCGAGGGTCAGGCGGACCAAGGTGTGCGACCGGGCGTTCTTCATGGCGATCTCCCCGTGATCGTGACGGTGTGGGTGGTGCGTGCGTACCGCTTCATCGTCGGCCCGGGTCGCGACCACGTCGTGAGTACCCGTACTCAACTCCGTATGACGGATGACGGATCACGCACGGCGGATGACGGATCACGTACGACGTACGACCGTGCGGCCGGCGCCTCACACCGCCAGCGGCACCGCGTGGATCTCGTCCGCCCGGTGGCCGGCCCGTTCGTGGACGCGCTGGACCGCGTCCGCCGACGGGGCCTCGGAGAGGCAGTAGACCGTGCCGGACTCCGGGTCCGCCCAGGCGCGCTCGAAGTGGACGCTCTCGTCCTTCTCGACCGCGAGATCCGCCTCGTGCGCCTGGTGCAACTGGTCCGCGGTGATTCCCCGCATGCCGTGGTGGACGTCCATGAACTGAGCCATGACCCCGCACCTCCCTCTTCTTCTCTCTTTCCCTCTTCTCTCTTTCCCTCTTCTCTTCCATGCTGCGCCCGCCGGGGCCCCGGAGCACGGCGAAGGGCCCCGGCGCGGTTGCGTCGGGGCCCTTCGGATCGGACGGTGTGCTACGCCATCGCCATCAGCCGCACTGACAGGGACTGCCCGACTGGCAGCCGCAGCCGCAGCCCGAGCCGCAGCCGCAGGACGCGATCAGCGGCAGTTCCCTGGTGTCGGCGGCCCGCTCGGTCCGGCGCTCCCGCGCGGGGTCGGGCGTCTTGCTGGGGGATTCGGCCATGGGACCCTCCTAGAGGCTCCTAGAGGCTGGTGCCTGTGCCCATTCCATGCCCGGTCCGGCGGTCGCATCAACGGCGCACGGCGGCGCGCTGTTCGAACAACTCCGGCGCGCTCCCGGCACTCCCCGCCCGCCCCGCCCCCCGGCTCAGACCCCGTCGACCCCCGTCACCGGCGGGATGTCGCCCTGCAGCTCGTCCGCGTGCTCGCCGGTCACCAGGTACACCACCCGCTTGGCGACGGCCACGGCGTGGTCGGCGTACCGCTCGTAGTAGCGGCCGAGGAGGGTGACGTCGACGGCGGTCTCGATGCCGTGCTTCCAGCGGTCGTCCAGCAGGTGCTGGAACAGGGTGCGGTGCAGCAGGTCCATCTCGTCGTCGTCCTGCTCGAGCTGGAGCGCGAGGTCGACGTCCTTGGTGATGACGACCTCGGCCGCCTTCGCCATCAGGCGCTGCGCGAGCTGCCCCATCTCCAGGATGGTGGCGTGCAGGTCCCGCGGCACCGCCCGCTCGGGGTAGCGCAGCCGGGCCAGCTTCGCGACGTGCTGCGCGAGGTCGCCGGACCGCTCCAGGTCGGCCGACATCCGCAGCGACGTCACGACGATGCGCAGGTCGGTCGCGACCGGCTGCTGCCGGGCCAGCAGGGTTATCGCCTTCGCCTCCAAGTCGTGCTGGAGCTCGTCCACCTTCTGATCGGCCTCGATGACGCTCTCGGCCAGCTTCAGGTCGGAGTCGAGGATGGCGGTCGTGGCGCGCCCGATCGCCGACCCGACCAGCCGGGCCATCTCGACCAGACCGTCGCCGATCGAATCCAGTTCCTCGTGGTACGCGTCCCGCATCTTCGGTTCCCTCTCGTACGTCCTGTTAGGGGGTTCTCAGTCCCACGCTGCCACGGTCCGGCTCGTACGCGTCCGTTTCCGGCCCCTCAAATGAACCGGTACTGGCTCCAAGGTGAACTCTGGGCGACGAGTGTTCGAGGTCGCACTCCGATGGCTGGGGTGCGACCACGGGCCATGCCTAACCTGGAGGCATGGACGTGAACGCGGCGGTCGCCGCAGCGGCAGCGATCGCCGGAGTGTGTACCGGCGTCATCGCCATGCTCGCGTTCCGCTGGAGCGAGCGCGACCAGAAGCGCCCGACCCGCACCTCGCTGCACATGGACCCCGTGCTCCCGCCGGGCGTGGACACCGTCCTGTCGGTTCTCAGGTCCTCCGCCGTCGTACTCGACGAGGCGGACGAGGTGGTCAAGGCCAGCTCGGCGGCGTACGCCCTCGGACTGGTCCGGGGCGGCAAGCTCGCGGTCGAACCGATGCTGCAGATGGCGCGCGACACCCGGCGGGACGGCGAGATACGGCAGGTCGAGCTGGACCTGCCCAGACGGGGCACCGGACGGGGGGAGGCCCTGGCGGTCTCCGCCCGCGTCGCCCCGCTCGGCTCCCGGCTGGTGCTCCTGCTGGTCGAGGACCTCACCGAGGCCCGCCGTATCGAAGCGGTACGGCGCGACTTCGTCGCCAATGTGAGCCACGAGCTGAAGACGCCGGTCGGCGCGCTCTCCCTGCTCTCCGAGGCCGTGATGGACGCCTTCGACGACCCCGAGGCCGTGACCCGCTTCGCCGGCCGGATGCAGATCGAGGCGACCCGGCTGACCAACCTGGTGCAGGAACTCATCGACCTCTCCCGGGTGCAGAACGACGACCCGCTGGACGACGCCGAGCCGGTCCGCGTCGACGAACTCGTCGCCGAGGCCATCGACCGCTGCCGGCACGCCGCCGGCACCAAGCAGATCACCATGGCCGCCGGAGGAACGGCGGATCTGCACGTGCACGGCAACCGCGGCCAGCTCGCCGCGGCCCTCGGAAATCTGGTCGAGAACGCCGTCAACTACTCGCCCGCCCGCACCCGGGTCGGCATAGCGGCCCGGCGCGTCGCCGCCACCGGTGGTGACATGATCGAGGTGGCCGTGACCGACCAGGGCATCGGCATCTCCGACAAGGACAAGGAGCGCATCTTCGAGCGCTTCTACCGCGTCGACCCGGCCAGGTCCCGAGCGACCGGCGGCACCGGCCTGGGTCTGGCGATCGTCAAGCACGTGGCCGCCTCGCACGGCGGCCAGGTCACGGTGTGGAGCGCCGAAGGCCAGGGCTCCACCTTCACTCTCCGGCTGCCGGACGCGGGCTCCGCCGGCCGCCGCGCCCACCGAACCGACCGTCCCGGGCTCGACGAAGAGACCGGCCGGTCCCCCGCATCCCCGCGAACATCCCCGTACGAAACGCTTCCCGCTCCGGAGGTCCTTCCGTGACCCGTGTGCTCGTCGTCGAGGACGAGGAGTCCTTCTCCGACGCCCTGTCGTACATGCTCCGCAAGGAGGGCTTCGAGGTCGCGATCGCGACCACCGGGCCCGACGGGCTGGACGAGTTCGAGCGCAACGGCGCCGACCTCGTCCTGCTCGACCTGATGCTGCCCGGCCTGCCGGGCACCGAGGTCTGCCGTCAGCTTCGCGGCCGCTCCAACGTCCCCGTGATCATGGTGACCGCCAAGGACAGCGAGATCGACAAGGTCGTCGGCCTGGAGATAGGGGCCGACGACTACGTCACCAAGCCCTTCTCCTCCCGCGAACTGGTCGCCCGGATCCGCGCCGTCCTGCGCCGCCGCGGCGAGCCGGAGGAGGTGACCCCGGCGGCCCTGGAGGCCGGCCCCGTCCGCATGGACGTCGACCGGCACGTGGTGACCGTCGCCGGCGCCAAGGTCGACCTGCCGCTCAAGGAGTTCGACCTGCTGGAGATGCTGCTGCGCAACGCCGGCCGGGTACTGACCCGGATGCAGCTCATCGACCGGGTCTGGGGCGCCGACTACGTCGGTGACACCAAGACCCTCGACGTCCACGTCAAGCGCCTGCGCGCGAAGATCGAGCCGGACCCGGGCGCGCCGCGGTACCTGGTCACGGTCCGCGGTCTCGGCTACAAGTTCGAGCCGTAGACCGGCCCTGCCGTACGACGCCGAAGGGCGGGACCCCGGTCGGGTCCCGCCCTTCGGCGTGTGACGGATGTGTACGGCGTGGTGGCGCGTCGTGCGCTGCCGTGGGCGTCGTGCGGTGCCGCGGGGGTCCGCGGTGCCGTGCGGTGCCGTACGAGGGCTCAGTGGCCGGCGGACGCGCTGGCCGAGGCCGCGTCGGTCGGGGTGCCCGAACCGGACGTCCCGGCGGACGGGGAGCCGGACGGGGAGGCCGACTCGGACGCCTCGCTGCCGGTGTCGCCGGGCGACCTCTCGGAGGTCTGCCCGTCGGCGGAGGCGGACGACGTCGCCGGGTTCTCACTGGCCTCGGACGCCGACGGTACGTCGCTGGGGCCCCACTCGGCGAAGTAGTGCTCGGCCGGCACGACGAACGCCTTCAGGGACACGTCACCGGTCTTGCTGAAGGTGAAGGTGATCTTCTGGGCGTTGCCGTCCTGGACGGCCTCGCGGCTGCTGGGCAGCACGGCGGAGGCGTTGTCCTTGCCGCCGATGACCAGCGAGCCGCCGGCCGGGACGGTCAGGTCCTGGCCCTTGACCGGCTTCAGCTCGGCGGTCTTGCCGGTGCCGTCGACGCTGATGGACTCCAGCGTCTGGGCGGTGCTGCCGCCGTTGAAGACGGTGGCGGCGACCGCGGCGGGGCCGGTGGACTCCAGGTCGGGCTGGGTGATGACGACCGCGTTCTGGATCTTGATGTCGCCGACGGACGTCGCCGCGTTGTCCGGCTTGATCTCCAGGGTCTGGGCGTTGTTGCCGGCGCCGCACGCGGCGAGCGGGAGAATCGAGAACGCGGTGACGACGGCGCCGAGGGCGCCGCGTCGAAGGCTGCTGCTCACGGCGGCGGCACTCCTTGACTCGAACGGGGTCGGCGGCAACGGATAAAGCCGCCCTAAGTGATGGTCAGCGATGTCAGGTTACCGAGCCGTTCGTGCGGCGCCGCACCCGACCCTCCCCCTGAGCCCCTCCTTCCTCCCCCTGGCCCCACCTTCACCCGGCAGGCGGCCCCCCGAGTCGCATTGACCCGGCCGGGTGAGCGCCATTCGGATAAGAAGACCCGGCATACGCCGGGGATACTCCGCCCGACGGCCTCGTATTTTCCGTGCGGAATGTGCGGACGGAACGAGGAACGGATCGGGGAACGGATCGAGGAAGGGGGCGTGGAACGGATCGGGGAGCGGGGGCGGGAAATTGATCACCGTGGCGCGGTGCGGGCGTGTCGTGATCAATTTCGGATTCGTCCGGAAGCACGTCGTCGGCACCGAACGGAGTAGCGGAAGTCGCACGCATGGAACTGGACATATGCGGATGTTCAGTCGCTCGTCCGGCTCTACGGGCGGGCAGGGCGGGCGTGTTTCACCCGCCCCGGACAGCCGCTCCGACCTGCGAATTCTTTCTCCCGCCCGCCTCGCGCAGCACGTTCCTGTTGCTGTTGTCAAGCCCCGAGATATGCCCTGACCTGCGAAAACACCATTCAGAAGCCGCCGTTTCCGTGTTACCCTGGATAGCCACGGAAGGGGTACCTGTCACATGACGTTCAAGGTTGGCGACACCGTGGTCTATCCCCATCACGGGGCCGCGCTGATCGAGGCTATCGAAACTCGCCAGATCAAAGGCGTGGACAAGACCTACTTGGTGCTGAAGGTCGCCCAGGGCGACCTGACGGTACGTGTGCCAGCGGACAATGCGGAGTTCGTCGGCGTGCGTGATGTGGTCGGTCAGGACGGACTGGACCGGGTCTTCGAGGTGCTGCGCGCGCCGTACGCCGAGGAGCCCACCAACTGGTCCCGTCGATACAAGGCAAACCTGGAGAAGCTCGCCTCCGGCGATGTCATCAAGGTCGCGGAAGTCGTACGCGACCTGTGGCGTCGTGAGCGCGAGCGCGGACTCTCCGCCGGTGAGAAGCGCATGCTCGCCAAGGCCCGCCAGATCCTGGTGAGCGAACTGGCTCTCGCGGAGAACACCAACGAGGACAAGGCCGAGGCGCTGCTCGACGAGGTTCTCGCCTCCTGACGCGAGGCGCAGTCCCGCTCGGTCAGCACATGAAATGCCGCGGTGCCCGATGACGTCTCTGCCGTCGCCGGGCGCTGCGGCATGTTCGTACCCGGACAAGGTACGTACGCTCAACTCCCGAGGGACCGCCCCCGAGTCCGAGGGACCACCCCCGAGTCCTGGTGTGCCGGGCCCGGACGGCTGGCTCGACCAGTGTCACGGAAAGGGTCCGGTCAAGGCGTCGCGCCCGGCACTTCCCAGGCCATACCCACGCCAGGCCAGCACACAAACCTGACAGGAACCGATGTCTGACGATTCGCGTCCCGCACCCGCGGCAGCCACCGCGCAGACCGCCGCGGGGGCCCGTACCGCCGCCGTGATCCCCGCCGCCGGCCGGGGTGTGCGCCTCGGACCGGGCGCTCCCAAGGCGCTGCGCACACTGGGCGGCACCCCCATGCTCATCCACGCGATCCGCGCGATGGCCGCGTCCCGCGCGGTCTCGCTGGTCGTCGTCGTGGCGCCGCCCGACGGAGCCGGCGAGGTCAAGAGCCTCCTCGACGCGCACGCGCTGCCCGAGCGCACCGACTTCCTCGTCGTCCCCGGCGGCGAGTCACGCCAGGAGTCGGTACGGCTCGGGCTCCAGGCGCTGCCCGCCGAGTACGACACCGTGCTGGTGCACGACGCGGCCCGGCCGCTGGTCCCCGTCGACACCGTCGACGCCGTCATCGAGGCCGTGCGGGGCGGCGCGCCCGCCGTGGTGCCGGCGCTGCCGCTCGCGGACACGGTGAAGGAAGTGGCCCCGGCCGGTGCGCCGGGGGAGCCGGAGCCCGTGGTGGCCACGCCGGAGCGGGCGCGGCTGCGGGCGGTGCAGACGCCGCAGGGGTTCGAGCGGGGGGTGCTGGTACGGGCCCACGAGACGGTGACGGAGAACGTGACCGACGACGCCGGCATGGTGGAACAGCTCGGGCTCACGGTCGTGGCCGTGCCCGGCCACGAGGAGGCGTTCAAGGTGACGCGGCCGCTGGACCTGGTGCTGGCGGAGGCGGTCCTCGCGCGCAGGAGGCTGAACGATGGGTTCTGAGCACGCGCCGGGTGGGTTCGCGCTGCCGCGGGTCGGGATCGGTACGGACATCCACGCCTTCGAGGAAGGGCGTGAGCTGTGGTGCGCCGGACTGAAGTGGGAGGACGCGGGAACGGGGCTGGCCGGGCACTCCGACGCGGACGTGGTCGCGCACGCGGCCTGCAACGCGCTGTTCTCCGCGGCCGGGCTCGGTGACCTCGGGCAGCACTTCGGTACGGGGCGGCCCGAGTGGGCCGGGGCCTCGGGAGTGACGCTGCTGGCGGAGGCGGGGCGGCTCGTGCGGGCGGCGGGGTTCCGGATCGGGAACGTCGCGGTCCAGGTCGTCGGTGCGCGGCCGAAGGTCGGTAAGCGGCGGGCCGAGGCGGAGAAGGTGCTGTCCGAGGCGGCCGGGGCGCCGGTGTCGGTGTCCGGGGCCACGACGGACGGGCTGGGGTTTCCCGGGAGGGGGGAGGGGCTGATGGCGGTCGCCACGGCGTTGGTGGTCTCGGTGGGGTGATCCGGGGCTCCGCCCCGGGCCCCGGCGAGGGCTGCGCCCCCTGCACCCCCCGGGGGCTCGGCCCCCGCCATCTCCCCCCCCACCTCTGTCACGAATGCATGCCCCCCGCCGAGAAGGTCGTGGGGCACTGGTTCGGGGCCACTACCCTGGAGCCGTGACTATTCGCCTGTACGACACCAGCGCCCGGCAGATCCGTGATTTCGTCCCGCTCACGCAGGGCTGTGTCTCGATCTACCTCTGTGGCGCCACCGTGCAGGCCGCCCCGCACATCGGGCACGTCCGGTCGGGGCTGAACTTCGACATCATGCGCCGCTGGTTCACGTACCGCGGCTATGACGTCACCTTCATCCGGAACGTCACGGACATCGACGACAAGATCATCCGCAAGGCGGCGGAACAGAACCGCCCCTGGTGGTCCATCGGGTACGAGAACGAGCGGGCGTTCAACGACGCCTACTCCGGCCTCGGCTGCCTGCCGCCGAGCTACGAGCCGCGCGCCACCGGCCACATCACCGAGATGGTCGAGATGATGCGCGGCCTCATCGAGCGCGGGCACGCCTACGAGGCCGACGGCAACATCTACTTCGACGTACGGTCGCTGCCCGGATATCTGGCGCTGAGCAACCAGGACCTCGACGACCTGCGCCAGCCGTCCGGCGAGGGCGAGACCGGCAAGCGGGACCCGCGGGACTTCGCCATGTGGAAGGCGGCCAAGCCCGGGGAGCCGAGCTGGGAGACGCCCTGGGGGCGGGGGAGGCCGGGGTGGCACCTGGAGTGCTCCGCCATGGCGCACAAGTACCTCGGCAGCGAGTTCGACATCCACGGGGGCGGGATCGACCTGATCTTCCCGCACCACGAGAACGAGATCGCCCAGGCCAGGGGCATCGGCGACACCTTCGCACGCTACTGGGTGCACAACGCCTGGGTCACCATGAGCGGCGAGAAGATGTCCAAGTCGCTGGGCAACTCGGTGCTGGTCAGCGAGATGGTCACCCGGTGGCGGCCGATCGTGCTCCGGTACTACCTGGGCACGCCGCACTACCGCTCCACCATCGAGTACAGCGAGGAGTCGCTCGCCGAGGCCGAGGCCGCGTTCGGGCGGATCGAGGGGTTCGTGCAGCGCGTCACCGAGCTGGCCGGCGGCGCCGTCGAGCCCGCCGCCGAGGTGCCGCCCGCCTTCGCCGAGGCGATGGACGACGACCTGGGCGTCCCGCAGGCCCTCGCCGTCGTGCACACCACCGTCCGGCAGGGCAACAGCGCGCTGGCCGCCGACGACAAGGAAGCCGCCGTGGCGCGCCTCGCCGAGGTGCGGGCCATGCTCGGCGTACTGGGACTCGACCCGCTCGACGCCCGCTGGGCCGGTGGCGGTGAGAGCGGCGAGGACCTGCACGGCGTCGTCGACAGCCTCGTACGCCTCGTCCTCGATCAGCGCGAGGCGGCGCGCGGACGCAAGGACTGGGCGACCGCGGACGCCATCCGCGACCGGCTCACGGAGTCCGGCCTCGCCATCGAGGACGGCCCGCAGGGACCACGCTGGAGCCTCGGCTCCCGATAGCGCCCACGACCCGGCCGAATGATCAAGTGTGCCGTCCGGGCCGCCGGGCGGCACACTGCATAAGACGTCACACCCCCGCGAGGACACCCGGGGGCACCCGTAAGAGAGCGAGACACGTACTCATGGCCGCTAACAACCGCCGCATGTCCGGCAAGAAGGGCGCGCAGGTCGGCAGTGGCGGCCAGCGGCGCCGGGGCCTGGAGGGCAAGGGACCGACGCCCCCCGCCGAGATGCGCAAGGGCCACAAGAAGAACCGCGTCGCCAACGCCAAGGCGAAGCAGGCCGTACGCCGCCCCACCGCGCGCGGCCGGGGCGGCCGGTCCACCTCCGAGCTGGTCGTCGGCCGCAACCCGGTCGTCGAGGCGCTGCGCGAGGGCGTGCCCGCCTCCACCCTCTACGTGCAGCAGTTCATCGACAGCGACGAGCGGGTGCGGGAGGCGCTGCAACTGGCCGCCGAGCGCGGCGGCATCAACCTCATGGAGGCGCCGCGGCCCGAGCTGGACCGGATGACCAACGGCCTCAACCACCAGGGGCTCGTGCTCCAGGTGCCGCCGTACGAGTACGCCCACCCCGAGGACCTGCTCGCCGCCGCCGACGACCAGCGCGCGGACGCGCTGATCGTCGCCCTCGACGGCGTCACCGACCCCCGCAACCTCGGCGCCGTCGTACGCTCCGTCGCCGCCTTCGGCGGGCACGGCGTGGTCGTCCCCGAGCGGCGCGCGGCCGGCATGACCGCGGGCGCCTGGAAGACGTCCGCCGGCGCGGCCGCCCGTACGCCCGTCGCGCGCGCCACCAACCTGACCCGCACCCTGGAGGCGTACCAGAAGGCCGGTGCCGTGGTCGTCGGTCTCGCCGCCGACGGCGAGGTCGAGGTGGGCGAGCTGGAGGCACTGGGCGGACCCGTCGTCATCGTCGTCGGCAGCGAGGGCAAGGGCCTGTCCCGGCTGGTCGGCGAGACCTGCGACCACCGGGTGCGGATCCCGATGCCCGGCGGCACCGAGTCGCTCAACGCCGGTGTCGCGGCGGGCATCGTGCTCTACGAGGCGGCCCGCAGGCGTGCCTGAGACACGTGTTCGATGTGCTGAGCTGACCCGTACGGGGGGTCGCGGACGGTCCAGATGATCTTGACGCTGTCCGGACACATCCGGCGGGTCAAGGCAGTGTCCTAACCACACGTCACTCGGTTAGATGAGTGTGGACACCAGAACACCCCGCACACCCACGGGCGACCGTTCGCCGGGAATCGACGACGCTCCCGCGCTGAGCATGGTGAAGGTGCCGAGCGATCCGGCCCAGGTAGTCGTCAACCACGCGAGCTTCCGCGTGCAGTTGGGTGCCTCGACGGGGCGGACCCGATCCGCGCGGATCTCGCGGCACCTGAGCGCCACCCAGGGCACCGCCCGCGTGCCCGCCGCCGGCGCGCCCGCGCGCCGCCGGGCGGTCGTCTGGAGCGGGCGGTCGGACCCCGACGACACCGGCGCCCACCGGCTGCTCCAAGCGGTGCGGGCCGGCGCCGAGGAAGCCGCCACCGACGCCGGGGCCACGCAGTTCATCCCCCGCGTCGACGGTCCCGGCAGCTCCGGCGGCACCATCACCACCGGCGGTCCGGGCCGCGACGGCTACGAGGGCTACGACCGTTACGACGGTTACGGCCGTTATGACCGGCATGGTGGCCATGCCGGTCACGACGCTCACGGCGGGTACGACGAGTACGACGGGTACGGGGACGCTCTCACCGGCCAGACCCTCGAAACACCCGTCGTCGGCGCCCAGCGCACCGCCGGCCACGACGACGCGGGGACGCGGCTGCTGCCGCACCTCGCAACCGTCGGCAGCGCCTACGACGAACCCGGCTACACCCACGACGAGTACGCCGCCTACCCGGAGTACCCCGAGTACCCCGGCGACCCCACCGAAGACGAAGACGAAGACGACGACGCCGCCACGGCCGTACGGTCGCGCGACGGACGCCCGAGCGACGACCCCGCCCGGCACGCCTACTACCCCGGCCGCCGCATGAACCTCGGCGTGGTCCTGCTGCCGCTCCGCGTCTTCCTCGGCTTCATCTCCATCTACGCCGGCATGGGCAAACTCTGCGACCCCGTCTACTTCGACGGCGGCGAACGCGGCTCCATGGTCAAGTGGCTCAACACCCTGCACCCCTGGGAAGTCGCCGAGCCACTGCGCCAGTTCGCCCTCTCCCACCCGGTCGGCTCCGGCCTCGTCATCGCCTTCCTCCAGGTCATCGTGGGCGTCCTCACCGTCCTCGGCTGCTGGCAGCGCGTCACCGCCGGCGTCGGCGCGTTCCTCTCCGCCGCGCTGCTGCTCACCGTGAGCTGGAAGAGCGTCCCCGTCTACGACGCGCCCGACATCATCTACCTCGCCGCCTGGTCCCCGCTGATCATCGCCGGCGCCCCCGTCTACTCCGTCGACGGCCGTCTCGCCGGCGGCGCCTGGCGCCGCCTCGGCCCCCGCGCCGACCTCTGGGCGCTGCGCCGGTACGTGCTGCGCCGCGGCGCCCTGGTCACCTTCCTCGTCGCCGGCGTCACCCTGCTGGTCGGCTCGCTGCTCGGCGGCGCCGTCCGCGACGCGGACCGCGTGGTCGTGCCCGGCCCCGGCGAGGCCCCGCGCAACGAACTGCCCGGCGCCCCGCTCTCGCCGGCACCCGGCGAACGGCAGCGCCGCACCCCCGAGGCCACCTCCTCACCCACCCAGAGCGCGACCTCCGGAACGGCCGGACCCGAGGACACCGCCTCGACCGCGCCGGACGCCACCCGCGACACCGGTACCACCACCGGCGGCGGCGCACCGACCGAGCCCCAGGGCAGCACGGGCGGCCAGGCCCCGCCGCAGCAGACCACCCCGGCCGGCCAGGCACCCAGCACCAGCGCCGGACCGACCGGCGGGGGCGGTGGTGGCGGCGGCGGTGCCGCGACGGGCGGTGGCGGCGCCCCACCCGGGGCCAACACCGGCACCGGGAGCAGCACCGGCGGCGACGGCGGAGCGACCTCCCCCGGGGAACCCGGCCTGGTCGGCGGACTCCTGGGATAACGCCCCCGACCACCCCCCCCACACGTCGAAGGGGTCCCGCACGGTGTTTCCGTGCGGGACCCCTTCGACGTGTGTCAGCGGCCCTGTGCGGCCAGCTCCTTCGCCGCCTCGGTGAGATCCTTCGCGGTGTCGATCGCCCGCCAGTAGGAGCCCTGCGGGATCGGGAAACCGGCCAGGCGGCGCTCCCGGGCCAGCCGCGGGAACGTGGTCCGCTCGTGGTCACCGCGCTCGGGGAGCAGCCCCGCGAAGGCCGAGGAGAAGACGTAGACACCCGCGTTGATCTCGACGGTCGACGGGGGCGCCTCGATGAAGTCGGTGATGTGCCCGAAGCCGTCCGTCTTGACGGCCCCCCAGGGCAGCCGCGGCCGGGCCAGGGCGAGGGTCGCGACGGCGTCCCGCTCGGCGTGGAAGTCGGCCATGTCGCGCAGCGAGAAGCGGGTCCAGATGTCGCCGTTGGTGGCGTACCAGGGGCGCTCGGGGTGCGGGAGATGCGCGGCGGCGTACCTCAGGCCGCCGCCGCGGCCGAGGGGCTCACTCTCGACGACGGTGGTGACGGAGAGTGGCAGTTCGGCCGACTCCAGCCACTTCTGCAGCACCTCGGCGAGGTGGCCGCAGGAGACCACCACGTCCGTGACGCCCTCCTCGGCGAGCCAGGTGAGCTGATGGCCGATGATCGGCGTCCCCGTGCCGGGGATCTCGACCATCGGCTTGGGCCGGTCGTCGGTGTACGGACGCAGCCGGGAACCCTGCCCGCCGGCCAGGACGACGGCTTGGACGGGACGACGGGACGCGGCGCTCGGATCGGTCATGCCCGAACTTTACGTGGGCGCGCCCGCCGCCCGACGGGTCCCGGTCCAGGTCCCGGCCGACTCTCGCGCCGCCGGAGCCCGGGGCGCGGGGCGCGGTGTGGTCGCGCGGCCCCGGGCCCTGGGCGCCGCTGTGCGGCTCGCCGGGCCCGGGGGTGGACGCGGGACCCGGGCGGGTCAGTGGTGGGCCGCCAGGACGCCGGAGGCGAAGGCGGTGTCGCAGACGGGGCGGGAGTACGACTGGGCGCGGGTCGGGCCGTACACGCGGACCGCCGCGCGGCCGAGGGCGCGGGCGAGGGAGGCGCAGTGCCTTGCCAGCGACGGACGGTCGTTCACCGCCTCCTGGAGGTGGGTGAGGGCGACGCCCGGGTCCTCCTCCTGGAGCTCCGCCAGCAGCCGGTCACGCAACACCTCGTGGGCGGCGCGGGCGGCGGCCGGCGAAGACGCCTCGGGGGCGGAGGCGTCCGACGCGGTCAGCACCGAGTTCGTCGGATCGCCCGACCAGTTGACCCGGGTGACCGCGAGAGTCCCGGAGAGCACCAGGACGACGGGCAGGACGAAGGCGAGGGAGCGGCCGATCATCTGGGCGGGGCCCCGGCCGCTTCGCGTCTGACGGTTGGTGGAGTGCTTCACGGAGTGCTTCACGCGAGTGAGGGTAGCGCCCGGTGATGATTTGGCGACATTTAGTCACCGGTTCGAGGGATGCGGAAGGGGCCCGGGAAGGGAGACGGGTTGACGCACACTGCTCGAAAAGTCCGTTGTGTTGGGATACTTGTCGACAACGAGAAGGGCCCCGCGGCAAGGCCGCGAAGCCCTTTTCGTCAGTCTGGGTGAAACGTCGGCGTCAGCCGCCCGGCCGCCTCGGTCGGTGAGGCGCCCGGTCGGTGAGGCGCTCAGTCGGTGAGGCGCTCGCCCGTGGAGGTCGAGAAGACGTGGGTCTCGCCCGGCTGCGGCACGACGTGCAGGCTCGTGCCCTTCTCCGGCACCGAACGGCTGTTGACGCGGACCACGAGGTCCCGCGTCTCGCCACCGACCTCGGCCGTGCCGTAGACGAACCCGTCCGCGCCGGTCTCCTCGACGACGTTGACGGAGACCGCGAGGCCCGCCGGGGCGTCCTGGGCGTCCTTCGACAGGGTGCCGGCGACGCCGCCACCCAGCTCCACCAGGTCGAAGTGCTCGGGACGGACGCCGACGGTGACCGTACGGTCACCCTTGTCGGCGGCGGCCTTCAGCGCGTCCCGGTTGACCGGCACCACGCTGTTGCCGAACTTCACACCACCGTCGGTGATCGGCACCTCGATGAGGTTCATCGCGGGGGAGCCGATGAAGCCGGCCACGAAGAGGTTCGCGGGCCGGTCGTACATGTTGCGCGGGGTGTCCACCTGCTGGAGCAGACCGTCCTTCAGCACCGCCACCCGGTCGCCCATCGTCATGGCCTCGACCTGGTCGTGGGTGACGTAGACCGTGGTGATGCCCAGCCGGCGCTGGAGGGAGGCGATCTGCGTACGGGTGGAGACGCGGAGCTTGGCGTCCAGGTTGGACAGCGGCTCGTCCATGAGGAAGACCTGCGGCTCACGGACGATCGCGCGGCCCATCGCGACACGCTGACGCTGACCACCGGAGAGCGCCTTCGGCTTGCGGTCCAGGTACTCGGAGAGGTCGAGGATCTTCGCCGCCTCCTCGACCTTCTGCCGGATCTCCGCCTTGTTCACGCCGGCGATCTTCAGGGCGAAGCCCATGTTGTCGGCGACCGTCATGTGCGGGTAGAGCGCGTAGTTCTGGAACACCATGGCGATGTCCCGGTCCTTGGGCGGCAGGTGCGTCACGTCGCGGTCACCGATGCGGATGGCACCGCCGTTGACGTCCTCGAGCCCCGCGAGCATGCGGAGCGAGGTGGACTTGCCGCAGCCGGACGGGCCGACGAGGACGAGGAACTCGCCGTCCGCGATGTCGATCTCCAGCGCGTCGACGGCGGGCTTGGTGGAACCCGGGTAGATCCGGGTCGCCTTGTCGAACGTGACAGTGGCCATGGTGAGGGCCCCCTTCTACCGGCAGGAACGTGCCGGACGATCCGTTGTAGGAAGGTGGTGCCACGGCGGATGACTCCGCAGTGGTGTCCGTGAGTGTTCAGTTGTGGAGGTTCGCGCCTGGTGTAGGCCACACAGGTGAACTGGTTCAGGACCGTACCCCGCGTTCACCTGGTCTGTCAGTAGCTGGAGGTGGGTGAACTTCGGCGGAATTCTCGCGGGGCCCGGCCGGCACCCGAACTCCGTGGCTCGGGGAAAGCGGCTCTGTGTACAGTGGAGCAGCCCTCGCGCCCGGTCGGCGCGCGGTGCCTCCTTAGCTCAGATGGCCAGAGCAACGCACTTGTAATGCGTAGGTCGTCGGTTCGAATCCGACAGGGGGCTCCGGCAGGGAAAACGGTCCTCCGCTCGCACAGCGGGGGACCGTTTTCCGTGGGTCGTGGAGGTCAGCCGCGGTCGCCTGCCGAGCGGTTGAAGAACTCGATCTCCGCGATGGCCACCTGCTTGCTGGCGGAGGCTCCGTAGGCGGATTCGATGGTGAAGCGGACGGCGGTGACCTCGCCGACGCGGAAGGCGCGGCGCTGGCCGCCGGACGCCTGGTCCAGGGTCAGGTCGCGGATCTTGGTGGTGCCGTCCTTCATGGTGATCTTCGCCTGGACGCGGTGCGGGAGCGCCGACTCGGAGAGCTTCTGGGCGCGGGTGGAGGTGCCGGGGGTGATGATCACGTCGAGCAGGCGGACCGGTTCGTTGAAGCGGGCCTCGATCCATTCGCCCTGGCCGGACTGGGTCACGCCCGGCCCCCACCAGGTGTTGCTGATGCGGTCGAAGGCGAGGGCGGGTTTGTGCCCCGGGTAGGAGCGGGAGGCGCGGATCTGGTCGGGGGCGACGGGGGCGCGTTTGGCGAAGTGGTCGCGGGTGGCCTGGATGCCGTCGGGGATGTAGATGATGCCGAGGACGACCAGGGTGATGGCGACGGCGGCGGCGATCCAGGTGCCGATGCGGTCGAAGGTGCGGCGCAGGCGGGGGCGGTCGCCGGCCCAGTGGGCTTCGCGGCTGCTGGAGCCGAACAGGCGGCGCCACCAGGGGAGGCGTCCGGTGGTGCGGTCCTGGGGGGCCAGGGGCATGGCGCAGCGGACGCAGAAGTGGCGGTCGACGCGGTTGGGGGTGGCGCACCAGGGGCAGGGGGGGCCGTTCTCGCCGTCGTGGGGTCCGAGGGCGCGTACTTGGGGGCGGTCGGCGACGGGGCGGCCGGGGAGGACGGGGGCGACGGCGGGGTCGGTGGGGGCGGGGCGGTGTTCGGGGTCGGC
>NZ_BAABIG010000009.1:0-42387 GCF_039542605.1 Streptomyces ziwulingensis
GCTCGCCATGGACCACCTCCTCGGCGTCCGGGCCTGACACGGCGGAGGCGTCCGGGATCGCGTGAGTGCGGCGGTGGCACGCGCGGCGCACGCGCACGCTGTCGCGGACGGAGCGCGATCCTGGACGGAGCCGCCCTGCCCTGGCTTCGGCGCGGGGGTCTGCCGCCCGCAGCACCCCGCGGCCGCCCGGGCCGCGCCCGGTGACACACCACCGCCGGAGGACGGCTTCTTCCGACGCTGACGGTCTTGCGTCGCTGCTGCCGTCCCTGGTCGCCGATGCGGCGCAGTGAAGGCGTGAGGGCGGCCGGGGCGGTCAAGGCTCCTGAGGCTCGCTCCCGTCCGGACGTGCCGTCTGGGCCAGTGCCGTCGCGGGGTCGTGCGCCGCCACGCCCGCCGGTACCCAGCGGCCGTCCTCCTCGCGGTACGGCCACCAGCGGCCGTCACGGCCCAGGCGGAGCTGATGCGCTGCTCCGACGACGGTCCAACGGTTGGCGCGCGCCCGCAGCGAGGGCCGTTCGTCCTCGTCCCAGGCCGACTCCAGAGCGGCCCGCGCGCGTGCGAGCGCCTCACCCCCGACCGCCCACTCCTCCTCCAGTACGGCCAGCGCCTCGGGGCCGCCGAGCCGCCACGCGGCCACGGCGGTCGCGAGGACCCGCGGATCGCGACCCGATCCATCGGCCAGGCGTGCCGGCAGGAGCGGATCGGGCTCGTCCGCGGTCGAACGCGCCGCCGCGAGTCGCACCGCGTCCTGAGCCGGTGACAGCTCCTCCGCCACGGGCCGCTGTCCGTGTCCGGGGCGCAGGGCGTCGGCGAGCAGTCGACGTGCCTCCGCCGCCGTGGCGGACATCAGGAAGGTCAGGGCGGCCGGATCGACGGCAGCGGGGACAGGCTGGGCATTGGCGTCCAGGTCGCTCCCGAGGTCGGTATCCATAGCGGTGTCGGTGTCCAGGGAAGGGGGTGTCCCCGGTATCTCGGGGACCTCGGGCAGGGCGGGCGGGGGCGGCAGTACGACGCCCGCGGCGTACGCCTCGGCGGCGTCGATCCCGGCCGGCCGCGACCGGGCCGAAGCCGCCGCCCCGGCAGCCCCGCCGTCGCGTGCCTGGAGCGCCTCCACGACGGCGCGTTCACCGCGCCCCCGCATCAGCAGCAGGACGAAGGGGTCCTGGTCCAGAAGCCGGGCCACCTGGTGGCACAGCGCCACCGTGTGCCCGCAGTGGTCCCAGGCACCGCAGTCGCACTCCGGCTCCAGATCACCCGTGCCGGGCAGCAGGTCGATGCCCGCGGCCTCCGAGTCCTCGACCAGGTGCGGAGGCATCTCCAGGTCCAGCAGGGCCGCGACATGAGCGGCCCGCGCGGCCGCCATCTCGATGAACCGGTCCCACTGCGCCCCGGACAACTCGGCCAGCAGGACGTCGGCACGATGACCCGTCCCGTCCGGGTCCCGCACGATCGCGGTGATCCGTCCCGGCCGCACCGACACCGCGCCGACCGCACCCGCGCGGGCGAGCCGCCGCCCCGTCCGTACCTGCTGACCGTCCAGGGCGGTGTCCTCCAGCGCCTTCAGCCAGGCCTGGCCCCACCACGTCTGCGCGAAGCCGCGCCCGCGCGCGGGCGGCAACGCAGCGAACGTCCGCTCGGCGTCACCGCCGCCGTCATCGGCACGGTCGTGGTCGTGTGCGTCCTCGTACCGGGTCACACCGTTCCTCCTCGCAGTCGCACCAGATCGGCCAGCTCCGCGTCCGTCAGCTCGCTCAGAGCCCCCTCTCCGGCTCCGAGCACGGAGTCGGCCAGGTCCCGCTTGCGGCTCAGCAGAGCGGCGATACGGTCCTCGACGGTGCCTTCCGCGATCAACCGGTGCACCTGCACCGGCCGGGTCTGGCCGATGCGGTGGGCACGGTCGGTGGCCTGCGCCTCGACGGCCGGATTCCACCAGCGGTCGTAGTGGACGACATGCTCCGCGCGGGTGAGGTTGAGCCCGGTGCCCGCCGCCTTGAGCGACAGCAGGAAGACGGGGACCTCGCCGTCCTGGAAGCGCCGCACCATTGCCTCGCGGCCGCTGACGGAGGTCCCGCCGTGCAGGAACAGGGAAGGCACGCCCCGCGAGGCCAGGTGGTCTTCCAACAGGCGGCCCATCCGCACGTACTGGGTGAAGACCAGCACGCCCGCCTCCCCGGCGAGGATCGTGTCGAGCAGCTCGTCCAGCAGTTCCAGCTTCCCCGAGCGGCCGGCGATCCGCGGGCGGTCCTCCTTGAGGAACTGCGCCGGGTGGTTGCAGATCTGCTTCAGGCTCGTCAGCAGCTTCACGATCATTCCCCGCCGCTCCATGCCGTCCGCGCCGGAGATCTCCGTGAGCGCCTCCCGGACCACCGCCTCGTACAGGCCCGTCTGTTCCGCGGTGAGCGATACCGGGTGGTCCGTCTCGGTCTTCGGGGGCAGCTCCGGCGCGATACCCGGATCGGATTTCCGGCGACGCAGCAGGAACGGCCGTACCAGCCGGGCGAGTCGTTCCGCGGCGGCCGGGTCCTGGCCGCTCTCGACGGCCTGGGCATAGCGTGTGCGGAAGGTGCCGAGGCGGCCGAGCAGCCCCGGTGTGGTCCAGTCCAGGATGGCCCACAGTTCCGACAGGTTGTTCTCCACCGGGGTGCCGGTGAGCGCCACGCGTGCGCGCGCCCCGATGGTGCGCAGCTCCCGCGCGGTCGCCGAATAGGGGTTCTTGACGTGCTGGGCCTCGTCGGCCACCACCAGGCCCCACGGCACCCGCGCGAGCCGCCGCGCGTCCAGCCGCATCGTGCCGTAGGTGGTGAGGACGAACCCGTTCGCGCAGAGGTCCGCCAGGTCGCGCCGCGTGCCGTGGAAGCGGCGCACCGGCGTGCCGGGCGCGAACCGTTCGATCTCCCGCTGCCAGTTCCCCATCAGCGAGGTCGGGCAGACCACCAGGGTGGGCCCCTGGGACGATTCCTCGGCCTGCCGGTGCAGGTGCAGGGCGATCAGCGTGATCGTCTTGCCGAGTCCCATGTCGTCGGCGAGACAGCAGCCCAGCCCCAGTGAGGACATCCGGGCCAGCCACTCGAGACCGCGCCGCTGATAGTCCCGCAGTGTCGCGGCCAGGGCGGCCGGCTGTGCCACCGGCTGCTGCCCCTCCGGGTCTGTGAGCCGCTCCCGCAAGGCTGCCAGCCACCCGGTCGGCCGCACCTCCACCAGGCGCCCGTCCACCTCGGCCGAGCCGGTGAGCGCCGCGGCGAGCGCGTCGACGGGCGTGACCTTGCGGTCCTGCCGGTCCCGGGCGCGACGCACGTGTTCGGGGTCGACGAGCACCCACTGGTCGCGCAGCCTCACCAAGGGCCGGTCGGCCTCGGCGAGCCGGTCCAGTTCCGCACGCGTGAGCCGCTCGTCCCCCAGGGCGAACGTCCAGTCGAAGGCGAGCAGCGCGTCGGCGGACAGGAACGACGGCCCGCCGCCGCCGGCGAACCGGCCCGCATCCGGCTCCTCGTCCGCCGGACCGATCTCCGCGCGGGAGGTCAGCCCGCGGACCCACTCGCGCGGCCAGTGCACGTCGACCCCCGCGCCGGCCAGGGTGCGGGCGGCGCCGGCGAGGAGTTCGGTGACCTCGTCGTCGGCGAGTTCGACGGCGTCCGGTACGGCGGCCGACAACAGGGGCGTGAGCGCGGGCCAGGCGCGGGCCGCGCGACGCAGTGCGAGCAGGGCGTCGATGCGCGCCCGCGGGCCGAGGGCGTCGCTCGCCGCGCCGGCCCAGACCTCGGCGGCGTCCGCGACGAGCGTGGGATCGCCGACGCTGTGCACCTGCGGCACGACCCGGAACACGGCCCCCGCCCCCGCCTCCGTCCCCGCCATGTCCGTCAGGCCGGACACCTCGATCCGCAGCGAGATCCGCACCCCCGCGTCGTGCCCCGAGGCGACGGCGTCCGCCCAGGCGCGCAGTCCAGGCCGAAGCGCCGGCTCCCGTACGGCGTAAGCGGGACCGCCCGTCACCAGTGGGGCGGCGGGGGAGCGCGGCAGCGTGTCGGCGACCGCGTCCAGGAAGGCGCGCACCAGCAGCTCGGGCTCGGGCAGCCGTGCGGCCCCGGGACCGTCCACCGCCACGGCGTGCGCCTCGGGCGGCATCGCGGCCGCCAAGTGACGCACCCGCTCCAGGTCCTCGGCGCGCAGCGGACCCACGCGCCACGCGTCGTGGTCCCCCGGGGACAGGCCGGGCAACAGCAGCCCGCGCGCCAGGAAGTGCAGGGCCTCCACGGCCGCGGCGCCCCAGAACGCCGCCGCCCGGTGGCTCTCCGCCTGGGCACGCACACGCGTGAGGACCGGCAGCGCCTCCCGCAGCGGCAGCACTACGGCCGGCACGTCCACCGTCTCGACACCGTGGGCGGCGGGTACGGTCACCGCCAGGTCCACCAGGGAGCCTGCCTCGACGCCCCAAGGCCGCTCACCGTCGGGTCGCCAGAAGGCGATCGACCCGCTGCGGGCGGGATCGCCGGGCAGGAACACGACGCTGCACCGGGCGAGTCGGGAGATGTCCGTCGAGGCGGGCGGGGGAGTGGTCTGCTCGGCGATGACCTATTCCTCAAGTTTGACTAGTGGGATCGGAACGCCGACTGTACCGCAGTACGGCGCCTGGTCGGGTGTGCTTTCGGGTGGGGTGGGTCACTATGCAGGGGTGGGGTGGCGTCATGGGTGGCGCCATCGGTGGCGGGGTCGTTGTCGGGTCCAGGGGGCGACTGAGGGCGGTGAGTAAGGGCAGTAAGGGCGGCGTGTAAGGGTTGGGCTCAGGGGTGCCTCAGGGGCGTCTCAGGGGTGCGGGCCGGAACTGCGGCGGGCGCGAGCCCGTTCTCAGGAGAGAGAGCGGCAGTGGCCGCGGAGGAGGCGACACCATGTCGAAGAACGCCAAGATCGCCGCAGGGGGTGTGGCGGTCGGCCTCATCCTGTTGATCTGGCTGCCCTGGTGGGCCGCCCTCCTGATCATCGTGGGCATCCCGGCCGCCGCGTACCTCGCGCTCGATCCCTCCCAGCGGCGCAGGCTGCGCCGTAACCGACGCCGGGAACTCGGCCGCTGACGGGCCGGCGCCCCGCCATGGCCACACGCTCCGCGGGCGGCGGAACAGAGGCGAGGGGCAGGGGAGACGGACAGAGGTGACGGAGAGGGGCGACGACTCGTGGGCGTAGCGCTCAGCCGGGGCGTACGGCCATCTTGTCCAGGGCTTCCAAGAGGCCCGGCAGCTCCGCTCCCCGGCCGACCGGGAGGACCTCGCCGGGTTTCTCGTCCAGCAGGACGAAGGCGATGTCGTCGGTGCGCGCCACCAGGGACCAGCCGGGGCCGTCGGCTCGCAGGGTGCGTGCCTCGCCCGGTGCGAACGACGACCGCACGCGGCCGAGCGGCGGCGGCGTGTCGACGTAGGCGCGGGCCTCCGCGAGCACCCGCCGGATGCCGTTGTGGCCGCTCTCGGGCGCGTTCTTTCGCCCGGCGCCTGCTCGCCCGGCGCCTGCGTCGGCCGGTTCCGCCGCGGCGGCGCCCGCCTCCCGCTCCGGGGCATCGGGCACACCGGCGTCCCCACCGGCACCCGTACCGTCGTCCGGGGCGGGGAAGTCGGAGTCGTCGAGCTGCTCCCGCCACTGCGACCACCGCGACGCGATCTCGTCGGCGCCCAGGCGTCGTTGCGCCGACCCCCAGGCGGTCGTGTCGGGCGGCGACAGCGGAGGCTGGTCCTCGCTCTCCGGCGCGGGATCGTGCGGCGCGGGTACGCCCGGTGCCGCCACGGCGAGCGCGAGAGGCCACCCGGGCAGGGCCGCGACGACCGTGCGCTCGTCCGGCGACAGCTCGTACTCCATGCCGCAGTCCCAGGACGCGACGGCCACGGCGACCAGGGAGACGTCGTCGATCACGACGGTCCACCGGGCGCCGTCGCCGTCCTGGCCGAGCACCAGCCCGTAACCGTCCGCGAGGGGCGGAAGACCGAGCGCCGCGCACGCCTCCGGGTAGTCGTCGCCCAGCACGCTCGGGAAATTCGCCGGCGTCAGCAGCACCGCCGTCAGCACATAGAGCGCGTCGTCCGCGGTGGCGACGGCGTCCTCGTCCGTCTCGGCCATCCCAGCCTCCCCATCGGTTCGACCAACCGCGCGCACCCTAGTGCGACCGGAAGGCGCTTGTCACGGCTCCCCGACGCACGCTGGCTGCGGTTCTCCGGCCGCACGGGGCGACACCGACCACCGCGGGCGCGGCGAGCGGCCCCTCAGACCACCGGAAGCCCGAGGAGCGCGCGGGCCACCTGTCGCGGTGACTCCTCGCGTTCCCGCGCGAGTGCCACGACGGCCCGGCAGGCCAGCTCGTTCAACCCGAACGACAACGCCTCCGGTGACACCCAGCCCGCCGCCTCGTCGATCCGCTCCTGATCGTCCTCCACGGACGCCGACACGTAGGCGGCGGCCGCCTCGAAGAGGTTGTGCGGCCGCGTGTCCGCTCCGGCGGCCGGCGTGCCCTCCTCGCCGGCCGCCGCCCCGGTGACTCTGCTCCAGACCGTGCGCACCCTGTCGAACACGCTGATCACCTTCCCCCTGTGCGGCTCTCCTCGCCGAAAGTGCGTTCCCTGCCACTCAACGTAAGGGTTTCAGGGCGGCGTCGACAGAAGGGGGCCATGGCCGGTCGTCGGCCGCTTCGCGGGGGTGCGCCGCCGGTGGTCGGAGCCGGAGCCTCAGCCCTCGCGGACGGCCAGGGCAAGAAAGCGGTCGTCCTCGTCCACGTACGACGTCATCCGCCATCCCGAACCAGCCAGCAGCGGACGCAGATTGGGCTCCGCGCGCAGATCGTCCGGAGTGAGCCGCCGCCCCTGGCGGGCCGCCAGCGTCGCCCTGCCGAGGGGGTGGAACAGGGCCAGCAGACCTCCCACCCGCACCACGCGTGCCAACTCCCGCAAGTTCGTCCCCGGTTCCGGCAGGTGGGCGACAAGACCCGCGGCGAAGACGGCGTCGAGCGACGCCGAGCGCAGCGGCAGCGCGGCGACATCGGTCCGCAGCAGCCGTCCGTCCCGGTCCCGCCCGGCCCGCACGGCGGCCTGGAGCATGGCCGAGGTGAGATCGGCCCCCATCACGACCCCCGCCGGGCCCACGGCCGCCCGCAACGGCGTCAGGGCCCGTCCGGTGCCGCAGCCCGCGTCGAGCACACGGTCCCCTTGGCGCAGGTTCAGCGCGGCGACGGCCGCGGCGTAGGCGGGGGCGTCGTCGGGGAATCTGCTGTCCCAGTCGGCGGCGCGGGCGGCGAAGAACTCCTGGACGCGTGTGTGGTCGTGACTCATGTTCCGCATGATCCCCCACCGCCGCGCCGCGACACCGCGGTGCACGCGTGCGAACGGCGTGGGCCCCGGGCGGGCCCGGTCCGCTCAGTCCGCCACGCCCTTCTGCGCCAGGACCTTGTCCACGGTGACCCGGACCAGCAGCTCTCCGGGGACGCCGTTGCGGACCCCGAACTCCTCCGCTCGGTCCTCGCCCATGTACCGGGCACCGATGCGGGCGGCCCAGTGCCTCAGCTCGGCCAGGCCCTCCAGCAGGCGGGCGCGGCCCTGCAGGACGACGAAATCGAAGGGTGGCCGGTCGTCGTCCACGCACAGGGCGACCCGGCCGTCCCGGGCCAGATTGCGCCCCTTCACCGTGTCCGCCCCGGTGTTGAACACGATGTCGTCCCCGTCGAGCAGGAACCAGATCGGCGCCACGTGCGGACTGCCGTCCGCGCGGACGGTGGAGAGTTTCGCGGTGCGGGTGCCGTGGGAGACGAACGCCCGCCACTCCTCGTCGGTCATCTTCTGTGCCATGGCCCCATCCTGCTTGCCCGGAGCCGGACCGTGGGGAAGGCTGGCGGAAGCTCCCTCGGCCGGAGGGAGACATCGCACGGGGAGCACACGGGGAGACGGGATCATGGCGCAGAACCGGGGACTCGGCTGGATGCTGGACGATCTGACCGAGCGCGTCGAACACGTCCGGCACGCACTGGTCCTGTCCAACGACGGGTTGGTGACGGGCGCCAGCACGGGCCTACGACGCGAGGACGCGGAGCACCTCGCCGCCGTCTCGTCCGGCCTGCACAGCCTGGCCAAGGGGTCGGGGCGCCACTTCGGTGCCGGGCGGGTACGTCAGACGATGGTCGAGTTCGACGAGGCGGTGCTCTTCGTCACGGCGGCCGGCTCCGGTAGCTGCCTGTGCGTACTGAGCGGCGCGGAGGCCGACATCGGCCAGATCGCCTACGAGATGACCCTGCTGGTGAACCGGGTCGGCGAGCACCTCGACATCGACGCCCGCCACCCCGAACCCACCTCTGCGCTGGACTCCTGACCCCGTGGCTCCTCACCCCGCGCAGTGCTGACTCCGTGGGCTCCTGACCCCGTGGACTGCTGACTTCGTGGGCTTCTGACCCCGTCGAGACCGGCCGGTGCAGGGCCGTCACGGAGAGTTATCCACAGGCTCGTCGGGAGAACCGTCGCAGCGGCTACGGTTTTCTCGGTCGCACGCATCGGGCGTCGGCCGCACGGACTCCACGGGGGAGACGAGCATGTCCGGCAACATCCTCACGCACAGCACCGCACCCACGACCGCCGCTGACCGGGCTGCCGCCACCACCGGGGACTCCCTGGTCGCACTCGGCCGAGCCGCACGGGAACTCGGTCTTCGACGCGGCGAGTTCGACATCGCGATGGGCCTCGGGCGGATCCGCACCGTGCCCGACGACAGGGGAGGGGGCCGGTCCGTCCCGCAAGCCGAGATCGACAGGATCCGCGCCCGGGAGGGCTTCGGCACGGCCCTGCGGGACAGCGTCCGGACCGTGGGCACCACACAGGGCGCGGCGCTCATGGAGATCCCCAAGGCCCGGTTCACGCGTCTCGCGCGGCTGGGACTGCTGGTGCCCGTGCGCTTCTACCTCAACCGGTACCGCGCCGTGGTGTGGCTGTACCTGGCCGACGAACTGGAGCGGTTCGCGGCCGACGATCGGCATACGGCGCTGCTGACGGGCCGGATGTCCGAGGAACTGCTGGACCGTCTGAGGGCGGGCCAGGACCGGCGCCCCCGCAACTGGCGCGGGCGGCACCTGGGTTTCCTGCTCCGGCAGGCCGACGGTCCATGGGCCCGGGCCGCGGCGGTGGCCTCCCTGCTCGGCCCGGCCGAAGTGGCCGCGGTGGTGGCGGACCCCGGCGAGCGTGACCTCCTCGACCGGTTCCGCCCCGCGCCGGCCGCTCACGGCGCGCCGGGTTCACCGGCCGCCGACGCGGCGGAGGAGATCATGACCGCGGCCGACCCGGACGAGATCGACTGGCTCCGGGCCGACCTCACGCGCGCGGTGTCCGACGCCCGCGACCACCAGCCGGCACCGGACCGGACCACGGACCCGCCCGCTGCCCACCGCCCGGCGCCCCCGCCCCCGCCCCGGACCGTTCCGTCCTGGGCGCCGGCACCCGCTGTCCCGTCCCCGGTCGCTCCGTCCCCGGTCGCTCAGTCCCCGGCTGTCGGACGGGCGCGCGGGCTGCTCGCGCCGCGCCCCGCCACCGAGGCGCACACGGCGCACACGCCCTGCCGGGCACCGGCCCGGCGCCCGGAGCGACCACCCGCACGCCCCCGCGGTCTCCTCGCCCGTCTGCGCCGGGGGAACCGCTGAGCGAGACGGGCGGTCATGCGCGCAAGGCCGGCGCACCGGACGCGGGAGCGCGCGGGCGCGGGGAACGCAGCGACCGCAGTGACCGCAGGGCACGGACTACAGGGCCCTGAACAGGCCCTCCTGCACGACGGACACCAGCAGGCGTCCCTCGGTGTCGTAGATCCGGCCGCGGGCCAGTCCCCGCCCGCCGGTGGCGATCGGCGACTCCTGGTCGTACAGGAACCACTCGTCCGCCCGGAACGGACGGTGGAACCACATGGCATGGTCCAGGGACGCCATGTCGAAGCCGCGCGGACCCCACAGCGGTTCCACCGGGATACGCACGGCGTCCAGGAGCGTCATGTCGCTGGCGTAGGTCAGCGCGCAGGTGTGCACGAGCGGATCGTCACCGAGCGGCCCGACCGCGCGCATCCACACGGCACTGCGTGGCTCGGCGTCCCGGATCTCCTCGGCGTCCCAGCGCAGCCGGTCGACGTAGCGGATGTCGAAGGGCTGGCGCCGTGCCATCCGCTCCAACTGCTCCGGCAGGCCGCCCAGATGCTCCCGGACCTCGGCGGCGACCGTCGGCAGGGACTCCGGGTCCGGCACCTTCCGGGCCGGCGGCAACTGATGTTCGAAACTGCCCTGCTCGGGCTTGTGGAAGGAGGCGGTGAGATTGAAGATCGTGCGGCCCTGTTGCACGGCGGTGACCCGGCGGGTCGTGAACGACCGTCCGTCCCGCACCCGTTCGACCTGGTACACGATCGGCACACCCGGCCGTCCCGGCCGCAGGAAGTACGCGTGCAGCGAGTGCACCGGGCGGTCGCCCTCCGTGGTGCGCCCCGCGGCGACCAGCGCCTGGCCGGCGACCTGGCCGCCGAAGACCCGCTGCAGGGACTCCTCCGGGCTGCGGCCGCGGAAGATGTTGACCTCGATCCGCTCCAGGTCGAGCAGGTCGACAAGGCTCTCGGCCGGGTTCGTCATGAGTGGTGTTCTCCTGTGGTCACAACTGGCCGACATCGGTGACGCGCACGATCGCCCGGCCCTCCGCGTCGGAGGCCACCAGGTCGATCTCCGCGCTGATGCCCCAGTCGTGGTCGCTGTTGGGGTCGTCGAAGATCTGCCGCACGCGCCACAGCCGGTTCTCCGGCTCCTCCGTGATCACCAGCAGCTTCGGGCCGCGGGCGTCGGGACCGGTGCCGAGGTCGTCGTACTCGTCCCAGTACTTGTCCATGGCCTCGCCCCAGGCGTCCGCGTCCCAGCCGGCGTCACCGTCCATCTCGCCCAGCTCGTTCACCTGGTCGAGAGCGGCCAGCTCCACCCGGCGGAACAGGGCGTTGCGCACCAGGACGCGGAAGGCGCGGGCGTTGGTGGTGACCGGCCGGACCTGGTCGGCCTTCTCCTGGGCCTCCTCGGCGGTCATCTCCCCCGGGTTGGCGAGCTGCTCCCACTCGTCCAGCAGGCTGGAGTCGACCTGGCGCACCATCTCGCCCAGCCACTCGATCAGATCCTGGAGGTCGTCGGACTTCAGGTCGTCGGGGACGGTGTGATCGAGCGCCTTGTAGGCGCCGGCGAGGTAGCGCAGCACGATGCCCTCGGTGCGGGCCAGCTCGTAGTGCGAGGTCAGCTCGGTGAAGGACATCGCCCGCTCGTACATGTCCCGGATCACCGACTTCGGCGACAGCGGATGGTCACCGACCCAGGGGTGGCTCTTGCGGTACGTGTCGTACGCGTGGAAGAGCAGTTCCTCCAGCGGCTTCGGGTAGGTGACGTCCTGGAGGCGCTCCATGCGGTCCTCGTACTCGACGCCGTCCGCCTTCATCGCGGCCACGGCCTCGCCGCGCGCCTTGTTCTGCTGGGCGGCGAGGATCTGCCGCGGGTCGTCCAGCGTGGACTCCACCACGGACACCATGTCCAGCGCGTACGACGGCGACTCGGGGTCGAGGAGTTCGAACGCGGCCAGCGCGAACGTGGACAGCGGCTGGTTCAGGGCGAAGTCCTGCTGGAGGTCGACCGTGAGGCGGACGATGCGGCCCTCCGCGTCCGGCGTGTCCAGCTTCTCGACGATGCCGCCGTCCAGCAGGGAGCGGTAGATCGCGATGGCCCGCCGGATGTGCCGGAGCTGCTGCTTGCGGGGCTCGTGGTTGTCCTCCAACAGGTGCCGCATCGCCTCGAAGGCGTTGCCGGGCCGGGCGATCACCGACAGCAGCATCGTGTGCGTGACCCGGAAACGGGAGGTCAGCGGCTCGGGCTCGGAGGTGATGAGCTTGTCGAAGGTCTGCTCGGCCCAGCCGACGAAACCCTCGGGAGCCTTCTTGCGGACCACCTTGCGGCGCTTCTTCGGGTCGTCGCCCGCCTTGGCCAGGTTCTTCTCGTTCTCGATGACGTGCTCGGGCGCCTGCGCGACCACGAAACCAGCCGTGTCGAAACCCGCCCGCCCGGCCCGCCCCGCGATCTGGTGGAACTCCCGGGCGCGCAGTGTCCGCACCCGGCTGCCGTCGTACTTGGTCAGCGCGGTGAACAGCACGGTGCGGATCGGGACGTTGACGCCCACACCGAGCGTGTCGGTCCCGCAGATCACCTTCAGCAGTCCGGCCTGGGCGAGTTTCTCCACCAGCCGCCGGTACTTGGGCAGCATGCCGGCATGGTGCACCCCGATGCCGTGCCGCACGTACCGGGAGAGGTTGCGCCCGAACTTGGTGGTGAAGCGGAAGCCGCCGATCACCTCGGCGATCTTGTCCTTCTCCTCCCGGGTGCACATGTTGATGCTCATCAGCGCCTGCGCCCGCTCCACGGCCTGCGCCTGCGTGAAGTGCACGATGTACACCGGAGCCTGCTTGGTGACCAGCAGGTCGGTGAGCGTCTCGGTGAGCGGGGTGTAGCGGTACTCGTAGGACAGGGGCACCGGGCGGGTCGCCGACCGGACCACCGACGTGGGGCGGCCGGTGCGCCGGGCGAGGTCCTGCTCGAAGAAGGAGACGTCACCGAGGGTGGCGGACATCAGGACGAACTGCGCCTGCGGGAGTTCCAGCAGCGGGATCTGCCAGGCCCAGCCGCGGTCCGGCTCCGCGTAGAAGTGGAACTCGTCCATGACGACCTGGCCGATGTCCGCGTGCTTGCCGTCCCGCAGCGCGATCGACGCCAGTACCTCGGCGGTGCAGCAGATCACGGGGGCGTCGGAGTTCACCGAGGCGTCGCCGGTCAGCATGCCCACGTTCTCGGTGCCGAACAGCTTGCACAGCTCGAAGAACTTCTCCGACACCAGTGCCTTGATCGGCGCCGTGTAGAAGGTGACCTCGTCCCGGGCCAGGGCGGCGAAGTGGGCGCCCGCCGCGATCATGCTCTTGCCGGAGCCGGTGGGCGTCGACACGATCACGTTCGCACCCGAGACCGCCTCGATCAGCGCCTCCTCCTGGTGGGGGTAGAGCGTGAGACCGCGTTCCTCGGCCCACGACTCGAAGGCTTCGTAGAGGGCGTCGGGGTCGGCGGTCGGCGGCAGGCGATCGATGAGGGTCACGCCCCCATCTTGCCTGGCCCCGTCCCCCAAGAGGGAATCGGCTGCGGGCCCGAAGATCACGAACGCTACGCTGGACGGCCGGTGACGCATCGGCGGCCGGAGTCAACTGGGCAGCGGCACATGAGGAACAGGGCGGGCAACGGTCATGATGGGACCAGCACACTCACTGTCGGGCGCCGCGGCCTGGCTGGGCGTCGGGGCGGCGACCGCCGCCGCCGGGCACCCGATGCCCTGGCCGGTCCTCCTGGTCGGAGCCCTGATCTGTGCCGGTGCCGCGCTCGCCCCGGATCTGGACCACAAGGCGGCCACCATCTCGCGCAGCTTCGGGCCGATCTCCCGCGGAGTGTGCGAGATCGTCGACAAGCTCTCGTACGCCGTCTACAAGGCCACGAAGAAGCAGGGCGACCCGCGCCGCTCCGGCGGGCACCGCACGCTCACACACACCTGGCTGTGGGCGGTCCTGCTCGGTGCCGGCTCCTCCGCCGTGGCGGTGGGCGCGGACCGCTGGGGAGTGCTGGCGATCCTCTTCGTCCACCTGGTGCTGGCGATCGAGGGCCTGCTGTGGCGGGCGGCCCGCGGCTCCAGCAGCGACGTCCTGGTCTGGCTGCTCGCCGCGACCAGCGCGTGGATACTGGCCGGCATCCTCGACGAATCGGACAACGGGTCGGCCTGGCTGTTCACCGCGCCGGGCCAGGAGTACATGTGGCTGGGGCTGCCCATCGTGCTGGGCGCCCTGGTGCACGACATCGGGGACGCGCTGACCGTGTCCGGCTGCCCGATACTCTGGCCCATTCCGCTGGGCCGCAAGCGCTGGTATCCCGTGGGCCCGCCCAAGGCCATCAGGTTCCGGGCGGGCAGTTGGGTGGAGCTGAAAGTGCTGATGCCGGCGTTCATGCTGCTCGGCGGGGTGGGCTGCGCGGCCGCGCTCAACGTCATCTGAGGCCGGGCCGCCGCCCGGACGCGAGGGGCGGCGGCGCGTCCCGCTCCGGCGGCGCGGCCTCAGGACCCGGTGCCCCGCGTGCCACCTGCGGCGCCCGCGTCGTCTCCCTTGCCGCCCGTGCCCCCGTCGCTTCCGTAGCGGCGTTCGAAGCGGGCGACGCGTCCCTCCGTGTCCACCGTCCGGGCCTGGCCCGTGTAGAAGGGGTGGCTCTCCGAGGAGATCTCCACGTCGACGACCGGGTAGCTGCGGCCGTCGTCCCACTCGACGGTCCGGTCGCTGGTGGCGGTGGACCGGGTGAGGAAGGCGTAACCGGCGGCGCGGTCCCGGAAGACGACCGGGTGGTAGTCGGGGTGCTTGTCCTGTTGCATGGGGGCTCCTCCTACGGCCTCGGCCGCGAGGGCCGGGGCGGCACCGGAAGGCCGGCGCGGCCTGTGGGGCCCGGCGGGTTCAGCGGATCGAGCGGATGGGGCGGATCAAGCGGATCAAGCGGCTTCAGCAGGCTCTGGGAAGTCTGCGGGGTCTTCAGGTTCCGTGGGTTCCGTGGGTTAGGTGGGCCGGCCCGCCGGGCGACCGGCGGCCGGGTCTCAGTGGGGCAGAGTGTCCTCGTCGACGACGTGCATCGCGGCCTCCTCGGCGGAGGCGGCGGCCCCGTCGATGCCGACGTCCGTGGCGACGAGCGCGGGCTCCTCGTCCTCGCGCGCGCCCTCGTCGGGGGCGACGAGCCGGCCGGAGCGCGCGGCGCCGACCTCGTCGTCCAGCAGTTCGCCGTCGGTGTCCTCGCTGTCGCCGAGGCCGTCGCCGTCGGGTGCCGGGGTGTCCGGGGTCTCCTCGGCGAGGCGCTGGTCCAGGGTCTCGCCCCGCCGGCGTTCCGCCGCCGTCACCCCCTCGTGCTCGACGGCCCAGGGCCGCTCCGGCGGGGACCAGCCCCGGTCGAGGGGATCGTCGACACCGTCGTACTCCAGGGTGTCCTCCGCGTCGAGCAGCCCGGTGTCCTCCCGCTGCTCGGAAGCGTCGGGCTGGTAGACGTCGTCTCCCCATCCGTCGGCGCTGCTCACGGATACCTCCAGGGGGTGGGGGCGGGCCCCTCGCGGCGACGGCCCGGGGCGGGCCACCGCCGTGCGGGGCACAGGCGCCGCCCGTCGCCGAACCGCGCGGTTGCGGGGCGTTCCCCGAGCCGGTGCCTGCTTCCAGCCTTCCACCCCCGCTCGGCACCGCGCAACGGCACGGACCCGTGCCGGGGACCCGGCGGCCCACGCCGTTCCCCCTTGAACCCGGACACAACGGCGATCACCAGCGGGGCCGGGCCCGGGTCGACCGGCCGACCGACCCGTCGCCCGAGCCGGTCGACCGCTCGTCCCCGTCGTCCGTCCGGGGCGGCCGGCCGCCGCGGATCAGCCGTGCCAGGAGCGCCACAGCGCCGCGTAGGCGCCGTCCGCCGCGACCAGCTCGTCGTGACTGCCCAGCTCACTGATCCGGCCGTCCTCGACGACGGCGATGACGTCCGCGTCGTGGGCGGTGTGCAGGCGGTGGGCGATGGCGATCACCGTGCGGCCCTCCAGCACCCGGGCGAGCGAGCGCTCCAGATGGCGTGCCGCCCGGGGGTCGAGCAGCGAGGTCGCCTCGTCCAGGACCAGCGTGTGCGGGTCGGCCAGCACCAGGCGGGCCAGGGCGATCTGCTGGGCCTGCGCCGGGGTGAGGGCGAAGCCGCCGGAGCCGACCTCGGTCTCCAGCCCCTCGTCGAGGGCGCGGGTCCAGCCGTCCGCGTCGACCGCGCCCAGCGCGGCCCACAGCTCGGCGTCCGCGGCGCCACCGCGGGCGAGCCGCAGGTTGTCGCGCAGGGAGCCCACGAAGACGTGATGTTCCTGGTTGACCAGGGCGACGTGCGAGCGGACCCGTTCGGCGGGCATCCGGGAGAGTTCCGCGCCGCCCAGGGTGATCCGGCCCTCGCGCGGGGCGTAGATCCCGGCGAGCAGCCTGCCCAGGGTGGACTTGCCGGCCCCCGAGGGGCCGACCAGCGCCAGCCGGGTGCCGGGGGCGACCTCCAGGGACACCTTGCGCAGGACGTCCACGCCCTCCAGGTAACCGAAGTGCACCCGGTCGGCGCGTACGTCACGGCCGTCGGGGGTCTCCGTGACATCACCGGTGTCCGGCTCGATGTCCCGGACACCGACCAGCCGGGCCAGCGACACCTGCGCCACCTGCAGCTCGTCGTACCAGCGCAGGATCAGGCCGACCGGGTCGACGAGCATCTGCGCGATCAGCGCCGCCGTGGTGAGCTGGCCGACCCCGATCCAGCCCTGGAGGACGAAGACGCCACCGATCATGAGGACCGAGGCGAGCACCGTCGCGTGGGTGAGGTTGATGACGGGGAAGAGCACCGACCGCAGCCAGAGCGTGTAGCGCTCCCACGCGGTCCACTCCGCCACCCGGCGGTCCGACAGTTCGATGCGGCGGTCGCCCAGGCGGTGCGCCTCGACGGTGTGCCCGGCGTCCACGGTCTCGGCGAGCGCCGCGGCCACGGCGGCGTACCCGGCGGCCTCCGAGCGGTAGGCGGCGGGGGCACGCCGGAAGTACCAGCGGCAGCCGATCACCAGCAGCGGTACCGCGAGCAGCACGACCGGGGCCAGCGGCGGTGCCGTGACCACCAGACCGCCCAGCAGCAGCACCACCCACACCGCGCCGATCGCCAGTTGTGGCACCGCCTCGCGCATGGCGTTGGCGAGCCGGTCGACATCGGTCGTGATCCGGGACAGCAGGTCGCCCGTGCCGGCCCGTTCCAGCACCCCCGGCGGCAGCCCGACCGACCGTACGAGGAAGTCCTCGCGCAGGTCGGCCAGCATCCGCTCGCCGAGCACCGCGCCGCGCAGCCGCACCTGGCGCACGAAGACGGCCTGGACGACGAGCGCGGCCACGAACAGGGCGACGGTGATGCCGAGGTGGAGTTCGCGGGCACCGTCCGAGACGCGTTCCACGATCCCGCCGAGCAGGTAGGGCCCCGCCATGGAGGCGACGACGGAGACGGTGTTGACCGTGACGAGGATCAGGAAGGCGCGGCGGTGGCGGCGCAGCAGCTCCGTCACGTAGGCGCGGACGGTGGCCGGGGCGCCGACGGGCAGGGTGTTCGCCGTCGTCGGGGCCGCCGGGTCGTACGACGGGGGCGCGACGCCGATCATGCCGTCTCCTCGATCTCTTCCAGCTCTTCCAGCTCTTCAAGTCGGCGCAGTGCGCCGCCGCCCTCCGGGACGCCGCCCGCCGTGGTCCCGGTCCGGGTCTCGGTCTCGTCCTCGGTCTCCCGGGTCACCACCGCCCGGTACCGGGGGTCGGAGTGCAGGAGGTCGTGGTGGGTGCCGACTGCCGCGACCTCGTCGTCGTGCAGGAAGACCACCCGGTCGGCGCTGTCCAGCAGCAGCGGTGAGGAGGTGAACACCACGGTCGTCCGGTCCTCGCGCAGGCTGCGCACGCCCCGCGCGATCCGTGCCTCGGTGTGCGAGTCGACGGCGGAGGTGGGCTCGTCCAGGACGAGCACCTCGGGGTCGGTGATCAGGGAGCGGGCGAGGGCGAGCCGCTGGCGCTGGCCGCCCGACAGGGAGCGGCCCCGTTCGGTGATGCGGGCGTCCATCGGGTCCTTCGCGTCGTACGAACCCTGCGCGAGCGCCGCCAGCACGTCTTCGCACTGGGCGGCGGCCAGCGCCTCCTCGGCTCCGACGGCGCCGGAGGCGGGCACGTCGAGCAGGTCGCGCAGCGTCCCCGACAGCAGCACCGGGTCCTTGTCCTGGACCAGTACGGCGGTCCGCGCGGAGTCCAGCGGCAGCTCGTCCAGCGGTATGCCGCCCAGCAGCACCGAGGTACCCGTCTGCGCGGGGTGTCCGCCGAGACGTTCCGCGAGCCGGCCGGCCGCGTCCGGGTCGCCGCACACCACGGCCGTCAGCCGGCCCGTCGGCGCGAGCAGACCGGTGGCCGGGTCGTACAGGTCGCCGGCGGGGACGTCGGCCGCGCGGGAGCCGGCCGTGTCCGTGGCGCGCTCCAGCGACAGCACCCGGGCCGCCCGTGTGGCCGAGGGCCGGGAGAAGGAGTACGCCATGGCGATCTCCTCGAAGTGCCGCAGCGGATAGGTGAGGATCATGACCGAGCTGTAGACGGTGACGAGTTCGCCCACGCCGATCCGGCCGTCCCGGGCGAGGTGCACGCCGTGCCAGACGACCGCGATGAGCAGCAGCCCCGGCAGCAGTACCTGGATCGCGGAGATCAGGGACCACATGCGGGCGCTGCGCACGGCGGCGTGCCGGACCTCCTGGGAGGCGTGGCGGTAGCGGTCGAGGAACAGTTCCTCGCCGCCGATGCCGCGCAGGACCCGGAGGCCGGCCACGGTGTCCGAGGCGAGTTCGGTGGCCCGGCCCGCCTTCTCGCGCTGGACGTCGGCGCGCCGGGTGGCCCTGGGCAGCAGCGGCAGCACGGCGAGCGCGAGCACCGGCAGGCCGACGGTGACGACTACGCCGAGCGCGGGCTCGTAGACGAGCAGGCCGACGCAGACCAGCACGATGGTCAGCGCGGCGGCGGTGAAGCGGGAGACCGCCTCCACGAACCAGCCGATCTTCTCGACGTCTCCGGTGGAGACGGCCACGACCTCGCCGGCCGCGACGCGACGGGTGAGCGCCGAGCCCAGCGTCGCGGTCCTGCGGGCCAGCAACTGCTGGATGCGGGCCGCCGCGGTGATCCAGTTGGTGACCGCGGAGCGGTGCAGGAAGGTGTCGCCGAGCGCGTTGCCGACGCACGCCAGGGCCAGCAGGCCGCCGGCGAGGGCGAGCCGGGCACCGGACCGGTCGACGACGGCCTGCACGGCGAGACCTACGCAGAACGGCAGGGCGGAGACGGAGAGGAAGTGCAGCATTCCCCAGGCCAGCGAGGTGAGCTGTCCGCCCCACTGGTTCCGGAAGAGCCACCACAGGAATCGGGGGCCCGAGCGGGCGTCGGGCACACCCGGGTCGGTGTACGGAAGGTCTTGGATCTGCATGACGTCCCAGTGGCTCGTGTCAGGGGCCCCACCGCAGGACGGCGGGGGGAGCAAACCGTGACAGGTTCGCGTCGCTGCGTGGTCAAAATCAAGGGGTTTTTCCGCAGCCGCCCGCTCCTGCCGGAGGTGCCGCGGGCGGACCGGCGGCGAGGACGGGCGGGTGGCCGGCCACCGCGGCGGTCTGCCGCGGCGGTCCGCGGACGGGGCGGCCGCCGGGTCCGGCCGACCGGCCCCGGCCTGCGGCGGAGTCAGCGGGCAGCGGGGCCCTGGTGACCGGCGGCGCAGCCGTGATGGTCAGCACCGGAACCGTGGCTCTCAGTACCGGAACTGTGATGGTCGATACCGGAACCCTGGCTGTCGGTACCGGAACCCTGACTGTCATCACCGGAACCGTGGTGGTCGGCGGCGGAGCCGTCGACCAGGGTGTCCATCAGCCCCCCGAGCACCACGCGTTGCTCGGTGGTGAGCGGGGCGAGGATCTCCTCGGCCGCGGACCGGCGTGCGCGGTGCAGTTCGCCGAGAGCCATGCGCCCCTCGTCCGTGATCTCGATCCGGATCACCCGGCGGTTGGCGGGGTCCGGTACCCGGCGGACCTTCCCGGCCGCCTCCAGCCCGTCCACGAGTGTGGTCACCGCCCGGGGGACCACTTCCAGACTCTCGGCCAGGTCCGCCATCCGGGGCGGGGAGGCGTAGTGCGCGAGCGTGCGCAGCAGGCGCGACTGGGCCGGGGTGATACCGAGCCCGCGCAGCTCCAGGTGCCGTTTCTGGATGCGGTGCACCCTGCGGGTGAGGTGCAGCAGTTGCTCGGCGAGCGGGCCGTCGGGATCGGGGGCGGTCATGCCGGGAACATTATCAGGATGCAGTTCATTGTGAGCATAGGTAACAATGACCTACGATCCACAAGTCACGTACCACACCCATGAAGGAGCCCATGAAATCCGACCACGTCCCTGCCTGGACCCCACCCGCCGACGCCGAGGAGCAACCCCGGCAGGTGCGGCGCATCCTGAAACTCTTCCGCCCCTACCGCGGCCGCCTCGCGGTCGTCGGACTGCTCGTCGGCGCCGCGTCCCTGGTCTCGGTCGCCACGCCCTTCCTGCTGAGGGAGATCCTCGACGTCGCGATCCCGCAGGGGCGCACCGGCCTGCTGACCCTGCTGGCCCTGGGCATGATCGTCGGCGCCGTCCTGACCAGCGTCTTCGGCGTGCTCCAGACGCTGATCTCCACGACGGTCGGCCAGCGCGTCATGCACGATCTGCGCACCGCCGTCTACGGCCGCCTGCAGCGCATGTCGCTCGCGTTCTTCACCCGCACCCGCACCGGCGAGGTCCAGTCGCGCATCGCCAACGACATCGGCGGCATGCAGGCCACCGTCACCTCCACGGCGACCTCCCTGGTCTCCAACGCCACCAGCGTCATCGCCACCGTCGTCGCCATGGTCGTCCTCGACTGGCGCCTGACGGTCGTCTCGCTGGTCCTGCTGCCGGTGTTCGTGTGGATCAGCCGACGGGTCGGCAACGAGCGCAAGAGGATCACCACCCAGCGGCAGAAGCAGATGGCCGCGATGGCGGCCACCGTCACCGAGTCCCTCTCGGTCAGCGGCATCCTGCTCGGCCGCACCATGGGCCGCTCCGACTCCCTCACCCGCTCCTTCTCCGACGAGTCCGAGAACCTCGTCGATCTGGAGGTGCGGTCGAACATGGCGGGCCGCTGGCGCATGGCCGTCATCACCATCGTCATGGCCGCCCTGCCCGCCGTCATCTACTGGACCGCGGGCCTGACCCTGCACACCGGCGGCCCCCAGGCGTCCATCGGCACGATCGTCGCCTTCGTCTCGCTCCAGCAGGGCCTCTTCCGCCCCGCCGTCAGCCTGCTGTCGACCGGCGTCCAGATCCAGACCTCGCTCGCGCTGTTCCAGCGCATCTTCGAGTACCTGGACCTGCCCATCGACATCACCGAGCGCAAGGACCCCGTCCACCTCGACCGCATCAAGGGCGAGGTCGCCTTCGAGGGCGTCGAGTTCCGTTACGACGGCAAGGGCGGGCCCGTGCTCGACGGCATCGACCTCACCGTCCCGGCCGGCGGCAGCCTCGCCGTCGTCGGCCCGACCGGCGCCGGCAAGTCCACCCTCGGCTACCTGGTGCCGCGGCTCTACGACGTCACGGGCGGCCGGGTCACCCTGGACGGGGTCGACGTGCGCGACCTCGACTTCGACACCCTGGCCCGCGCGGTCGGCGTCGTCTCGCAGGAGACGTACCTCTTCCACGCCTCGGTCGCGGACAATCTGCGGTTCGCCAAGCCGGACGCCACCGACGAGGAGCTGATCGCGGCGGCGCGGGCGGCGCAGATCCACGACCACATCGCGGGTCTGCCCGACGGTTACGACACGGTCGTCGGTGAGCGCGGCCACCGCTTCTCCGGCGGTGAGAAGCAGCGCCTGGCCATCGCCCGCACGATCCTGCGCGACCCGCCCGTCCTCATCCTGGACGAGGCGACCAGCGCCCTGGACACCCGTACCGAGGCCGCCGTGCAGCAGGCGGTGGACGCGCTCTCCGCCGACCGCACCACCCTCACCATCGCGCACCGCCTCTCCACGGTCCGCGACGCCGACCAGATCGTCGTCCTCGACGCCGGACAGGTGGCCGAGCGGGGCACGCACGAGGAACTGCTGGAGCGGGACGGGCGGTACGCGGCCCTGGTCCGCCGGGACGCCCGGTCCGTCCCCACACTGGAGGCCGAAAAGCTGACGATATGACAACCAATAAGGGGTGTATGCCGTAATTGCCCCTCTTTGGGAGTTACCGTGCACGCATGCAGATCAACACACCGTCACGGACTCGGAAAGACCCGACAGACCCCACAGACCCGATGGGCACAGGGAGCACGATCCGACTGACGCGCCGGGGCCGTGTCGCCCTGATCGCGATCGGAGCCGTCGTCGCCGGTACCGCCGTGGCGGTGCCGCTGCTGACCTCGGACGGCGAGGAGGACACCCGTCCCGAGTCCCTGGCGATCCCCGAGGGGCGGCGCGCCGCCCAGATCTACCAGGCGGTCGACGAAGCCCTCGCCCTCCCGGCCGGGACCACCGGGAAGGCCCTCGGCAAGGCCCGGCTGAAACTGCCCGTCGACGCGGAGGGCAACCCCGAGGGCTACCTCTTCCCGGCGACCTATCCACTGAAGGACGCCACCCCCGAGAAGCTGCTGACGGCCATGGTCGACACGGCGAACCGGCGGTTCAACGGAGCGCCGGTCGCGGCGGGCGCCGAGCGCAACGCGATGAACGTCTACCAGGCGGTGACGATCGCGAGCATCGTGCAGTCCGAAGCCGCCACCGAGCCCGACATGGGCAAGGTGGCCCGGGTGGTCTTCAACCGCCTGGAGCGCGGTATGCCGCTCCAGATGGACTCGACCCTCAACTACGCCCTGAACCGCTCCACCCTGGACACCACCGTCAAGGACACCAAGATCGACAGCCCATACAACTCGTACCGGCGCATGGGGCTGCCGCCGACCCCCATCGCCAACCCGGGCGAGGCCGCGATGCGGGCCGCGATCAGCCCGACGCCGGGCGACTGGCTGTACTTCGTCACGGTCAAGCCCGGCGACACCCGCTTCACCGCCGACCACCGGGAACACCGGCGCAACGTCGCCGAATCCGACAAGTACCGGCGCGCGGCCCCCGACGCTTCCGCCACGGCTCAGGCCAAGAGGTGACGCCGCGGCTCCTCAAGCGGCGAGCGGGTCCGCCGCGGCGAGCAGCCGCCTGATGTCCCGTACGGCCGCGCGCCCCGCGCGGTTGGCGCCGACCGTGCTGGCCGACGGGCCGTAACCGACGAGGTGGACCCGCGGGTCGGCGACCGCCCGCGTGCCCTCCAGACGGATGCCGCCGCCCGGCTCGCGCAGCCCGAGCGGCGCGAGATGGCCGATGGCGGCCCGGAACCCGGTCGCCCAGAGGATGGCGTCGGCGGCGACCTCCCGCCCGTCGTCCCACGCCACCCCGTCCGGTGTGATCCGGTCGAACATCGGCTGCCGGTCGAGGACGCCGGAGGCGAGGCCGGCCCGGATCGCGTCGTTCAGCGGCAGCCCGGTGACCGACACCACGCTCGTCGGCGGCAGCCCCCGGCGCACCCGCTCCGCCACGAGCGCGACGGCGGCGCGGCCCGCTTCCTCGTCGAAGGGCCCCTCCCGGAAGACGGGCGGACGCCTGGTCACCCAGGTGGTGGCGGCCGCGTACGGGGCGATCTCCAGCAGGTGCTGAGTGCCCGAGGCGCCCCCGCCGACCACGACGACGCGCTGCCCGGCGAACTCCTCGGGCCCGCGGTACCGCGCCGTGTGCGACTGGCGTCCCCGGAAGGTCTCCTGCCCCGGGTAGCGCGGCCGGAACGGGCGGTCCCAGGTCCCGGTCGCGTTGATCAGCGCGCGCGTCGCCCAGTTCCCCGCCGAGGTCTCCACGAGCAGCCGCCCGCCCGTGCCCTCCCGCACCGCGTGGACGTCCACGGGCCGCCGTACCCGCAGGTCGAAGGCGCGCTCGTAGGAGGCGAAGTACTCCCCGACGACCTCGGCGGACGGCCGGGCGGGGTCGGCGCCGGTCAGTTCCATGCCGGGCAGGGAGTGCATGCCGTGCACCTTGCCGTACGTCAGCGACGGCCAGCGGTACTGCCAGGCGCCGCCGGGGGCGGGGGAGTGGTCGAGCACCACGAAGTCCCGCTCCGGCGCGAACCCGGCGCGCCGCAGGTGGTACGCGCCGGCCAGGCCGGCCTGGCCGGCACCCACGACGACGACCTCGACCTCATGTGTGGCGTTCACCCTTGCGCCAACAGCGAAGCCGGGGTGGATCTTCCCGGCCGGATGCGGCGGCGTACGTCAGGATGGGAGGCATGTCTGATGCCTTCACCACCCGGATCCTGAACCTCGCCACCGGCTCCTCGGAGAGGGTGGCCGACATCACCCGCGACTGCGAGTCCTTCCTGCGCGAGGCTGCGGCCGGCCGCGACGGTCTCCTCAACGTCTTCGTCCCGCACGCCACCGCCGGGATCGCCGTCATCGAGACGGGCGCCGGCAGCGACGACGACCTGCTCTCCGCCCTGCACACCCTGCTCCCGGCCGACGACCGCTGGCAGCACCGCCACGGCAGTCCCGGCCACGGCCGCGACCACGTCCTGCCCGCCTTCGTCCCCCCGCACGCGACCCTGCCGGTGATCGGCGGCCGACTGGAACTGGGCACGTGGCAGTCGGTGTGCCTGGTCGACACGAACGTGGACAACACCGACCGCAAGGTGCGGTTGAGCTTCCTGGGCTGACCGAGATCGTTCAGGCGCATGCCTGCCCGGAGCGCGTCGCTTGTCGCGCGCGCAGCCGGCGACGTCCTCCCCTGGGCGCCGGCGCGAGAACGTGCTGACCCGCCCGAGCCTCGGCCCTCTGCCTCGGAGCGTCCGCCTGCCGGCGTGCCGGGTCGAGAAAGCGGCGAACGCCCTCTGCCACTCAGATCTGGTTCTCTCCGCCGTCGACGTAGAGGTTCGCACCGACGATGTAGCTGCTCTGTCCGGAAGCCAGGAACGACACCGCGGCGGCGACCTCCTCGGGACGCCCCAGGCGGCCCTTGGCCACGGTCGCGGCGACATTGTCCTTGACGGCGGACAGCATCTCCTCACCGCCGAGAACATCGGCGAGTCCGGGAGTTTCGACCCCGCCCGGCGACACCGCGTTGACCCTGATGCCTCGGCCCTTGAGTTCGTTGGACCAAGTGCGCGCGAAGGAACGGACAGCGGCCTTGGACGCCGCGTACGTACCGAACGCTTCCGTGCCGTTGTCGGCGGCTGTGGAGGAGATCAGGATGACCGAGGCGCCGTCATTGAGCAGCGGGAGAGCCTTCTGCACGGTGAACAGAGTGCCCCGGACGTTGACTCCGAAGGTCTGGTCGAAGTGGTCCTCGGTGGTCTGCTCCAGCGTGACGAACGCACCGACCGCCGCGTTCGCGACGAGCACGTCCAGTCCCTGCCCCCGGGAGCGGACCGCGTCGTAGAGCCGGTCCAGGTCGGCTGCCTCGGAGATGTCGCAGGCCACCGCGGTGGCCCTGGATGCTCGGATGCTCTCGACGGCGGCATCCAACACGGTCTTGCGCCGGCCTGTGATGAACACGTGCGCGCCCTCGTCTGCCAGACGCGCTGCTACGGCCAGACCAATTCCGGTGCCGCCCCCGGTGACCACGGCCGTCCTGTCCTTGAGCTGTCCCATGCGAGTGCCTCCATAGCCCTCTGTGCCGATCTGTTTGATCTTCTTCTATGGCCATCCTTCAGGAGCGCCCCGGTGCGGTGCATCATGTGCAGTCCACACTTCTTTATGCAGCGTCCAGAAGGGAGGAGTGCGTGCGCGGCTCCAGCGATCCGATCGCCGACGCCATCGGTCTTCTGCGCCCTCGTACCGTGATCGACCCCGGTCTCCACGCGGCAGGACCATGGGCGCTGCGCTTCGAGCAGTCTCCGCACGTCAAGCTTGGCGTCGTCGCGCGCGGCGCATGCTGGCTGGCCCTCGACGGGCACAGGCCCGTACGGCTGGAGGAGGGCGACTTCTACCTGCTGGGCAACCCCCCGTCCTACATCCTGGCCAGCACACTCACCGCACCGTCGCGCCCCGCGAAGCCGGTGTGGACGAGCGCCGAGGACGGTGTCGTACGCATCGGGCCGGAAGCCGAGGAAGACACGTATCTCTGCGGCGGGCACTTCTCCTTCGAGGACACGAACGCCCCCGTCCTGACCCAGGTCCTGCCGCGGCTCGTGCTTGTCCGTGCCGCAGATCCTCGCGGCAAGCTCCTGGCACACCTTGCCGAGCTACTGGTCTCCGAGACCAGGACCGCCGCCGCCGGCAGCTCTCTCGTCCTGAACCACCTCGCACAGGTCCTGTTCGTCCACATGCTGCGCGCCCACGCCGAACAGGCCGATCAGCCCACCGGCTGGCTGGGAGCGCTCAACGACGACGGCATCGGTGCCGCACTTCGCGCCATGCACACCGACGCGGCGCATCCCTGGACCCTCAAAGAGCTGGCCGGCATCAGCCACATGTCACGTTCCGCGTTCGCCTCATCCTTCAAGGACCGGGTCGGAACCACCCCGCTGGACTATCTGATCCAGTGGAGAATGAGCCTCGCCCGCGACGCCCTGAGCCGCGGTACGCACACGATCTCCGAACTCGCGTTCATGATCGGCTACAAATCCGAAAGCGCGTTCAGCACCGCATTCCGCCGTGTGGTCGGTTCCTCACCCAGGCAATTCCGCGAAACATCAATCCGCGCGGTCGACGGCCCCCCGGAGCAGGGGCACTGATCCCGTGCCGCGATACAAGGCCGTCTGGGGCAGTTGCCCGGTGCACGTCATGGTCCGGGCCCACAAGTACGACCTCTCCCTGCCGGACAACGAGCGCCCCCGGGAAAGTGGGGACGAACAGCGCCGCCGCGACCGTCGTTGTCTCACCGGCCGAGATCGGCGTAGCGCACGGTCTGGGCGGCGAGGCCGGCCAGCATGGCGGTTTCCGCTGCCGAGATCAGGAGGAGCGGCCAGTGCCGGGGTCCGAGCAGCAGGTGGACGGCGAGGGCCGCCAGCGGGGCCACGCAGAAGGTGAGCAGGTCGACGGCGAGTTGGATGCGTTTGCGGGAGCGGCGGTGTGCGTCGCGGCGGTGTGCCGATTCCCAGCCGAAGACTTCGAGCCGTTCCGGGGTGAGCCGTTCCGGGGTGAGCCGTTCCGAGGTGAGCTGTTCGAGCCGGGGGGCCAGTTCGTCGCGTACGTACCGGCCGACGGCGGAGATCTTCTCGTCGTTGACCAGGTACGTCCAGCCGAGGATGACCGACAGGGGAGGCAGCAGCAGAAGCATTTCCAGGTGACCGCCCCGGGGCAGCGTCGAGCCGATGACGGCGGCCATGACGCCGAGAGTGGCGTAGATGAGGTTGTCGCGGAAACCGATGCGGGCCCGCTGTTCCTGCTTGACCTGCTCGTACTCGGCGAGGATGAGCTGACCACTGTCCATCACGGTTGTTCCTTCTCCAGTCGGGCCAGTTGGGCTTCCAGGCCGGTCAGGCCGTTCTTTCCGGCAGCGCCCAGGAGGCGGGACAGCGTGGGGGCCGCCAGGCCCAACTGCCGGGACAGGCGCGCGACAAGTTCCCCGGCCTCCTGCCGGGTCACCCGCCGCCGTGCCCCCAGGTTCTGGTCCAGACGCCTGAGCAGCGCGTGCTTGCGCTGCGTCTCGTCCGGGCACCACAGACGGAAGAAGCGGCTGCCCGCCATCCGGTAGGTGCCGATGCGGGTCACCGGAAGCCCCTTCTCGCCGAAGACGGTGGCGGGGAGCGAGACCGACCAGGTGCCGTCGTCGCCCCGCTCCGGAGCGACCGTGTCCAGGCCCAGCTCGCGGAGCCATTTGCGGGCCGTCCGCAGCACGCGCTCGTCCGCGTCGTCGGCTGCCTCCTCGTTGTCGAGTGCGCTGATCAGCTCCGGTGTGCGGCGGCAGACTTCGCTGAGTTCCGGATCGGGTGCCGTGCCCGCTTCCGCCTGCCCGTAGACCAGCAGCCCGGCGTGGCCGCGCACCAGGTAGACCGGGAGGAAGACCTGCTCCTCGCCCAGGCTCTCCACCTGTTCCAAGGCGACCGGCAGATTGAACCGGGCCCGGTCCGCGCGGTCCCTGAGCCGGTGCAGGGCGGCGCGGTCGAAACCGGAGGTCGCGTAGGTCGGGGTGAAACGCGGGTACTGGTCGGCCCGCAAGGCCTTTCCCAGGCTCTCGCCGGACAGCAGCGTCACGACTTCCTCGTCGTAGTGGACCCGGGTCAGCGGAGAGCAGCTCAGGGCCTCGAAGTACAGCTTGCGGCGGTCCTGGCGGGTGACGACGTAACGGATGTCGTCGTCCACTGACCGATGGCCCAGGCGCGTCAGGGAGAGCCGCCCCGACGACTCCTCGACATGGCCGATGGCTGACAGGAAGCGCACGGCCTGTGCCACCAGAGCCCTGTCCAGGGCGAAGAACTCGGCGAGTTCGTCGACGGTGTGCAGACCGCCGTGGCGCAGTCCGCGCTCCAGGAACCGGTCGATGAGGTAGAAGTCCTCGCCCTCGGTGATGTCGGCACGGATCTCGACCTCCCACACCGGCAGCAGCAGTGCGTACAGCCGGGTGGGGGCGACGCCCCGGCCGAACGCGGCGTCCTCCAGGACGCGCTCCGGGGGGAAGGACATGAGGCGGGGCGCCGTGCTCACGGCCGGTCTCCTTCCGGTGCCGGGGCGGCGGCGTCGAGCGCGTCCATGACGTCCCGGTAGTCGCGCAGGTCGCCGTGGTCGCGCAGATACCGGTGGAGATCGTCGGCCAGCGCACGGAACCCGGGGTCGTCGGCGGCGAGCAAGGTGCTCAGGTCACCCGTCATCACCAACTGGCTCTTGGCCCGCGTGAAGGCGACGTTCACGCGGCGAAGCTCCGCGAGGAACCCCACCCGCCCCCGGGGATTGCTGCGGGTGAAGCCGTACAGAACGACCTCGCGCTCGCCGCCCTGGTAGGAGTCGACGCTGCCGACCGAGGCGGCCGCGAGCTGCGAGTCGCCGATCAGCGGGGTGAGATGACGGATGACCTCGGCGCGCTGCGCACGGTAGGGAACGATCACCACCCACTCGGAGCCCCGCCGGTGGTGGAAAGCGGCGAGCCGGGCGAGGAGACGCGCCTCGCAGGTGTTGAACGAGCCCTTGTGGCCGTGGCGTTCCTCGGCGCGCCGGCCGGGGGCCTCCTGGCGCTCACGCGCGGGCAGGGCGGCGGTGTCGACAAAGGCCATCGGACTGTCGAACAGCGGGTCGGTGTGCCGGTGTTCCTTCTCGGTGATCAGCTCGCCCCGGTAGAAGGCCGCGGAGATGAAGTCGGCGATCTCGGCGGGCATCCGGCGCTGCCGCGTGAGCTGGACGACATGCGAGGCGGGAAGCCCGGACCGCAGTCGCTCCAGGGCACTCTGCGCCATCATGTCGAGCAGTTCGGCGGCACCCGTCTCCCGGCCCCACTCGGCCACCTCGGAATCGAGGAAGGGCGGCAGTTGCCGGTCGTCGCCGACCAGAATGCCGCGCCGGACCCGGGTCAGCGGCACCAGGGCGTCCGCGACGCCGATCTGGCCGGCCTCGTCGACGATCCCCAGGTCGAAGTCGACCCCGGACAGTTCGGCACGGGACGCGGCACCGATGCAGGTCGCACCGATCACCTGCGCGTAGCGGATCAGCTCGGGCACCAACTGGCCCGGGTCCCGGTCGATGGCCGCGTGCCACTGCTCGCTGAGCTCGCCGCGTTGGGCGGCCAGCGGCAACCACTGTTCGAGCCGGCCGTGCGCAGACCGCAGCGTGGCCGTCGCGTCGGCCGGGTCGGACCGGCGGGTGGGCACGGCCAGCCAGGGGAACACGGCGCTCAGCGCCAGCACCGCCATGTCGGCGGCCTCGTAGGCGGACTGGATGCCCTCGCTCAGCCGCCGCTCCTCCGCCTCCCGCGCGGCCCGGGCCGAGAGCACGGCGGGGGAGGCGTCGACCGCCTCGTCCACGGCGGTGCGCGCGGCCTCGATCCGCTGCCGCAGTTCCGGGCGGGCGCGCGCGAGCTGCTGGACGCGGGCGTGGACGGTACCGATCTCCGCTTCCCGTCTGCGGACGCGTGGGCGATACAGCCAGCCCAGCAGCCGTGATCCGGAGCGGCGCTGTTCGCCTTGCAGCTTCGACTGGAGCCAGGTGGCCCGTTCGGTCAGGCGCTGCCATTCCGCTGCCTGCCGGTCCTCCTCCCGGCGGAGCGCGTCCAGTGCCTCCAGGGCCGCCGCGCCGGCCGCTCGGACGGCGCTGCGAAGAAGCGTGGCCGCCGCTCCTTCCCGCTGGGCGAGGGTGTCGACCTGTTCGAGCCGGGTGCCGAGTTCGGTCGTCCATGGCGCTGCGGCCCGCGCCTCCCGGTAGGCGTCCGCCCGTACGGTCATCGCGTGCCGGATCTCCTGGGACAGGTTCTCCCGCTGCTCCTCCAGCAGCAGCGGTTTCACATCGGCGTGCACATTGCCCTCGTCTCCGACGCGTACCACCACCAGCTCCCGGGGCAGCCGGGCCAGGGCGTTGTCCACGGCCCGGTTGGTGTGGGAGGTGATGAGGACCCGGCCGCCGCCGGCGGCGGTGGTGACCGCGCTGGTATGGGCGATCTCGGTGATGATCCGGGTCTTGCCGGTACCGGGCGGGCCGAGCACGACGAGTATGTCCTCGGTGGCCAGTGCCTTGCGGAAGGCCGTCAGTTGCTCCGGATCGAGTTCCTGGTGCGGTCGCGCGCGGGTGTCCGCGATGGCCCGTACCCGGTGCTCGACCAGGGCCGGGAGCAGTCCCGGGTTCTTGGTGTCCTGGGCGCGCAGCGCCGCCACCGCCTGCCGCTGCTGGTGGTGGACGACGGAGTTCGGGGTGAGTTCCAGGGCGCCTCGGTCCGGCAACCGCTCCCAGGAGACGGGCTGGTCGAAACGTACGGTGACGGACTGCCCCTCGCTACGGGCCACCCGGCCGCGGGCCTCGTCGACTCCCTGGACCCGGACGAAGGCACCGGGTGCGGGCAGCTCCTCGCCGAGGAGGCGGAACTCGTAACTCGACCGCGGAGTGCTCCGCCGGCCGCCGGTCGCCGTGCGCCGCTGATACGGGAAGGGAGCGGCGTCGCGCTGCTCCCGGCCGGTGATCTCCTCGGTCGCGTCGATCAACCGGTCCACCGTGTCGAGGAACTCGGCCTGGGCGTCACTCACCGCGGCGACTCCCCGCCGCCGCGCGCGTTCCTGGCCGAGGTTCTGCCAGGCGTGCTCCAGATGCTGCCACTGCGCGTCCGACCCCTCGGGCACCGCTTTCAGTTCGAACGCCATCCGCCAGCCGGGCGGGCGGACGAGAAGACACGACCGGGCCAGCCGCGCGTGGTCGGCGAGACGCAGCGGATCGATGCTCTTGACGAGGTAACCGGTGCCGCGATGGGTCATCTCCAGACGGAGCCGATAGGTACGCGTGTGGATCAGCACGGATGACTTGAACTTGCCGTTCGCCGGGGAGAGGTGCGCCGGGGCCCCGCCCGCCATGCGGTTCAGGTCGTCGACGATCTGCGGGACAGCGGCCGGCAGCCCCGCGCTGGTCCCGGCCTTCCGGCGAAGCTGTTCGTCGAGGGAGAACCCGGGGACGAGGATCAGGGGGGCGGGGAGGGCGACGGTGGCGACGGACATCGGTACTCCTCAGCGCTGAGGCGGGAAGCTCCTCAGCTCCCGGGTGGCGGCGAGCAAGTGGCGGCGGAGCCCGCGGGCGTCGGGGCGGGCGGCCGGGTCCTGCCGCAGCGCGCCGCTGAGCGCCCGCGCGAGACTGTCCGGCACGGCGCCCGGGGGCCGGAAGGGCGGCATGCCGGGGGTGGGCGGGCGACCGGTCAGCGCGTGCCGCAGCAGCGCGCCCAGTTGGTAGACGTCGGTGGCGGGCCCGGGACGGGTGACGGAACCGTGCCGCTGTTCCGGAGCCTGATAGGGGCCGGGGTGCTCGCCGCGGCGCGGTGCGGCGGTGGCCAGGCCGAAGTCCCGCAGTGACGCGCGCTGACGGTTCGCGATGACCGCGGTCGGCCGCAGCGCCCGGTGCGACAGTCCTTCGTCGTGCAGCGCGCCGAGGAACTGGGCGACCGCGGCGAGGCTCTGCACGATCGTCAGCAGCCGCAGTGGGTCCGTGCGTACCGGAGCCGCGGGCAGCAGGTCGTACAGCGTCTCCGAGGGGCGGCCCGATGTCCGGTCGGCGGGCCAGGCCAGGGCCAAGGTGGTGGTGTTCCCGCGACGGCTCACCTGTACGACGCCGGGGCCTCCGTGCCGCTCGCAGAGCCCGGCCTCCCGTTCGAGCGCCGCCAGGGGATCGGGCTCCGCCTCCGGCAGCGGCCGTCCGCGCTCGACCTGGCGCAGCCAGACGTACGAGCCGCGCGAGCCCCGGTCGGACGTCCGACGGGCCACGGCCTGGCGCCGCACCACGTCGCCGTCCCGCGTCTCCCGCAGGAGGTCCTCGGGACCTTCGTACAGCAGGTACTCCTGGTCGCCCACCGCGACGACCGGTCGCTTCTCCCAGCCCGCGGTGTCCGTATCCTCCCGGCCGGGTCCGGACACCAGGAGGACCGCGGGGTGCCCGGGCCGCTCCCGGCGCGCCGGTCCGGTGGGCCGCAGGTCGCGCAGTATCCGCAGTGCGAAGGCCGCGGCGTGCCGCGACGCCGTACGCTGAGAACCCTTCGCGTCGGCTGTCGCCTTGTCGGGGTCCGCGAAGTCGCTGATGCCCCTGATGGCGAGCATCTCGACCGCGCCGTGCATCCTGGCCGCCTGGGCCACGCCGTGACTCTCCATGTCGACCGCCACGGCGTCGTTGTAATGCCGCCGGATCCTGTGGAACGTCTCGGAGTCCCGGGAGCCGATCAGTACGTCACCGGCGGCGATCGGTTCGAAGTGCAGACCGGGCCGTACGGCGGGATCGGGCGCCGGAACGAGATGGGCCCAGGGTTCGTCGCGGCGGGCGGAGCGCACCAACTGGTCCACGCGGTGCGACGTTTCCACGAGGGCGGGACGAGCGCTGAATCCGTTCGGGCTCTCGCGGCCGCCCTGGTAGCCGTAGATCTTGCTGGCGACGACGACGTCACCGAGCTGTACGTCGTCCTTGAGCGAACCGGCGACGCCGACGAAGAAGACCGCCTCGGCGTCGAAGCGCTCGATCGCGGACTGGGCGACGAGGGCGGCGCGGGTGTTGGTGGGACCGGTCTCGGCCAGCGCCACCTGCCAGTCGAGACCGGGGACCACGCCGACCTCGAGACGCGTGCCGTGCGGCAACTCGATCTCTTCCACGTCCGTCAGGTGCCGGCGCACCGCCTCGTACTCCACCTGCAAGGCAGTGAGCACGACCACGGTGGGCCGTCGTCTCGCTCCCCCCAACGAAAACCCCCACCTTCGTTGAACCCTCGACGTGCTCCGCGCCGGCGTCCGGGCGAAGCCGTCGGACGGCTGATCGGTGCGAGCACTCTAGCCCGGATGGCCCGGGGCGGTTCGTAGTCTGATCCACCGGGGTCCACCGGGGTCCACCGGGGCCCACCGGGGTTCACCGGGGTCCGCGAGGGTCCACCGGTCCGTCGAATCCAGCGGGCTCGCCGGAGCGACGCCACGGAATCTTAGTGGTGTTGCTCACGTTCGCGAAGGTGTCGGCAGGGGCAGGGTTATCTCTTGGGGCGTGCGGGTCGGTGAGTCGACTTGTCGCCGGGAGTGGGCGGGGCTTGTGCGGGGGAATGGCGGGCGCTGCGGCCGGGCGCCGCGGGTCAGTCGTTCAGGAGCGTTAACGGCAGCGTTACAGCGATTCGTGATACTGCACAGATTGATTCCGTATCGTTGTGCGGAGGATCGTCGAGCAGCCGGCGAGGGTCTTATTTCTCGCCAGCCTTGTGACGTTCGTGCGCGACCGCGGTTCATCGCACGTGTAGGCAACACGGACAAATGGGTCACCGGCCAGGGGGAGTGGTTGATGTGGTTCTCCAATCGGACCGAGCCGGCCGGTGACCGCTTCGGCGAAGCGGGGTCCGTAGACGGTTCGTTCCCCGGGACGGGGTCGGCCGGGCGCTGCGGCGCAGGCGGCGAGGTTCGCAAACGTACTGGTCAGCGGATGTGCGCACAGGTGAGACGCGGTTCGGCGTTTCGGGCCGGGAAACCTGGGCCGCCATGCCAGGGGGCACGCCACCCCCGCCGGTCCGAAGCGGCCGGATTACATACGTGACGGGAGGGTGAAGGGGAAGCGTATGCACGTCCGGAAGAAACGGTCGACGGGGCGGAGTGACACCCCTCGAGTCCAGTTTGCCGCCCGATTACACGTCAGAGGTTCGTAGTGCCCCCGCGATATTCAGTAATATCCGAGCAAACTCTTCTCGAATCCTCCTCCGAACCAGGCCGCTCCGTCGCACAATCAGCGCTTCTCTGGATGGACGGGCAGCTCGCCAGAAGCATGGAGTTAGCCGCCGCGGCCTCGGAACCGGCCCCTGAGGAACGGGCTGACGGTGACGTTCCGTTGGAGGCGCGCATCTGGTACGCGACGCTGCTGACCCGTGTCCGCGGCCTGCGGCCGGCCGAGCGGCTGCTGGTCGGTGAGGAGCCGCTCGGCCGCGAACCGCACAGCCCGGAGGCGCACGCGGCGCTGTTGCTGTGCGAGGCGGAGATCCATCTCGCCGGGGGCAAGCTCACCGCGGCGATGGCGGCGGCCGAGGCCGGTCTCCGGCTGGCGCGCCAGGCCGGGAACCGCGGACTCCCGCCACGCGGCCACGTGGTCATGGCCCTGGGCGCCGTGCGCTCCCAGGATCTGACCAACGGCCTGCAGTACGCCAACCGGCTCCGGGACGCGGCGCTGCTCGGGCAGGAGAACCTCATCCCGGGACAGTGCGTCTGGGCCGCCGCCCAGGCCCTGGAGGCACGTGACGGCATGGAGAGCGTCGCCCATCTGCTCAAGGGAATCCTCCACGACGAGGTGCTCACGCGCGAACTGCTGCTGTCCCAGCCGGCGGCGGCGCCCTGGCTGGTCCGGGCCGGGCAGCGCCTCGGCGACGCGGAACTCGCCGAGAGCACCGTACGCACGATGCGCCGGCTCGCCGGGGGCAACCGCAGTTTCCGCAGCGTCCAGGCGGCGGCCGAGCACGCCGCCGGACTGTACGCACGCGACGCGGACGTCCTGGAGGCCGCCGCGGAGCGGCACCTGGACCCGTGGGCCCGCGCGTCGGCCCTGGAGGACGCCAGCCGGGTGCGCTCCGCGCGTGCCCCGGAACGTGACCGCGCGGTCGACCTGCTGCGCCGCGCGGCCGGCGCCTACCTGGGAGCCGGGGCCTCCAGGGACCTCGCGCGGGTCCAGAGCCGGCTCCGCGAACTCGACGACCACGGCGGCCGGCCCGCCCGCGGCCGGACCCGGGTCAGCCGGCTCACCGACACCGAGTTCGCGGTGGCCGAGCTGGTCAGCCAGGGCCTCACCAACGGCAGGGTCGGCAGCCGGCTCTACATCTCCCCCCACACGGTGGCGTTCCATCTGAAGAAGATCTTCCGCAAGCTCGACGTGACCTCCCGGGTGGAACTGGCCCGCTCCTGGAACCGCATCCTGGTGGAAGAACGCGCCGACCGGCCCGGCGAGTCCGAGCCCGACTTCCTGGTCCGCCCGGTCAAGGCCCGGCGGGCCGGGGAGCAACCGGCCGGCGCCGGATCGTCGGCGCAGGTGACGACCGCGCGCCGCCCCACCACCACCGCCCTACCAACCTGAGGGATGCCGCCGCGACGACCCCCACCGATAGCCTCCAGCAAGGGAAGCACCGTTCCTCACCGTGTTGTGCCGTCCCGCCGGCGAGTGCCGGCCGGAAGGGACCGGGTGGATCGCCAGAACAGCCACACCGATTGGCCAGGAGTCACCTCATGACCCACCTTCTGCACATCGACGCCAGCATCCGCTCCGGCGAAGAGTCCGTGACGCGGCAGCTCACGGCCGAGTTCGTCACCCAGTGGCGGCAGAACCACCGCGACGCGGGCTACACCTACCGCGACATCGGTGCCGAGCCCCTCCCGCACATCACGCACCAGGTGCGGGAATGGCTCTACGACCCGACCGGCGACCTGCACGGCGTCACCCCCGAGGAGCAGGAGCTCACCAACACGGTGATCGCCGAGGTTCGCGAGGCGACCACGATCGTGCTCGGCATGCCCATGTACAACTACACGATCCCGTCCTCCACCAAGGCCTGGATCGACCGTCTGGTCATCCCGTCGCACATGCTGCTCCCCGGTGCCGAGTCCGGCACGCTGAGCGGCACGAACGTCATCGTCGTCACCGCGCGCGGCGGCTCCTACGCCCCCGGCACCCCGCGTGAGGGCTGGGACTACCAGGAGCCGTACCTGAAGGCCGTGTTCAGCGCCATCGGCCTCGCCGACAACCTCAAGATGGTGCACGCCGAACTCACCTTCGCGGCGATCGTGCCCGCCATGGCGGCGCTGAAGCCGATCGGTGAGAAGTCCCTCGCCGACGCCCGCGAGACCTTGCGCAAGCTGGCCGTCTGACCTTCCGCACACCACCATCGCGAGCGGGCGCACCCGGGACAGCGGGGTGCGGATCTCCGCGGACAGACACGTTCTTAGACATAGACACGTTCTTACACACAGACACGTTCTTACACACTGTGGGGAAGGTGCTTCATGAGCGAGATCCTGTCCTTCGAAGAAGTCTGGGCACGTACGCACCACTTCGACCCGCCCGCGATCTTCGACAAGGTGCGGGAGGAGAGCCCGCTCGCGAGAATGGCCTACCCGGACGGTCACCTGGGCTGGATCGCCACCAGCCACCGGACCGTCCGGGAGGTTCTCAGCGACCCACGCTTCAGTCACAGCCTGGAGATCGGTCACTTCCCCACCACCAAGTACGGTGCCCCGGTACCGCAGTTCCCCGCGATGCCCGGCATGTTCATCCACATGGACCCGCCGGACCACACCCGCCTGCGCCGCATGCTGGCACGCGAGTTCACCGTCCGGCGCGTCGCCGAACTCGCCCCGCACGTCGAGTCGGTGGCCGCCGAGCAGGTCGAGGCGATGCGCGAGCACGGCGCGCCCGCCGACCTGCTCCGCACCTTCGCCCAGCCGCTCGTCCTGCGGATCCTGTCCGACATGGTCGGCCTGCCGTGGGAGGAGCGCGCGCGGTACGCCGACGCGTCCGCCATCTCGCACGACCCGGACGGCGACGCCGACGCGTCGATGGCGGCCTACATGGAGGTCGGCGCGCTCATCGCGGAGACCATCGAGCGCAAGCGCGAACAGCCCGGTGACGACATCATCAGCCGGCTCCTGGCCGCCGGCGAACTCACCGACGAAGAACTCGGCAACATGGTCGCCCTGCTGCTGTTCGCGGGCTACGAGACCACCGAGAGCGCTCTCAGCGTCGGTGTCATGGCGCTGCTGCACCACCCCGCGCAACTCGCCGCCCTGCGCGCCGACCTGACCCGCGTCGACGCGGCCGTGGAGGAGATCCTCCGCTACGTCACCGTCAACCAGTACGAGACCTTCCGTACCGCGCTGGAGGACGTCGAAGTCGGCGGCGAGCTGGTGAAGAAGGGGGAGACCGTCACGGTGTCCCTGCCGGCCGCCAACCGCGACCCGGCGAAGTACGGCTGCCCCGCCGACCTCGACCTCGACCGCGACACCGCCGGCCACCTGGCGTTCGGCCACGGCATCCATCAGTGCGTCGGCCAGAACCTGGCCCGCCTCGAACTCCGCACCGGTCTGCGCGCGCTGCTGCGGGCCTTCCCCGACCTGCAGGCGGCCACACCGGCCGAGGAGGTCCCGCTGCGCACCCGCGGTTCCGTCTTCTGCCTGCAGAGCCTCCCGGTCACCTGGTAAGGCTTCCGGTCCGCCCGGCAAGCCTCCCGGTCCGCCCGTGAGCCCGCGGGCGTCCCCGTAGTACCTCCCCTCCCCTCCCCTCTCTTTCCCCTCACTCGTCCCCTTACTTTCTTCTCCCCCCACCTCCGACCACGTCCGGCGGTACGACGGCTCCCGCGCGTCCCTGCGCGGGCCGGTCGCGTCCGCCCGTTCCGGCCGCCCCGGGCCGGCCCTCCCGGCCGTCCGCGGCGAGGGAACGGCCCCTGCCCACCCCGGCGGCGGGACCGGTCCGCTCCCGCCCTTCCGGGCGCCTGAGCGCCGCGCACCCTCGCGGCGCGGGGATGTCTGCTTCCGTCGTTCCGGACGACGGCCGGCTGTCCACTGACGTACAGCCGCCCGCGCCGCGTCCGGAGACCACCCCGACCTGCTGCTCCCGGTACCCGCTGTCGCCCTGTGGAAGGAGTCCGAGGCGTGCGTCCCGACCTGGTCACACCGCTTGCGGTCACGCTGCAAGAGCACGCTCGCCGCATCCCGGAGAAGGTCGCCTTCGCCGACGACCGGCGCGCGGTCACCTACGCGGAGCTGGAGGCGCGGACCCGGCGGCTCGCCGGACATCTCGTCCGCCTCGGCCTGCGCCGCGGCGACCGGGTGGCGCTCTGCCTCGGCAACTCCGTCGCGATGGTGGAGGGGTATCTCGCGGTGGTGCGGGCCGGCGGCGTCGGCGTACCGGTGAACCCGCGGTCCGCGCCCGCCGAGCTGGAGTACTTCCTCACCGACAGCGGCGCGACCTTCGCCCTCGCCGGGCACGGCAGTGCAGTGACGTTTCTGCAGGTGGTGTCGTCCACCGCCCCGGACACGACCGTGCTGGTGACCGGCGCCGGCGAGCTGCCACCGGGCGCCCACGCCTACGACGACCTCGCGGTCACCGACCCGGGCACGCCCGCGCCGGACGACCTCGGTCTGGACGAGGTGGCCTGGATGTTCTACACCTCCGGTACCTCCGGGCGCCCCAAGGGCGTGCTGTCCAGCCAGCGCAACTGCCTCTGGTCGGTCGCCGCCAGCTACGTACCCATCCCGGACCTGCGCCAGGACGACCGGGTGCTGTGGCCGCTGCCGCTCTTCCACAGCCTGTCCCACATCGCCTGCGTGCTGTCGGTGACCTCCGTCGGGGCCACCGCCCGCATCACGGACGGGGCTTCCGCCGACGATGTCCTCGATCTGCTCCGCGAGGAGCGGGCCACCTTCCTCGCCGGTGTTCCCACCACGTACCACCACCTCGTCGCCACCGCCCGCCGTACCGGCCTGTCCCTGCCGCACCTGCGCATCGGACTCGTCGGCGGCGCCGTCACCGGGTCCGAGCTGCGCCGCGCCTTCGAGGAGACCTTCGGCGTCCCGCTGGTCGACGCCTACGGCTCCACCGAGACCTGCGGCGCGATCACCATGAACCCGCCGGACGGCGCCCGCGTCGAGGGTTCCTGCGGACTGCCCGTACCGGGCGTCGACGTCCGCGTCGTCGACCCCGACACCGGACTCGACGTGCCCACCGGGCGGGAGGGCGAGGTCTGGGTCAGCGGGCCCAACGTCATGTCCGGCTACCACAACAGCCCCGAGGCGACCCGGGCCGCGCTGCGCGACGGCTGGTTCCGCACCGGCGACCTGGCCCGCCGGGACGAGGCCGGCTACTTCACCGTCTGCGGCCGGCTGAAGGACCTGATCATCCGCGGTGGCGAGAACATTCACCCCGACGAGGTCGAAGCGGTCCTGCGCGCCGCCCCCGGGGTCGCCGACGCCGGCGTCGCCGGGGCCGCCCACGACACCCTGGGCGAGGTGCCCGTGGCCTGGCTGGTCCCCGGACCCGACGGCCTCGACCTCGCCGCCCTGCTCGACCACTGCCGCGCCCGGCTCTCCGCGTACAAGCTCCCGGAGCGGATCCACGAGGTCGCCGCCATCCCGCGCACCGCCTCCGGAAAGATCGTTCGCAGGCTTCTCGCCGCCCAGCCGTACTGGCCCCGCCACGCGGCCGACGGCCACCACGACGGGCTGTTGAGCCCCGCGTGGCTGCCGGCGCCGGCCGGTACCGGCGACACCGCCCGCCCGGCCGCGTGCGCCGTGGTCGGGGAGGACACCGTCGGCCTCGTCGCGGCACTGCGGGCGGCCGGGGTGCGCACGGAACTCCACGCCGATCCGGGGAACGTCGACGCTTCGGCGGACGGGACGGACAGGACGGACGGGACGGACGGGACGGACGGGACGGGCGGGGCGGACGGGGTTCCGGACCTGACCGTCCTGCTGCCGCCGGCCGCCTCCGCCGACCCCCTCACCCAGGCCCGCCTGCTCATCGAGCAGGCGACCGGCGGGGACGTCCCCGAACCCCTGGTGGTCCTCACCCGGTCGGCCACACCCGCCGACGGCACCGTGCCCGACCCGGTCGGCGCCGCGCTGTGGGCCGCCGTACGGTCGCTCCAGGCGGACGGGGACCGGAAGGTGACCGTCGTCGACCTCGGCGTGGCCGACCCGGACGCGGCGACGCTGCTCACCGCACTCACCTCCGGCGAACCGCAACTCGCGATCCGAGGCGCGGAGTTACTGGTACCCCGGCTGCTGCGCACCCCGGTGGACGGCGGGCCGCGTCCCCCTGCCCCCGCCCTCCCGGGAACCGTCGTCGTCACCGGCACGGACACGCCCGCGGGCGCGGCGCTCGCCCACCACCTCGCCACCGTGCACGGGGCCGGTCACCTGCTGCTCGTCCACGCGCCCGGCACGACCGACCGCACCGACCCGGCCGCCTGGCCCGCCGGCACCCACACCCGCAGTCTCAGCGCCGACGACCCCGCCCTGCCCGGCGCCCTCGCGGACACCCCGGTGAGGCTGGCGGTACACACCGCCGACGACCCCGCCCTGGCCCGCACGCTGGACGAACAGCTTCCCCTGACACGCCAGTTGATCACCGTCACCGACGGCTCCGCGACGCTTGGCGCCCCCGGCGACCCGGACCGGGCGGTGCGCGGCGCACTCACCGAGGCGGTCACGCACGCCCGCCGGCCGCGCGGCCCGGCCGCACACCTCGTCCGGGCCGACGACGAGACGGCCCGCCCCGCCGACCTGCTCGCCGCGTTCGACCTGCTCCTCGCCGGCCGGGCTCCGGCCCTGTTCACCCCGCGGCCCGCCCTGCCCGACCCGTCCCGGCCGGTCCCCGCGATCCTCCGCGCCCTGACCGAGCCACCGGCCCGGCAGGCCCGCCCCGACGCCGCCGTCACCGCCGCCCTGCGCGCACGTCTGGCCGGCCTCGGTGAGCGAGCGCAGACGGCCCTCCTCGAACGGCTGGTCCGCGACCAGGCGGCCACCGTCCTGCCCGGCCCGGACACCGCCCTCCTCCCCGCCGACCGCGCCTTCCGGGACCTCGGCCTGACCTCGGTCGCCGTCGTCGCGCTGCGCGACCGGCTGACCGAGCACACCGGACTGCGGCTGCCCGCCGCGGTGACCTTCGACCACCCGACCCCGCGCGAACTGGCGGCCCACCTGCGCAACGCCGTCCTCGGCCTGGACGACGCCCCGGCGCGCCCCGAGCGGCCGGCCGCGCCCGCCGATCCGCAGGAGCCCGTCGCCATCGTCGCCATGGCCTGCCGGCTGCCCGGCGGCGTCAACACCCCGGACGACCTGTGGCGGTTGCTGGCGGGGAGCGCCGAGAACGCGGACGCCGTCTCGGCGTTCCCGGCCGACCGGGGCTGGGACCTCGACGGCCTCTTCGACCCGGATCCGGAGAAGCCCGGCACCTCCTACGTCGAGCGCGGCGGCTTCCTGCCGGACGCCGGCCGGTTCGACGCGGGCCTCTTCGGTATCTCGCCGCGTGAGGCGCTGGCGATGGACCCCCAGCAGCGCCTCCTCCTCGAAACGTCCTGGGAAGCGCTGGAGCGGGCGGGCATCGACCCGCACGCGCTGAAGGGCACGGACGTCGGCGTGTTCGCCGGGATCATGGGCCAGGGCTACGGCTCCGGAGGCGAACTCCCCGCGGAACTCGAAGGTTTCGTGACCACCGGGACCGCCTCCAGTGTCGCCTCGGGCCGCATCTCGTACGTCTTCGGCCTCGAAGGCCCCGCGGTGACCGTGGACACCGCCTGCTCCTCCTCCCTGGTCGCACTCCACCTGGCCGCCCAGGCGCTGCGGCGCGGGGAGTGCTCCATGGCACTGGCCGGCGGCGCGACCGTCATGGCCACCCCGGGCACCTTCGTGGAGTTCTCCCGACAGCGGGCGCTGGCCGCCGACGGGCGCTGCAAGTCGTACGCCGACGCGGCCGACGGCACCGGCTGGGCCGAGGGCGCGGGCGTGCTCGTCCTGGAGCGGCTCTCGGAAGCCCGGCGCAACGGGCACCAGGTACTGGCGATCGTGCGGGGCAGCGCGGTCAACCAGGACGGCGCCTCCAACGGCCTGACCGCCCCGAACGGCCCTTCCCAGCAGCGCGTGATCCGCAAGGCGTTGGCCGAGGCGGGACTGACGCCGACGGACGTGGACGCGGTGGAGGGCCACGGCACCGGAACGACCCNAGGACCGCGAACGGCCGCTCTGGCTGGGCTCGTTGAAGTCCAACATCGGGCACACGCAGGCCGCCGCCGGTGTCGCCGGTGTGATCAAGATGGTCCAGGCGCTGCGCCACGGCGTCCTCCCCGCCACCCTGCACGTCGACGCTCCCTCCTCCCAGGTCGACTGGTCGGCGGGCTCCGTCGAACTGCTCACCGAGGCCCGGCAGTGGCCGGAGACCGGGCGCCCGCGCCGGGCCGGTGTGTCCGCGTTCGGCGTGAGCGGCACGAACGCGCACGTGATCCTGGAGCAGGCACGGGACGAGGCGCCCGGGGAACCGGTGCCCCCGCACGACGGTGTGGTGCCGCTGGTGGTGTCGGCGGCGTCCGAGGGTGCGCTGACCGGCCAGGCCGG
>NZ_BAABIG010000010.1:0-173188 GCF_039542605.1 Streptomyces ziwulingensis
CGGCCGCCGCCGCCGCGGCCGGCGCGGCCTTCGGACCGGCCGCGGCGCTGCGCGCGGCCCTCGCGGTGGTCCTGGCGGCCGGCGCCGCCGAGGCGCTGCTGCGGCACTGCGTGCGCCGCTTCGGCGGGGTCACCGGCGACGTGTTCGGCGGCCTCGCGGAGACGGCGGCCACGACGGCGCTGGTCGTCCTGGTCCTCGGCTGAACGCCGCCCCGCGAGCCCGCGCGTAGGCTCGGGTGCGACAGACCCTAGGGTCGGTTGCCGGGCCCGGTCGACCCACCGCATTCGACCGCACACCGGACTTCACCGGATCACACCGGATTTCAAACGGAAGCGAGATTTCACCACCGTGACTGCTCTCACTCTCAGCACCACCGCAGCGCCCGGCCTGCGGGCCGACGCGCTCGTGATCGGTGTCGCCAAGGGCTCCGCGTCCAGCCGCCGGAGCCTGGTCCTCGCCCCCGGCGCCGAGGCCGTGGACAAGGCGTACGACGGCAGGCTGGCCGACGTCCTGGAGACCCTCGGTGCCTCGGGTGCCGAGGGCGAGGTGACGAAGCTGCCCGCGCCGGCCGGCTTCAAGACGCCGCTCGTGGTGGCGGTGGGTCTGGGCGCCGAGTCCGAGAAGGACGCCGGCTACGACGGCGAGGCGCTGCGCCGGGCCGCCGGTGTCGCCGCCCGCGCCCTGTCCGGGGTCAAGAAGGCCGCCTTCGCGCTGCCGCTCGCGGACGCCGCGGACGCCGGCGCGGTCGCCGAGGGCGTACTGCTCGGCGCGTACGCCTTCGTCGCCTACAAGGACACCGCTGCCGCCGCCGACAAGACCGCGAAGACGAAGAACGGCAAGACCCCCCTGGCCGAGGCCACGCTGCTCGGCGGCAAGCCCCGCGACAAGGTGTTCAAGGCCGCGCTGGAGCGTGCCGCCGCCGTCGTGGAGGAGCTGAACCGCGCCCGCGACCTGGTCAACACCCCGCCCAACGACCTCAACCCCGAGTCGTTCGCGGCGGTCGCGCAGGCCGCGGCCAAGGAGCACGGCATCAAGGTGCAGGTGCTCGACGAGAAGGCCCTCACCAAGGGCGGCTACGGCGGCATCCTCGGCGTCGGGGCCGGCTCGGCGGCCGGTCCGCGCCTGGTGAAGCTGTCGTACACCTCCTCCAAGGCGAAGAAGTCGCTCGCCTTCGTCGGCAAGGGCATCACCTACGACTCGGGCGGCATCTCGCTGAAGCCCGCCGGGCACAACGAGACGATGAAGTGCGACATGGCCGGCGCCGCCGCCGTGTTCGCCGCGGTGGTCGCCGCCGCCCGGCTCGGCCTGGAGGTCAACGTCACCGGCTGGCTGGCGCTGGCCGAGAACATGCCGTCCGGGTCGGCGACCCGCCCGGGTGACGTGCTGCGCATGTACAGCGGCAAGACGGTCGAGGTGCTCAACACCGATGCCGAGGGCCGGCTCGTGCTCGCCGACGCGCTGTGGGCGGCCTCGCAGGAGAAGCCGGACGCGATCATCGACGTGGCGACGCTGACCGGCGCGATGATGCTGGCGCTGGGCAGCCGGACCTTCGGCGTGATGGCCAACGACGACGCGTTCCGCGCCGCGGTGCACGAGGCGGCCGAGGAGGTCGGTGAGCCGGCGTGGCCGATGCCGCTGCCGGAGCACCTGCGCAAGGGCATGGAGTCCTCGACGGCCGACATCGCCAACATGGGTGAGCGGATGGGCGGCGGGCTGGTGGCCGGTCTGTTCCTGCGCGAGTTCGTGGGCGAGGGCATCGCCTGGGCGCACCTGGACATCGCCGGGCCGGCCTTCAACGAGAGCGCGCCGTTCGGCTACACGCCCAAGGGCGGGACGGGCACGGCGGTGCGGACGCTGGTGCGGGTCGCCGAGCTGGCGGCCGCGGGGGATCTGGGCTGACCTCCGCCTGAGAGCCGGGGCACACCAGGCACCGGGGGGCGTGGGCGACCGCGGGCCCGGCCGCGGCCGGTCGCCCACGCCCCCATGGCCCGTCTCTCACAAGCTCTCACAAGTGAACGTGCTGCGTCTCACACCCCGGCCCCACGTCTCGTCGGGGTCCCACAGGTGCGAAGATGGAGCCCGGCAGGACAGGGCCCCACCCCAGGGCCGAAGAACGAGCGGCCGGACACCAGCCGCCTGCCGGTCAGCGACGACCGGCGTACGGCGCACATGCATGGAGGACGTGACGTGGCGAACGACGCCAGCACCGTTTTCGACCTAGTGATCCTCGGCGGTGGTAGCGGTGGTTACGCCGCGGCCCTGCGCGGGGCGCAGCTTGGCCTGGACGTCGCCCTGATCGAGAAGGGCAAGGTCGGCGGCACCTGCCTGCACAACGGCTGCATTCCCACGAAGGCCCTGCTGCACGCGGGCGAGATCGCCGACCAGGCCCGCGAGAGCGAGCAGTTCGGCGTCAAGGCCACCTTCGAGGGCATCGACATCGCGGCCGTCCACAAGTACAAGGACGATGTGATCTCCGGCCTGTACAAGGGCCTGCAGGGTCTGATCGCCTCGCGCAAGGTGACGTACATCGAGGGTGCGGGCAAGCTCTCCTCCCCCACTTCCGTGGACGTGAACGGCCAGCGGATCCAGGGCCGGCACGTCCTCCTGGCGACCGGCTCGGTGCCGAAGTCGCTGCCCGGTCTGGAGATCGACGGCAACCGCGTCATCTCCTCCGACCACGCCCTGAAGCTGGACCGCGTGCCCGAGTCCGCGATCGTCCTGGGCGGCGGGGTCATCGGTGTCGAGTTCGCCTCGGCGTGGAAGTCCTTCGGCACCGACGTCACCGTCATCGAGGGCATGAAGCACCTCGTGCCGGTCGAGGACGAGAACAGCTCCAAGCTGCTGGAGCGTGCCTTCCGCAAGCGCGGCATCAAGTTCAACCTGGGCACCTTCTTCGACAAGGCCGAGTACACCCAGAACGGTGTCAAGGTCACCCTCGCCGACGGCAAGGAGTTCGAGGCCGAGGTCCTGCTCGTCGCCGTCGGCCGCGGCCCGGTCTCGCAGGGCCTGGGCTACGAGGAGGCCGGTGTCGCCACCGACCGCGGCTACGTCCTCGTCGACGAGTACATGCGGACCAATGTCCCGACCGTCTCCGCCGTCGGCGACCTGGTCCCCACCCTCCAGCTCGCGCACGTCGGCTTCGCCGAGGGCATCCTGGTCGCGGAGCGGCTGGCCGGCCTGAAGGTCGTCCCGGTCGACTACGACGGTGTGCCCCGGGTGACGTACTGCCACCCCGAGGTCGCCTCCGTGGGCATCACCGAGGCCAAGGCCAAGGAGGTCTACGGCGCGGACAAGGTCGTCGCTCTGAAGTACAACCTCGCGGGCAACGGCAAGAGCAAGATCCTGAAGACCGCGGGCGAGATCAAGCTCGTCCAGGTCAAGGACGGTGCCGTGGTCGGCGTCCACATGGTCGGCGACCGCATGGGCGAGCAGGTCGGCGAAGCCCAGCTCATCTACAACTGGGAGGCGCTGCCCGCCGAGGTGGCCCAGCTCATCCACGCCCACCCGACGCAGAACGAGGCGCTCGGCGAGGCCCACCTGGCACTGGCCGGCAAGCCGCTGCACTCCCACGACTGACCTTCCCCGGTCACTGGGCGCGACGACACAGACTTCCGCAATTCGTTAAGGAGCAACCGAAACCATGGCGGTTTCCGTAACCCTTCCGGCGCTCGGCGAGAGCGTCACCGAGGGCACCGTCACCCGTTGGCTGAAGGCCGAGGGTGAGCGCGTCGAGGCCGACGAGCCGCTGCTCGAGGTCTCCACCGACAAGGTCGACACCGAGATCCCGGCGCCCGCCTCCGGCGTGCTGTCCTCCATCAAGGTCGCCGAGGACGAGACCGTCGAGGTGGGCGCCGAGCTGGCGCTGATCGACGACGGCACCGACGCCCCGGCCGCCGAGCAGGCCCCGCAGGCCGAGCAGGCCGCCGAGCCCGAGCCGGCTCCCGAGCCCGAGCCGGCTCCCGAGCCCGCGGCGGCCGCCCCCTCCACCGAGCAGGCCGCCCCCGCCCCGGCGCCCACCGCGGACGCCGCCGCCGGCGGTTCCGCCGAGGGCACGGACGTGGTCCTGCCCGCGCTCGGCGAGTCCGTCACCGAGGGCACCGTGACCCGCTGGCTGAAGGAGGTCGGCGAGGAGGTCACCGAGGACGAGCCGCTGCTTGAGGTCTCGACCGACAAGGTCGACACCGAGATCCCGGCGCCCGCCTCCGGCACCCTGCTGGAGATCGTGGTCGGCGAGGACGAGACGGCCGAGGTCGGCGCCAAGCTGGCCGTCATCGGCGCCAAGGGTGCCGCCCCGGCCCCGGCCCAGCAGGCCCCGGCCGCCCCCGCGCAGCCCGAGCCCGCACAGCCGGCCCCGGCGCAGCCCGAGCCCGCCCAGGCCCAGGCCCCGCAGCCCCCGGCCCCGGCCCAGCAGGCCCCGGCCGCCCCCGCCCCGGCCCCGGCCCCGCAGCAGCAGGAGGCCCCCGCCGCCGCTCCGGCGCCCGCCCCCGCCGCCGCTCCGGCTCCGGCCGCCAAGGCCGCTGCCCCGGCCGCCGCCCAGGCGTCCGACGACGGCGCCTACGTCACCCCGCTGGTGCGCAAGCTCGCCGCCGAGAACGGCGTCGACCTGTCCGCCGTCTCGGGCACCGGCGTCGGCGGCCGTATCCGCAAGCAGGACGTCATCGCCGCCGCCGAGGCCGCGAAGGCCGCCGCGTCGGCTCCGGCCGCCGCCGCCCCGGCCGCTCCCGCCGCGAAGAAGGCTCCGAAGCTGGAGTCCTCCCCGCTGCGCGGCCAGACCGTCAAGATGCCCCGCATCCGCAAGGTCATCGGCGACAACATGGTCAAGGCGCTGCACGAGCAGGCGCAGCTCTCGTCGGTCGTCGAGGTCGACGTCACGCGTCTGATGAAGCTGCGGGCCCGGGCCAAGGACGCCTTCGCGGCCCGGGAGGGCGTCAAGCTCTCCCCGATGCCGTTCTTCGTCAAGGCCGCGGCCCAGGCGCTGAAGGCGCACGCGCCGATCAACGCCAAGATCAACGAGGCCGAGGGGACCATCACCTACTTCGACACCGAGAACGTCGGTATCGCGGTGGACTCCGAGAAGGGCCTGATGACCCCGGTCATCAAGCACGCCGGTGACCTCAACCTCGCCGGTATCGCCAAGGCCACGGCCGAGCTGGCGGGCAAGGTCCGGGCCAGCAAGATCAGCCCGGACGAGCTGGTCGGCGCGACCTTCACCATCTCCAACACCGGCTCGCGCGGTGCGCTCTTCGACACGATCATCGTGCCGCCGGGCCAGGTCGCGATCCTCGGCATCGGCGCGACGGTCAAGCGCCCCGCCGTGATCGAGACGGAGGAGGGCACGGTCATCGGCGTCCGCGACATGACGTACCTGACCCTGTCCTACGACCACCGCCTGGTGGACGGTGCCGACGCCGCGCGCTACCTGACCGCGGTCAAGGCCATCCTGGAGGCCGGCGAGTTCGAGGTCGAGCTGGGCCTCTGACCCCGTCCAGCCAGTGGCGCCCCCGTCCGGAACACTCCGGGCGGGGGCGTCGCCGTGTCCGCGTCATCCGCGTGTAAGCCTCGTCTCACCTGCGCGCGAGCCCCCGTGTGCGCCCTGCCGAGCGGGGCGCACGGCCGTATTGTTGCTCCACGTCAACGCCCCAGGGGGCCGGAACGAGCCCCTCCCTAAGGAGCCCTCATGACCGCGCCCGTCGTCCACTCGCTGCGCGAGCAGATCCGCGAGCACATCCTGGAAGGGATCATCAGCGGGCGCTGGCAGCCGGGCGAGCGGATCGTGGAGCGGCGGATCGCCACCGAGCTGGAGGTCAGCCAGACGCCGGTCCGGGAGGCGCTGCGCGAGCTGGAGTCGCTGCGGCTGATCGAGTCGGCGCCGAACAAGGGCGTCCGGGTGCGGAACCTGACCTCGGCCGACCTGGAGGAGAGCTACCCGGTGCGGGCCGGTCTGGAGGCGATCGCCGCGGAGCTGGCGGCGCAGCGCCTCGCGGAGGACTGCTCGGCGCTCGAACCGCACGTCAGCGCGTTGTACGAGGCGGACCGGAAGGCGGACGGCACGGCGCAGGTGCGGCACACGGTGGGGTTCCACCGGGAGCTGGTGCGGGCGGCCGGGAACTCGGTGCTGCTGCACACCTGGGAGGGGCTGGGGATCGAGGTGTTCACGGCGCTGTCGATACGGTGGCTGGGGACGGTGCAGCAGTCCTACGCGGAGGAGCACGAGGAGCTGGTGGCGGCGTTCAAGCGCCGCGATCCGCGCATCCCCGAGCTGGTCAAGTCCCACGTGCTCGGGTGCGCCCCCCGCCCCTGACCTTCTCGTCGCTCCCTCCCTGACCTGCCCATTCCCCCCTCCCTGACCTGCCCACTCCCCCGTTCCTCCGTCCCTGGCCTTCTTCCGCCCCCGCCGCCCCTTCCCGTCCCGTCCCTGGGGGCTCCGCCCCCAGACCGCCTTCGCGCAGTTCCCCGCGCCCCTGGGCCGGCTGCCCTTCAGGGGCGCGGGGAACTGCACGAGCGGCCACGACGTACCCGCGGCCGCCGTCCCGGCCGAGACCACCCGAGCCGACCCGCGCCCACCTGCACAGACTCCCCGGCGGCACCGTCACCCCGTGCCATCGCCGAAGGCACCCCGTGCCGACTTTCTCGTGATCAAGAGGTTTTCGTCCTCAACCCTTTGATCGATCATCGATCAGCGAGTTACAGTCACCGACGGGCTTGCACCCGAGCCTCACGCCCTGTCCTGCCAAAGACCAAGGGCACCCCCGAACCCTTACCAGATGAGGGAACCCCCTTCGACTGAGGAAGGCGGCGACATGACCGACCCCTACGCCATCCAGCCGAGCGCGCTCGACCAGCTCCCTGACCGGGACCCGGAGGAGACCGCCGAGTGGCAGGCATCCCTGGACGCCGTCGCCGAGGCGGCCGGGCCGCACCGTGCCGCGTATCTGATGCGGCGCACGCTGGAGCGTGCAGAGGGAGCCGGCGTCGCACTGCCGAAGCTCCTCGAGACGGACTACGTCAACACCATCCCCACCTCCGCCGAGCCCGCCGTGGACGGCGACGAGGAGATGGAGCAGCGGATCACCGCCTGGAACCGCTGGAACGCGGCGGCCATGGTGACCCGCGGCAGCAAGTACGGCGTCGGCGGCCACATCGCCACCTTCGCCTCCGCGGCCTGGCTGTACGAGACGGGCTTCAACCACTTCTTCCGCGGCAAGGAGGGTGACGGGTCCGGCGACCAGCTCTACATCCAGGGCCACGCCTCCCCCGGCATCTACGCCCGCGCCTTCCTCGACGGCCGGCTGAACGAGTCCCACCTGGACCACTTCCGCCGCGAGTCCGGCGGCAACGGCCTGCCCTCCTACCCGCACCCGCGCCGCCTGCCCTGGCTGTGGGAGTTCCCCACCGTCTCCATGGGCCTGGGCCCGCTCTCCGCGATCTACCAGGCGCGGTTCAACCGCTACCTGTCGGCGCGCGGCATCAAGGACACCTCCGCCTCGCACGTATGGGCGTTCCTCGGTGACGGCGAGATGGACGAGCCGGAGTCGACGGCCGCCCTCGCGCTCGCCGCCCGCGAGGGCCTGGACAACCTGACCTTCGTCATCAACTGCAACCTGCAGCGCCTCGACGGCCCGGTCCGCGCCAACTTCAAGATCGTGCAGGAGCTGGAGGCCCAGTTCCGCGGCGCCGGCTGGAACGTGGTCAAGACGCTGTGGGGCACCGCCTGGGACGAGCTGTTCCAGCTCGACCTCACCGGCGCGCTCGTGCGCCGGCTGCGCGAGGTACCCGACGCGCAGGTCCAGACGTACCAGACGCGGGACGCGGCCTACATCCGCCAGGACTTCTTCGGCTCCGACCCGGCGCTGGTGGAGATGGCGAAGCTGCTCAGCGACGCCAAGATCCTGGACTGTTTCCACACCTCGCGCGGCGGCCACGAGGCCCGCAAGGTGTACGCGGCCTACCGGGCGGCGCTCGCCCACAAGGGCGCGCCGACCGTGATCCTGGCCCAGACGGTCAAGGGCCACACCCTCGGCGAGGGCTTCGCGTCCAAGAACGCCAACCACCAGATGAAGAAGCTGACGGTGGACGAGTTCAAGGCGATGCGCGACCTGCTGGAGCTGCCCGTCAAGGACAGCGACTTCGTCGACGGCGTGGTGCCCTACGGCCACCCCGGCGCCGACTCCCCCGAGGTCCGCTACCTCCAGGAGCGCCGCGCGGCGCTCGGCGGTCCGGCCCCGGCCCGCCGCACGCACCCGCTGGCCCCGCTGCCCGCGCCCGCCGAGAAGGCGTTCGCCGCCTTCGACAAGGGCTCCGGCTCGCAGTCCATCGCCACCACCATGGCCTTCGTCCGCCTGGTCAAGGACCTGGTCCGCGACAAGGAGACCGGCAAGCGCTGGGTGCCGATCGTCCCCGACGAGGCGCGCACCTTCGGCATGGAGTCGCTCTTCCCGTCGCTGGGCATCTACTCGCCCAAGGGCCAGACGTACGAGCCGGTCGACCGCGACCAGCTCATGTACTACAAGGAGGCGAAGAACGGGCAGATCCTCAACGAGGGGATCACCGAGGCCGGTTCCATGGCCGACTTCATCGCCGCCTCGACGTCGTACGCGACGCACGGCGAGGCGATGATCCCGTTCTACATCTTCTACTCGATGTTCGGCTGGCAGCGCACCGCCGACCAGATGTGGCAGCTCGGCGACCAGCTCGGCCGCGGCTTCCTGGTCGGCGCCACCGCCGGCCGCACCACCCTCACCGGTGAGGGCCTGCAGCACGCCGACGGCCACACCCCGGTGATCGCCGCGACCAACCCGGCCTCGCTCACGTACGACCCGGCGTTCGCCTACGAGATCGCCGTCGTCGTCCGCGAGGGGCTGCGCCGGATGTACGGCGAGGCCAAGCCGGGCGAGGACCAGAACGTCTTCTACTACCTGACGGTCTACAACGAGCCGATGCCGCAGCCCGCGAAGCCCGCCGGGCTCGGTATCGACGAGGGCATCGTCAAGGGCCTGTACCGCTTCAACACGGCGGAGTCCGCGGGCCTGTCCCCGGTCGCGGGCGCGCCGCGCATCCAGCTCCTGGGTTCCGGTACGGCGATCCACTGGGCGCTGAAGGCGCAGAAGCTGCTCGCCGAGGAGTGGGGGGTGGCCGCCGACGTGTGGTCCGCGACCTCCTGGACGGAGCTGCGCCGGGACGCGCTGGACGCCGACGCGGCGCTGCTGCGCGGCGAGGAGCGGGTGCCGTACGTCCGGCAGGCGCTGCACGGCGCCGAGGGCCCGGTCCTCGCGGTCACCGACTACATGCGCCAGGTCCCCGACCAGATCGCGCAGTGGGTCGAGCAGGACTGGTCCTCGCTGGGCGCGGACGGCTTCGGCCTGTCGGACACCCGTGACGGCGCCCGCCGCCACTTCGGTGTCGACGCCGAGTCGGTCGTCGTCGCGGCGCTGGCCCAGCTCGCCAGGCGCGGCGAGGTCAAGGCCACGTCCGTGAAGGAGGCGCGCGAGCGCTACGGCCTGTAGCAGCGGGTTGTTCAGGAGGCCCTCGCCGTCCGCGGCGGGGGCCTCCTGTCGTTCCCGCACGGCCCGGCATGATGTGGGCCATGCGTGCCGCCCGCCTGATCAAGATGGTCCTGCTGCTCCAGTCCCGGCCCGCCATGACCGCCGCCGAGCTGGCGCGGGAGCTGGAGGTGTCGGAGCGGACCGTCACGCGGGACGCGCAGGCGCTGTCCGAGGCGGGCGTGCCGGTCTACGCGGACCGGGGGCGGGCGGGTGGCTACCGGCTGATCGGCGGCTACCGCACCCGGCTGACCGGCCTGCACCGGGGCGAGGCCGAGGCGCTCTTCCTGTCCGGGGTGCCGGGGGCGCTGCGCGAGATGGGCCTCGCGGACGCGGCCTCGGCGGCCCGGCTGAAGGTCTCCGCCGCGCTGATGCCGTCCCTGCGGGACGCCTCGCGGACGGCCGCCCAGCGGTTCCACCTGGACGCGCCGGACTGGTTCCGGGAGCCTACGACGCCCGCGCTGCTGCCCGCGGTGGCCGACGCGGTCTGGGACGACCGGCCGATCACCGCCCGCTACCGGCGCGGCGAGGAGGAGGCCGGGCGGGAGCTGGAACCGTACGGACTCGTGCTGAAGGCGGGGGTCTGGTACCTGTGCGCGAAGACCGCCAAGACCGCCAAGACCGCCAAGACCGCCAAGACCGCGAAGACCGCGAAGACCGCGAAGACCGATGCGGCCGTCGGCGGGTTCTCCGGCGGCCACGGGGACCACGGGGACCACCGGGACCACCGCGTCTACCGGATCGACCGGTTCACCTCCGTCGTGCCGGGCGCGGAGCGGTTCGCGCGCGACGAGGGGTTCGACCTGCCCGGGTTCTGGGCCGCGCGGGCGCAGGAGTTCGCGCGGTCGGTCCTGCGCGCCGAGGCCGTGGTGCGGCTCTCCCCGCAGGGCGCGCGGCGACTGCCGTACGCCGTGGACGCGCGCGCCGCCCGGGAGGCCCTGCGCGGGGCGGGACCGCCCGACGAGGACGGCTGGGTGACGGTGACGCTGGCGGTGGAGTCGCAGGACGTCGCCCACGAGCAGCTCGCGATGCTGGGGCCGCAGGCGGAGGTGGTGGCACCCGAGGCGCTGCGCGAACGGTTCGCGCGGGACGCCCTGCTGCTCGCGGGGCTGTACGGAAACCGGATGCGGGAGTGAGATCCGTCGCACTCCGCGTGCATCGCACCCGCCGAGGGCCGATGCTGTACCCGTGATGGACGAGACGGAGTTCTGGGCACTGATCGACGCCTCTCGCGAGGGCGCCGAGGGAGATCCGGAGGAGCAGGCGGACCTGCTCGTGGAGCGGCTCTGCCGGCTGGACCCGGAGGCGGTCCTGGACTTCGCCCGCCACTTCGAGGCCCGCTACAACCGGTCCTGGACCTGGGAGCTGTGGGGCGCCGCCGCGCTGCTCCTCGGCGGGGCGAGCGACGACGCGTTCGACTACTTCCGGTGCTGGCTGATCGGGCAGGGCCGCGACGTGTACGAGGGCGGCGTGCACGAGCCCGACGCGCTCGCCGGGCTGCTGGACGACTTCGACGAGGAGACCGACGGCGACGCCGAGGACCTCGGTTACGCGGCGGACGAGGCGTACGAGCAGCTCACCGGCACGGTCGCGCCCGATCTGGGGGTCTCCCCCGCGCCCGCCGAGCCGCTCGGCACGCCGGTCGACCTGGAGGACGACCGCGTGCTGGCGGAGCGGTACCCGCGGCTGTGGGAGCGCTTCGGACCCGAGTGAGGGCGCTGTCGTCCCCTCAGGCGGCGCGGCGCCTGGCCGGGTCCGACGGGAGGTACGCCTGCGGCTGCTCGGGCCGGGCCGCCGCGTGCGGCGGTGCCGCGTTGGCCCGGTCGAGGGCGGCGGCGGTGACGGCCGCCGGTCCGAGGACGACGGCCGCGGCGGCGCACAACGCCGTCCAGGGCCGCCGCACCGCCTCGGCCCGGCTCCGCGTCCCCTCGTCCCTCTCCCGCGCGTTCTTCGTGATCGTCAAGGTCCCCACCTCCGGTCGGCTGCTACGGCCGACCGTAGGGGCCCCGGATCTGAGGAACCCGCGCGGGCGCTGTGGCCTTCCTGTGGGCCGCCGGACCGGTGCTGGAGCCGGGCGGCCCGCTCCCTGATCTCCGGCAGCCGGGCACTCAGCGCGGCGCCGGGACAGCTCGTCCGGTACCCGTCCTCGTGGCCGGCCACGGCGGGCAGCGCGGCGGCGGTCCCGGCGGCGTACCGGCTCAGGCCGTTGCTGGAGACCAGCCGGACCCGGGCCCGCGGGTCGGTGCCGGCCGGGCCGAGCTTCCAGGCGGCCACCGCGGCGATCGCGTCGGTCATCGCCTCGGGCACGGGCACCCCGGCGGTGAAGGTGCCGAGCGCGGCGACGCCCGCCGTGCGGTGGTTGAAGCCCTGGGTGTGGGCGCCGGTCACGGCGCGGCCGATGCCGCCGGCCCGGCCCTCGTAGACGGTGCCGCAGCGGTCCACGACGAAGTTGTAGCCGAGGTCGTCCCAGTCGCGGGCGCCGGTCTGGCCCGAGTAGATGTCCCGGAGGATGCGGGGCGCGTCGGCGCAGTCGTAGCCGTTCGGGGTGTCGGTGTGGTGGACGAAGACGGCGACGACCCGGTCGTCGTAGCGCGGGGGCGGCTGCTCGCGGGCGGCGTCGCCGAGCCACCGCGCGCGGGTCACGATGTCCGGCCGGGGTGCCTCGTACGGCGAGGGGGCGCCGTCGGCGGACGGCTCGCCGGCCGCGACCTTCCGCTCCACGCCGGTCGCGCACAGCGCGAGCGCGGCCACGGCGGCGAGGCCGGGCAGGCAGCCGAGCAGCAGCGGGGCGGAGGCCGGTATGCCCGCACGCCGCCTCCGGGTCCCCCGCGGCGTTCGCAGGACACGCATGGCCCCACTGTCCGCCCGATCCGCCCGGCCCGCGAGGTGTGCTGTGCCACCCGGGTGCCGGCCCGGTGCCGGGCCGGTGACGACCCGGTGCCACCCGGGCGCCGGCCGGCGGACACCGCCCGGTGGAACCATCGTCCCGGTCCGCGGCGTTTCCCCCGTTACCGCACACCTGGCCGGTTCTCGCGGCCCGGGGGGCGGTACTGGCTGATCACCGGGCCCGTCGCGCGTATCGGGGGGTCCCGAGGGGAAGGCGGCTCGCGTGGACCTGCTCGACATACTTCTGGGCCTGGCGGTGCTGGCGTACGCGGTGTCGGGGTACCGGCGCGGGCTGGTGGCGGGCTGCGTCTCGCTCGCCGGGTTCGTCGGCGGCGCGGTCGTCGGCGTCTGGGCGCTGCCCTGGACGGTGGGTCTGGTGGGCGACCCGGGGACGACGGCGGCGACGGTGACCGCGGTGCTCACGGTGCTGGTCCCGGCGGCGCTCGGCCATGAGCTGGCCGGGCGGCTCGCGCTGCGGCTGCGCCGGGAACTGGACGCCGGACCGCTGCGGGTGGCCGACGGGGCCGGCGGCGCGGCGGCCAACGCGGCGGCGGCGCTGATCGTGGCCTGGGTGGCCGCGAGCGTCCTGTCCGCGTCCGCCGCCCCGCAGGTCACCTCGGCGGTCCGGGGTTCGGCGCTGCTCGGCGCGGTGCAGCGGACGATGCCGGACACCACGCCGACCTGGTTCTCCCGGGCCACCTCCGCACTGACCGAGGCCGGTTTCCCGCAGGTCTTCAACCCCTTCGAGAACGAGTCGGCCGTCGAGGTCGCCGAACCCACCGGGGACAGCGTCACGGCGGCGGCCACCGAGGCCGCCCGGCGCAGCACGGTGAAGGTCGAGGGCGTCGCGGGCGCCCAGGGCCGTGAGGGCAGCGGCTTCGTGTACGCGGCGGAGCACGTGATGACCAACGCGCACGTGGTGGCCGGGATCGACACGCCGACCGTGCGGGTCGGCGGCGTGGGGCGGGCCTACCGGACCCGGGTGGTGCTCTTCGACCCGGACAAGGACGTGGCCGTGCTGTACGCGCCCGGACTGGACGCCCCCGCGCTCCGCTTCGACGACGACGCCCGCCGCGGTGACTCGGCGGTGGTGGCGGGCTATCCGCAGGACGGCGACCTGAACCTCCGGGCGGCCACGGTGGCCACCCGGGTCCAGGCGCGGGGCCAGGACATCCACAGCGACCGCCTGGTCACCCGGGAGATCTACTCGATCCGCTCCACGGTCCGGCCGGGCAACTCCGGCGGCCCGCTGCTGACCCCCGGCGGCCGGGTCTACGGCGTCGTCTTCGCCCGCTCCACCTCGGACGCCGGGACGGGGTACGCGCTGACGGCCGACGAGGTGGCGGGCGAGGCGCGGCGCGCGGCCGGGGCCACGGCGGCGGTGGACACGGGCGAGCCGGTCACGCCGTAGCCCCGGGTCCACCGGACCCGCCGGGTCAGCCGGGTCAGCCGGGTCCACCAGGTCAGCCGGGGCCACCGGGGCCACCAAGGTCCCCCGGGTCCGCCGGGTTTCCGGCTCAGAGCAGGGACCGTCCCATCAGCACGTCGTCGACATAGGCGCCGTCGAGGAGGAACTCCTCCGGCTGGACGCCTTCGACGACGAAGCCCTCCGACTCGTACAGCCCGCGGGCGGCGGTGTTGGGGCCGAGGACGCGCAGTGTGATGCGGCGGGCGCCCAGGCGCCGGGCCTCCTCGACGGCGGCGCGGACCAGGGCCCGGCCCGCTCCCCGCCCGCGGGCCGCGTCCGAGACGGCGAGCCCGCGGATCTGCCGGACGTGCCGGTTGGCGGCGAGTTCGGTGGGAAAGCCCAGGCGGACGTAGCCGACGACGGCGCCGTCCACCTCGGCGACGAAGTGGTCGCCGGGTCCGCAGCGGTCGCGGAAGAACGGGGTGCCGGGCTCCGGCGGCGGCGAGACCGCGTGCAGGGGCGACCAGGTCTCCTGGTCGAGCAGGCGCAGGGGCTGTTCGTCGTCCGGCCTGGCGGGACGTATGAGCGCGTCGGGCATGGTGATCACTGTAAGCGGGACGGGCGGCGGCAGGATGGGGGCCATGAAACCTTCCCGAATCGTGGTGGCCGGCGCGTCCGGTCTGATCGGCAGCGCGCTGACGCGGTCCCTGACGGCCGACGGGCACGAGGTGGTGCGGCTGGTGCGGCACGCCCCCCAGGGGCCCGACGAGGTCCGCTGGGACCCCGAGCGGGGCCGGGTGGACACGGCCGGTCTCACCGGCTGCGACGCCGTGGTCAACCTCGCCGGGGCCGGGGTCGGCGACCGGCGCTGGAGCGACTCGTACAAGGCGCTGATCCGCACCAGCCGGGTCGGCGGCACGACGGCGCTCGCCGAGGCCCTCGCCTCCCTGGACCGGCCGCCGCGGGTCTTCGTCAACGGCAGCGCGATGGGCTACTACGGGGAGACCGGCGACCGTGCCGTGGACGAGAGCGCGCCCGCGGGCGAGGGCTTCCTGCCCGAGGTGTGCGTCGAGTGGGAGGCCGCCGCGGCCCCCGCCCGGGAGGCGGGCGTCCGGACGGTGTTCACCCGGACCGGGCTGGTCGTCGCCCGCGGCGGCGGGGCCTGGGGGCGGCTGTTCCCGCTGTTCAAGGCGGGGCTGGGCGGGCGGATGGGCGACGGGAGCCAGTACTGGTCGTTCATCGCGCTGCACGACGAGGTCGCCGCGATCCGGCACCTGCTGGACCGCGAGGACCTGTCCGGCCCGTTCAACCTGACCGCCCCGCACCCGGTGACCAACCGCGAGGTCACCAGGGCCATGGGGCGGGTACTGCGCCGGCCGACGCTCTTCTCCGTTCCCGCGCCGGTGCTGCGGACGGCGCTCGGCGAGATGGCCGGGGACGTGCTGGGCAGCGCCCGGGTGCGGCCGGCCCGGCTGCTGGACTCCGGGTTCCGGTTCGCGTTCCCGGAGATCGACGGGGCGATCCGGGCGGCGCTCTGACCGACGGCGGGACCGTGCCCCGCCCGCATGCGACCGGTGTGCGTCCGTGCTCTGTCCCTGCGCGACTGCCCCGGCCCGGCCGCCGCCCTAGCCTCGACCCCGAACTCGGGTAATCCGGACGGACGACTGATGGGGGCTGCCCGCCGCCACCGGCCGCGCAACCTCGAGGAGGGGCACGTGCTTGAGCCCGTTTACCAGGCGGACGTCGTCGTGGTGGGGGCCGGGGTCGCCGGGCTCTCGGCGGCGCATCGGCTGACCAGCCAGGGAGTGTCGACCGTGGTCCTGGAGGCCGCCCCCGGGGTGGGCGGCCGGATGGCGACGGAGAAGGTGGACGGCTTCCGGCTCGACCGCATCGGGCAGTTGCTGTCGGTGGCCTGCCCCGAACTGCGGCTCGCCCCGGGCCTGGACGGACTGGCGCTGCGGTCCTTCGCGCCCGGCGTACTGCTGCACAGCGAAGGGCGGCACCACCGGGCCGGCGCCCCCGCGGGGGCCGGGGGCGCAAGGGGCGCACTGCATGCGGTGCGCGCCCTGGCGAGCGCTCCCAGGTCCGGACGGGCCGCGCGAGCGGCGCGGGCCGGGCGGGCCGGGCGGGCCGGGCGGGCCGGGGCGCTGCCGGGGGCCGGAGGGCCGTCGCAGAGCCCCGGGAGGCCACTGCGGGCGCCTTCCGGGCCCGACCCGGCCACCGGACGGCCCGACCCGGCCACCGGACGGCCCGACCCGGCCGCAGGGCCGCTCGGCGGCCCGGCCGAGGGGCCGCTCGGCAGCCGTGCGGCGGGAGGTCCCGGCAGCGGCGGCGCGGGAGCGTCCGGCCCCGCCCGGCCGGCGGCCGGGTCCCCGGCGCCGACGCGGCGGACCCGGGCCGGGGCCCCGCTGGGCTCCGCCGTCGACCAGGCCCGGCTGAGCGCCGCGCTCACCCGGCTCGCGGCCGCGCCGCCGGAACGGCTGCTGGCCCGCCCGGAGCTGCCGGCCGGTCAGGCGCTCGCGGTCCGGGGACTGCCCGCCCGCACCCTCGACGGCTTCCTGCGCCCGCTGCTCGCCACCCTGCTCTGCGACCCGGACCTGACCACCTCCAGCCGGTGCGCGGACCTCGCCCTGCGCTCCTTCGCGCGCGGCCGGCTGTGCGTACCGGAGGGCGGCGCCGGGGCACTGCCCGAACTGCTGGCCGGGCGCCTGCCCCCGGGCACCGTCCGCACCGGCGTGCGGGTCACCTCGATCGCCACCAACGCGGTGGTCACCGCCGAGCACGGGGTGCTGCGCTGCCGGGCGGTGCTGCTGGCCACCGACGCGCGGGCCGCCGCCGAACTGCTGCCCGGTCTGCGGGTGCCGGACTTCCACCAGGTCACGGTGGTGCACCACACCACGGACGAGCCGCCCGCCACCGGCACCGCGCTGCTGCTCGACGCCGACCGCGGCGGCCCGGTGGCCCACACCGCCGTGCTCAGCGACGTGGACCCGTCCCGGGCACCGGCCGGCCGCGCGCTGATCTCCTCGACCGTCCTCGGCCCTCCCCCGCCCGACCTGGACCGGGTCGTACGCGGCCGGCTCGCCCGCCTGTACGGCACCGGGACCTCGCACTGGGAGACCCTGGCGGTGCACCACACCGCCGAGGCGGTGCCCGCCATGCGCCCGCCGCACGACCTGCGCCGCCCGGTGCGCCTGCTGGCGGGGCTGTACGTGTGCGGCGACCACCGCGACATCAGTGACGTGCGGGGCGCGCTGCGCTCGGGCCGGCGGGCCTCGGAGGCGATCCTGGCGGATCTGGGCGCCTCGGGCTCGATGCACCGGGCGGAGCCGCGCCCCGCCGCGCACGCGGCCTGACCCGCCCGGCACCCCGCCGCCCCCTGACCGCGAGGGGCGCGGGGTGCCGGGCGGGCGGGATGTGACGATCAGCCCCTACCCCAGCGCCGCGACCTTCTCGCGGTACCCCCGGACCGGCGCCGCGTCCTTGTACGGCTCCAGGCGGCGCTCGAAGTCCCGGACGTACTCCGTCGCCCGCGCCGACCGCATCTCGGCGGCCTGCGCCGCCGCCTCGGCGCCGAGACGGCACGCCTGGTCGAGTTCGCCGAGGCCGAGCCGGGCGGTGGCGAGGACGATCCGGCAGAACAGACGGCTGCGGGCGAAGGCGGGCGCGCGCAGTTGCAGGGAGCGCTCCGCGTGCTGGGCGGCGGCGCGGAACTGCTGCAGATCCCGGTGGCAGTGGCCGAACTCGTCGGCGAGCTGCGCCTCGTCGAAGAACAGCGCCCAGTGCGGCACCTCGTCCCCGGGCCGGGCGGTCTCCATCGCCCGCTCGGCGCGGACCAGCGCGGAGGTGCAGGCCCGCACCTCGCCGAGCACCCCGTGCCCGCGCGCCTCGGCGCAGTGCAGCAGCGTCTGCACCACCGGCGGGGCGCTGCCGCCGACACCCTGCTGGGCGACCCGGGCGAGCTGCACGGCCTCCCGGCCGTGGCCGAGGTAGACGGCCTGCCGGCTCATGGTGACCAGCACATAGCTGCCGTACGCCCGGTCGCCGGCCGCCTGCGCGAGCCGCAGCGCCTGGACGAAGTAGCGCTGCGCGAGCCCGTGCGCGGCGATGTCGTACGAGGTCCAGCCCGCGAGCCGGGTGAGGTCGGCGGCGGCGGCGAACAGGCGGCGGCCGGTCTGCTCGCCGTAGCTGCCGCGCAGCATCGGCTCCAGTTCGTGTTCCAGGTAGCGGACGAGGGCCTGCCGGGCGTGGCCGCCGCCGTACCGGTCGTCCAGGGTGCGGAACAGTTCGCCGACCGAGCGGAGCGCGGCGAGGTCGCCGGCGCCGACCCGCAGTCCGGGGCCGCGTTCGACCGCCGCCCGGCGCCGGGCGGCGTCCGGCGGGGCGGGGGTCCCGGGCGGTGCCGGGCGGCCCTGGGCGGGCACCCGGACGGGCGGCTCGGCGCGGGCCACCCGCTCGTCGGCGCGGCCGATCAGCCAGTCCCGGCTGGGCACGACCAGACCGGCGGGGGTGAAGGCGATCTTGCGCAGTTCGGCGTGGCTGCCGGAGTCCTTGCGCCACAGGCCGCCGACGATGTCGACGGCCTCCTCCGGGGTCGCGGCGAACTCCAGGCCCGCGTAGACCGGGGCGCAGGCGTCCAGGCCGAGGTCCTGGGCGGTCAGGCGGCGGCCGAGACGCCGGGTGAAGACCTCGGCGATCAGGGCGGGGGTGGTGCCGCGGGGCTGCTGGCCGCGCAGCCACCGGGTGACGGACGTCTTGTCGTATCTCAGGTCCAGCCCGTGTTCGAGGCCGAGCTGGTCGACGCGACGCGCGAGACCCGCGTTGGAGAACCCAGCCTCGGCGATGAGCGCGGCGAGCTGGCGGTTGGGGGTGCGCTGCGCGGGTCGTTCCGACATGGTGCGGTGCGGTCTCCTGCCTCCCGGGCGTCGAAGTGCCCGGATTGCCTGTGAGCAGCCCTTATGGCCTCATGGACGGCGCGAATGTAGCGGAGAGTAAACACCCCATAACGCACTTCGACTGGCATTCATCCGATCGTGTGAGGATTACCCGTCCGGCTGACGCCCGGGCCCCGGCCGGTCCCGAACGGCCCGGACGTACAGTTGCGTGGGCACCGTTCGTGCCTTACTACGTCCAGGGAGGCGCTCGCGGTGAGTGAGCTGCGTTTCGTCCGTATGGGGTTCGGCGCCGAGTCGGTCGCGTATCAGGAGGCGTGGGACGAGCAGCGCCGGGTGCACGCGGCGCGCTTCGCCGACGAGGTCCCCGACACCGTGCTGCTCCTCGAACACCCGCCGGTCTACACCGCGGGCAAGCGCACCGCGGCCGGCGAACGCCCGCTCGACGGCACCCCGGTCGTCGACGTCGACCGCGGCGGCAAGATCACCTGGCACGGGCCGGGCCAGTTGGTCGGCTACCCGATCCAGAAGCTTCCGCGCCCGGTCGACGTGGTGGCCCACGTGCGGCGCCTGGAGGAGGCCCTGATCCGCACCTGCGCGGAGTTCGGCCTGGAGACCACGCGGGTGGAGGGCCGCAGCGGCGTCTGGGTCCTCGGCGACCCCGTCGCCCGGCGCCCCGCGCTCGGCGGACTCTCCCTGGACCTCGACCCCCGCCTGGCCGACGACGAGTTCGACCCCCGGCTGAACGGCCCGGAGTACGCGCCCTCCAACGCCGGCCAGCGCCGCGAGGACCGCAAGATCGCCGCGATCGGCATCCGGGTCGCCAAGGGCGTCACGATGCACGGCTTCGCCCTGAACGTGAACCCCGACAACAAGTGGTTCGACCGGATCATCCCGTGCGGCATCCGCGACGCGGGCGTCGCCTCCCTCGCGGCCGAACTGGGCCGCGACGTCACCGTCGACGAGGTGCTGCCGATCGTGGAGCGGCACCTGCGGGACGTGCTGGAGCACGCGGACCCGAAGCCGCGGCCGATCGAGCAGACACCGGCCCGGTAACCGGCGCCTCACCACCGAAATCACGGGCGTACCCTTGAGGACGCCGACGAATCAACGCTAGGGAGCCGACGTGTCCGCAGTCGCACCCGACGGACGCAAGATGCTGCGCCTTGAGGTCCGCAACAGCCAGACCCCCATCGAGCGCAAGCCCGAGTGGATCAAAACCCGGGCGAAGATGGGCCCCGAGTACCTGCAGATGCAGGCCCTGGTGAAGGGCGAGGGGCTGCACACGGTCTGCCAGGAAGCCGGCTGCCCCAACATCTACGAGTGCTGGGAGGACCGGGAGGCGACCTTCCTCATCGGCGGCGACCAGTGCACCCGGCGCTGTGACTTCTGCCAGATCGACACCGGCAAGCCCGAGGCGCTCGACCGCGACGAGCCCCGCCGCGTCGGCGAGTCCGTGCTCACCATGGACCTGAACTACGCCACCATCACCGGCGTCGCCCGCGACGACCTGGCGGACGGCGGCGCCTGGCTGTACGCCGAGACCGTGCGCCAGATCCACCAGCAGACCGCGGAGCGCGCCGCCGGCCGGACCAAGGTCGAGCTGCTGGCCCCCGACTTCAACGCGGTGCCCGAGCAGCTCGCCGAGGTCTTCGCCGCCCGCCCCGAGGTCTTCGCGCACAACGTCGAAACGGTGCCGCGGATCTTCAAGCGGATCCGCCCCGGCTTCCGCTACGAGCGCTCCCTGAAGGTCATCACCGAGGCCCGCGACTACGGCCTGGTCACCAAGTCCAACCTGATCCTCGGCATGGGCGAGACCCGCGAGGAGGTCAGCGAGGCGCTCCAGCAGCTCCACGACGCCGGCTGCGAGCTGGTCACCATCACGCAGTACCTGCGCCCCTCGGTGCGCCACCACCCCGTGGAGCGCTGGGTGAAGCCGCACGAGTTCGTGGAGCTGAAGGACGAGGCCGAGCAGATCGGCTTCTCCGGTGTCATGTCCGGCCCGCTGGTGCGCTCCTCGTACCGCGCGGGGCGGCTGTACCAGATGGCCGTCGAGAAGCGCGGCGCGTTCGTCGCCGCCCAGGCGGTCTGACCGGCCCGTCCCTCCCGGGCGGGGCGGTGTGTGACCTCGCGCACCGGGGATCACCCGCCAGTAGCCGACCGGTCCGCCGCGGTCCCGGCCTTCCTCGCAGTTGAGGACGCCCGTCGGGGCCGCGGCGGCGTTCCGCCGCCCGGCACCGGGGTTTCACGGCCGTTTGACCGGTCGGTCACGTCCTGGTAACACCAGGCATTGACCCTGGAATCACCGCACGCGCACCCACCCAGCTCCTGAGCCCTGCCGAGGGGGACCCCCACGATGCAGACCGCGCCCGCGCCCGTCCGCGCCACCGCCGTCCGCGCCACCACCGTCCGCTCCACCGCCCTCCCGTCGCTCACCGGCGCGCTGCGCGCCGTCGAGTCGCTGCTGATGAGCGGCGGCCAGCGCACCGCCCGCCGCAACGCCTGGACCTCCGTACTGGAGGACCGCCGCCGCGCCCAGGACCGCGTCGAGGCCGAGCAGGTCCTCCAGCGGACCGCGGCCGCCGGCCACTCGTGACCCGCCACTCCTGAACCGCCCGCCCCCGCGGACCCGCCGCCTCGGCCTCCGCACCCGGCCTCCCCGGGCCCTCTCCGGGCCGTCCCCGGACCCTCTCCGGGCCCTCTCCGGGCACTGCCTTCGTCGGCGCTCGCGGGGCCACGTAGACTGCGTGCCATGGCGAGGAAGGACAACGCGGCGGACGCCGCGAACCCCGGGCGACTGAAGCAGATCGCTCTGACCTACAAGATGACCCGCAAGGCCGACACGAAGATCGGTCTTGTACTCGCGGCTGTCGGCATCATCGTCTTCGGTGTCTTCCTCGCGATCGGTTTCCTGATCGGTCACCCCATCTATCTCGGAATCCTGGGCCTGCTGCTCGCCTTCCTCGCGACGGCGATCGTGTTCGGGCGCCGGGCCGAGCGGGCGGCCTTCGGGCAGATGGAGGGCCAGCCGGGCGCGGCCGCGGCCGTTCTGGACAACGTCGGCCGGGGGTGGACGACGACCCCGGCGGTGGCGATGAACCGCAACCAGGACGTGGTGCACCGCGCGGTCGGCAAGGCCGGAATCGTGCTGGTCGCGGAGGGCAACCCGAACCGGGTGCGGACCCTGCTGGCCGCCGAGAAGCGGAAGATGAACCGGATCGTCGCCGACGTGCCCGTGCACGACCTGATCGTGGGTACCGGCGAGGGCCAGGTGGAGCTGAAGAAGCTGCGCACGACCATGCTGAAACTTCCCCGGGTCCTGACCGGCCCCCAGGTCACCGTGACCAACGACCGGCTGCGGGCCCTGGGCGACCTGATGAGCAACATGCCGCTGCCCAAGGGCCCGATGCCCAAGGGGATGCGGATGCCGAGGGGCGGCGGCCAGCGCGGCCGCTGACCCGCCGACCACACAGACACCGAAGGGGCGCCCGGGATCTCCCGGGCGCCCCTTCTTCTCTTCTCGTCCTCTTCGCCTGTTCTCTCCCGCTCTCCGTGTCCACTGTTCTCTCTCCCTCAGAGCCGCACCTCGACCGTGCGGGCCAGCCGGTCGTGCAGGCCGCGGCCGTCGCGGTCCCAGATGAGCGCGGGGACCGCGAGGCAGAGCAGCACCGAGCGCAGCAGGGCGCGCGGCGGATTGACCCGGCCGGTGCCGAGGTCGACCACGCGCAGCCCGAACAGACGCTTGCCCGGCGTGAAGCCGAGGGTGCCGACGGTCAGGACACTCAGGACCAGGAAGATCAGCAGCGCCCAGTTCGAGGTCGCCTGGCCATAGCCGTCGGTGATCAGGCCGTATGCGATCAGGAGGCACAGGGCCCAGTCGACGGCGAGGGCGCCGAGCCGCCTGCCGGGACGGGCGATCGACCCCGGCCCGTCCGCGGGCAGCCCCAGATCCTTGCCGGGGTAACCGAACTCCGCGCCCGCGTCCTCCATGGCCGCGCGGGGGCCGGAGAGCCAGGATCCGATTGCTTGCCTCTTGTCCACCCGTACACGGTACTGCGCACGTTTCGGACCGGTGTCGGGCGGGGTGGGGTCGGGCTAGGACCTGTCGTTTGGATCATGTCGCGGAGGGTCGGCGGGACTTGTCGATGCCGTGAGCGGGGTCCGGTGCGTGCGGCTGCAAGGCGGAGGAAGGAGTCGACGCGGAGCGTCGGTGAGTGACGACAACGCGGCAGACGTGCGTGCCGGACCCCGCGTCCGCGGCGTGATCCAAACGACAGGCCCTAAGGTGAAACGAGGCCGGTTAACTTCTGTGAAACAAATGGGTCACGCCCGAGAAATCACTCGTCCCTAGGGTCGGGGACAGCGTGTGCCACCCGCACTGGCCGCACAAACGATCTACCACCCCGGCGGGACGGTCGGGAGTAGGAGGAGCTGGATGTTCCAGAACGCCGACGAGGCCAAGAAGTTCATCGCGGACGAGGACGTCAAGTTCGTCGACGTCCGCTTCTGCGACCTGCCGGGTGTGATGCAGCACTTCACGATCCCGGCCAAGGCCTTCGACCCGGCCGAGGAGCTGGCCTTCGACGGCTCCTCGATCCGCGGCTTCCAGGCCATCCACGAGTCCGACATGGCGCTGCGCGCCGACCTGACCACCGCGCGTGTCGACCCGTTCCGCCGGGACAAGACGGTCAACATCAACTTCTTCATCCACGACCCGATCACGGGCGAGCAGTACTCCCGTGACCCGCGGAACGTGGCGAAGAAGGCCGAGGCGTACCTGGCCTCCACCGGCATCGCCGACACCGCGTTCTTCGGCCCCGAGGCCGAGTTCTACGTGTTCGACTCCGTCCGCTTCGCCACCAGCGCGAACGAGTCCTTCTACCACATCGACTCCGAGGCCGGCGCCTGGAACACCGGTGCGGTGGAGAACAACCGCGGCTACAAGGTCCGTTACAAGGGCGGCTACTTCCCGGTCCCGCCGGTCGACCACTTCGCCGACCTGCGCGCCGAGATCTCGCTGGAGCTGGAGCGGTCCGGCCTGCAGCTCGAACGGCAGCACCACGAGGTGGGCACCGCCGGCCAGGCGGAGATCAACTACAAGTTCAACACGCTGCTCGCCGCCGCGGACGACCTCCAGCTCTTCAAGTACATCGTGAAGAACGTGGCCTGGCGGAACGGCAAGACGGCCACCTTCATGCCGAAGCCGATCTTCGGCGACAACGGCTCGGGCATGCACGTCCACCAGTCGCTGTGGAGCAACGGCGACCCGCTCTTCTACGACGAGCAGGGCTACGCCGGCCTGTCGGACATGGCCCGCTACTACATCGGCGGCATCCTCAAGCACGCCCCGTCGCTGCTGGCCTTCACCAACCCGACGGTGAACTCCTACCACCGCCTGGTGCCGGGCTTCGAGGCCCCGATCAACCTGGTGTACTCGCAGCGCAACCGCTCCGCGGCGATGCGTATCCCGATCACCGGCTCGAACCCGAAGGCCAAGCGCGTCGAGTTCCGCGCGCCCGACTCCTCCGGCAACCCGTACCTGGCCTTCTCCGCGCTGCTGCTCGCGGGCCTGGACGGCATCAAGAACAAGATCGAGCCGGCCGAGCCGATCGACAAGGACCTCTACGAGCTGGCCCCCGAGGAGCACGCGGGCGTGGCGCAGGTCCCGACCTCGCTCGGCGCCGTCCTCGACCGCTTGGAGGCCGACCACGAGTTCCTCCTCCAGGGCGACGTCTTCACCCCGGACCTGATCGAGACGTGGATCGACCTCAAGCGCACCACCGAGATCGCCCCCCTCCAGCTCCGCCCGCACCCGCACGAGTTCGAGCTGTACTTCGACGTGTAAGAGGCAGCGCCGGACCTGGGCCTGAAGCGCCCTGGCACCTGACAGACCGCGAGGGCCACCACCCCGATCACGGGGCGGTGGCCCTCGCGGCGTGTCCTCGCCCCGTCCTCGCCGGGTCCCCGGCGGTGCGACCGCTGGTCCCTACACCGAAAGTCGGCACCCGTCGTCCATGATCCTGGTTTACTGGCACGGTTGTTCGACAGAGACCAGGGGGAGAGACCGCAGATGTCCGAACGAGACGACCTGGAGAGGGAGTTCGACATTCGCTGGGCGGACGAGGCCGTGCACAAGGAGCCGTCGGCCCGGGCCCGGATGCTTGCCGCGCGATGGAAGGAGAACCCGCCCGAGCCGGTTCCCTTCCGGGCCGAGGCGGACCGCAGGGGGCCGCGCAGGTCGTCCTGGGTGTCGACGGCCGTGGTGCTGGGCAGCGTCGCCGTGATCATCGTGCTGCTGGGGTACATCAACTTCCGGGCGTCTTACTAGGGTCGGTCTGCGCCGGTTGCGCCGGTTGCGCCGGGTGTGCCGGTGCGTGTGCCAGTGGCGCGGGCGCACACTCAGTGTAAGGAGCCGGTACCGCTGCGTGCATCCGGTTTTCCGTGCGGTCCGTGCGGATGGGACCGTGGGGGGGGCGGGCGGGGACATGGGCCGTTCGTCTGCGCGTCCGTGCACGGCACGACGCCGGGTGGCGGCCCCTGGGAGGGCGGGCACCCGGCGTCTTCGCTCACCTCACCTCACCTCGGCTCGCGTCAGCGTGAGTACCGCATCAGCGCGCGCACCATGTGGCACGTCGTCTCCGACGGCGGGTGGACGCCGATCGTCGCGGCCGCGGTGCGGATCTTCTCGTTGCGGGCCTGGTTCGGCAGGTAGACGCCGGAGTCCAGCAGGGCGATGGCGAGCCGCATCGCCTTGAGCCGGCGGTTGTGCGTGATGTACCAGTCGCGGGGGCGGCCCGCCGGCAGCGGGCGCTTCTCCACGGGCTCGTAGGGCAGGTCGAGCAGGACGGGCCGGGCGGCGGTGGACTGGGTGGGCAGCGGCTTGCGGTTCGTCGTCGGCTTCAGTGCGGCAGCGGGCACGGGCATCCTCCTGACGCGATCAGGGCGCCTCGCCGGGGACTTCGGCGACCCCGGCGACACCCTCGAACACTGCTTCAATTCTACCGTCCGGCACTGACAAAAACCCCTGGCCAAGAGGGTTTTCGGGGGCGCAGTGACGGACGGGGAGAACGGGTTCTCCGGGGCCTCGGGCCAAGGGCTGTCCCGCCAGGAATCGCGGGACAGCCCTTACCGTGACGGCATGGAGATCTGGATCAACCCCGCCTGCTCGAAGTGCCGCTCCGCGCTGAGCCTGCTGGACGCCGAGGGCGCCGACTACACCGTCCGCCGCTATCTGGAGGACGTGCCGGACGCGGACGAGATCCGGGGCGTACTGGCCCGCCTCGGCCTCGAACCCTGGGACCTCACCCGCACCCAGGAGCCGGCCGCGAAGGAACTCGGACTGAAGGAGTGGCCGCGCGAGGAGGCGGCGCGCGAGCGCTGGATCGACGCGCTCGCCGCGCACCCCGGGCTGATCCAGCGCCCGATCATCACCGCCGGCGACGGGACGGCCGTCGTCGCCCGCACCGACGAGGCGGTCCGCGCCACCCTGCCCCGGTAACCCGCTGACCCGGCAACCCGCTGACCCACTGACCCACTGACCCACTGACCAGCGTGCCCGGAATTCCGGAATCCCTCGCCCCCCAAACCCATCGCATACGGCCCGGCCGCCCGCCCCGGGCCACCCGCGTCGCCCTCACACCCTGCGTCACGTCACACCATCACCAGGTAACACGGGGTTCACGCCCGGGCAATGGCCGGGAAATCGCCTGTTGACAGTGTGCCGGGCAGTAGAGGTCGTGCTCCGGTGCCGCAGCGCCGCCGCACCCGCGAGTGCGCCCAGACCCACCCAGAAGGATGTGGCCCCGTGACCTTCAAGGCTGAGTACATCTGGATCGACGGCACCGCGCCGACGGCCAAGCTGCGATCCAAGACGAAGATCATCGCGGATGCCCCCGCCGGTCTGGACGCCTTGCCGATCTGGGGCTTCGACGGTTCCTCCACCAACCAGGCCGAGGGCCACTCCTCGGACTGCGTGCTCAAGCCGGTCTTCACCTGTCCCGACCCGATCCGCGGCGGCGACGACGTGCTCGTGCTGTGCGAGGTCCTGGACACGGACATGACGCCGCACGCGAGCAACACCCGCGCCGCACTGGCCGAGGTCGCCGAGCGCTACGCCGCGCAGGAGCCGATCTTCGGCATCGAGCAGGAGTACACCTTCTTCAAGGACGGCCACCCGCTCGGCTTCCCCAAGGGCGGCTTCCCGGCCCCGCAGGGCGGTTACTACTGCGGTGTCGGCGCCGACGAGATCTTCGGCCGTGACGTCGTCGAGGCCCACCTGGAGAACTGCCTGGCGGCCGGTCTGGCCATCTCCGGCATCAACGCCGAGGTCATGCCCGGCCAGTGGGAGTTCCAGGTCGGCCCGGTCTCCCCGCTGGACGTCTCCGACCACCTGTGGGTGGCCCGCTGGCTGCTCTACCGCACCGCCGAGGACTTCGACGTCGCCGCCACCCTCGACCCGAAGCCGGTCAAGGGCGACTGGAACGGCGCCGGCGCGCACACCAACTTCTCCACCAAGGCCATGCGCGAGGGCTATGAGGCCATCATCACCGCCGCCGAGTCGCTCGGCGAGGGCTCCAAGCCGCTGGACCACGTCAAGCACTACGGCGCCGGCATCGACGACCGCCTGACCGGCCTGCACGAGACCGCCCCGTGGAACGAGTACTCGTACGGCGTCTCCGACCGCGGCGCCTCGGTGCGCATCCCGTGGCAGGTCGAGAAGGACGGCAAGGGCTACATCGAGGACCGCCGTCCCAACGCCAACGTCGACCCGTACGTGGTGACCCGGCTGCTCGTCGACACCTGCTGCGCGGCCCTGGAGAAGGCCGGCCAGGTCTGACCCTCCCGCTCGTACCGAAACCGGGGGCGCCCACCGCGACGGTGGGCGCCCCTGGGGTCTGTCACCGGCTCTTTCCGGCCGGATGCGGCGTCCAAGCTGTGAGAGGAGACTCCTGCCACGCCGAACTGTCTGCTTCAATGGAGCCATGGCCAGCTTCCAGAAGCACACCGCGCCGGGTCGCCATGACCTTGAGCCCTTCTGGCCTTCCCGTCAGCACCACGACTTCGACCGGGTGTGTTGCCGCGCGTTGACCGCGCGGGCCCTCTGAAGCCGTATCCCGGCCTTCGGCCAGCGCGCACGACGTACGTCCCGCGACGCCCGACCGCGAACCCGCGGCCGTCGCCCCCTGCCGACGAACCTCTCGCGCGAAAGAGCTGACCTCTCATGGCGACCACCCGTTCCCTGTCCTCCGCCCCCGCCCTGTCCTCCGCCCCGCCCCTGACCTCCGCCCCGAGCACCGCCCGGCACCGGCTGCGTGCCGTGGACCGGGACGAGACGGTGGACGTCGCGGGCCTTCTTCCGCCGGGCGCGACCTGGCTGCCCGCGCCGCAGCACACCCTGCCCGCCCTGCCGGGCCGGCCGCCGATGATCGGCTACCTGGTGCTCGTGCCGGCCGACCAGCAGCCGCCCTTCCCGACGGCGGCCATACCCGTCCCGGACGAGTCCGCCACCGACGGCGAGGCACTGGTACGCGTCGACACCACCCGCCGCACCGCCTTCGTGGAGGGGCGTCAACTGGACCTGACGTACCTGGAGTTCGAGCTGCTCGCCCACTTGGTCGCGCACCCGCACCGGGTGCACACCCGCGATCAGCTCGTCACCACGGTCTGGGGCTACGGCCATGTCGGCGACGGCCGGACCGTCGACGTCCATGTCGCCCGGCTCCGTCGCAAGCTGGGCGCCGAGCACCGCGGCACCATCCAGACCGTGCGGCGCGTCGGCTACAAGTACACCCCGCCGACCGACCGCTGACCCGGCCGCGGCACCCGCCACCGCATCGGCCGGCTACCCGGCCGACCCGCTCTGCCGACCCGCTCTGCCGACAGCCGAACTCCGTTCCCCTCCCCCCTCGTCCCGGGCACAGTGACCGGCATGAGGCTATTGCTGCTGGGCGGGACGGAGTTCGTGGGGCGGGCCGTGGTGGAGGCGGCGCTCGGCCGGGGCTGGGAGGTGACCGTCTTCCACCGGGGACGGCACGCCCCGCCGCCCGGGGTGCGGTCGCTGCACGGCGACCGCACCGCGCCGGACGGGCTCGCCGCCCTGGCCGACGGGACCTGGGACGCCGTGGTCGACACCTGGTCGGCGGCGCCCCGCGCGGTGCGGGACGCGGCGCGACTGCTGCGCGGCCGCGCCGGACGGTACGTGTACGTGTCGAGCTGCTCGGTGTACGCCTGGCCCCCGCGCGCCGGTTACACCGAGGACGCCGAGCCGGTCGCGGACGCCTCGCCCGACGCCGACGCGACCGAGTACGCCCGGGACAAGCGGGGCGGCGAACTGGCCGCCGTCGACGCCTTCGGCGCGGACCGCTCCCTGCTCGTGCGGTGCGGGCTGATCCTCGGCCCGCACGAGAACGTGGGGCGGCTGCCGTACTGGCTGAACCGGGCGGCGCGCGGCGGCGACATGCTCGCGCCGGGTCCGCGCGAGCTGCCGCTGCGGTACATCGACGTACGCGACCTGGCCCGGTGGATTCTCGACGCGGTGCGGGAGGAGCGCGGCGGGCCGTACAACCTGGTCGGTCCGGCGGGGCTCGCCACCATGGGAGAGCTGATCGACGCCTGTGTGCGGACCACCGGCGGCACGGCCCGGCCGCACTGGCTCGACCCGGAGACCGTGCTCGGCGCGGGCCTGGAACCCTGGAGTCAACTGCCGGTGTGGACACCGCCGGACAGCGAGCTGCACGACGCCCTGCACAGCGCCGACGTCACCCGGGCGCTGGCCACCGGCCTCGACTGCCGGCCCGTCACCGAGACGGTCACCGACACCTGGCGCCGGCTGCGGGAGAGCGGCGGCACCCCGCCTCGGCGGCCCGGCCGGCCGCCGCTGGGCCTGGACGAGGAGACGGAGGCCCGGGTGCTGGCGGCCGTCCGGGGTGTACCTGGCACCACCCCCTGACCGGGTGCTCCGCCCAGTGACCGGTCGCGGCCCGCTCGGCCAGAATTCCCCCATGACCATCGACATCGACGCGCAGAGCAGCGACGGGCGGAGCAGCGACGGGCGGAGCACGGGACGCGGTGTCGCCAGGGCCGCCGCGCGGGGGCTGGCGCTGGCGCTCGTCGCCCTGCCCGGGTCGGTGCTCTGCTTCGTGCTGGCCGCCGTCTCCCTCGCCCTCGTCCCGGTCGGCGCGGGCATCGTGACGACCCCGTACGTCCTGACGGGGGTACGGACGTACGCGAACTGGCGGCGGGTGCTCGCCGCGGAGTGGGGCGGGGTGCGCGTCCCGCCCGCCTACCGGCCGCTGCCGCCCGGCGCCAACCCGTGGACCCGCACCTTCGCGATGCTGGGCGACCCGGCGACCTGGCGGGACCTGCGGTGGCTGCCGGTCGACATGACGGCGGGCTTCGTCACCGCGCTGCTCCCGGCCGTGCTGCTCCTCTACCCGCTGGAGGGTTTCGCGCTGGCCGCCGGGCTGTGGCGGGTCCTCCCCGACGGGTACTGGTACGGGTTCGTGCCCGTCCACGGGCAGGCGTCCGCCCTCGGCGCCGCCGCCCTCGGCGCCGGTCTGCTCCTGCTCGCCCACTTCCTCACCCCGCGCCTGCTGCACGCCCACTTCCTGCTCACCCGGGCCGTGCTCGGCTCCGGCCGGGGTGAACTGGCCGAGCGGGTCCGGGTGCTGACCGAGACCCGGCGCGACGCCGTCGACACCTCCGCGGCCGAGCTGCGCCGCATCGAACGCGACCTGCACGACGGGGCGCAGGCCCGGCTGGTCGCCATGGGCATGGACCTGGGCACCGTGGAGGCCCTCCTCGACACGGACCCGGAGCGGGCCCGGGAGCTGCTGGCCCGCACCCGCCGGTCCTCCGCCGACGCCCTCACCGAACTGCGTGACCTGGTACGCGGCATCCACCCGCCGGTGCTGGCCGAACGCGGTCTCGGCGACGCGGTACGGGCGCTGGCGCTGCGGCTGCCGGTGGCCACCGAGGTCACCGTGGAGCTGCCGGGCCGGACCGGGGCGCCGGTGGAGTCGGCCGCGTACTTCGCGGTCAGCGAGGTGCTCACCAACGCGGCGAAGCACTCGGGCGCCGACCTGATCCGGATCGACCTGCACCACGCCGACGGTTCCCTGCGGATCACGGTCACCGACAACGGGCGGGGCGGCGCGGCGATCGGCTCGGGGTCGGGCCTGGCCGGGATCGAGCGGCGGCTCGGTACATTCGACGGCGTCCTGGCCGTCAGCTCCCCCGCGGGCGGTCCCACCATGGTCACCATGGAGATCCCGTGCGCGTCGTCCTAGCCGAAGACCTGTTCCTGCTGCGCGACGGACTGGTCCGGCTCCTCGAAGCCCACGGCCTGGAGATCGTCGCGGCCGTCGAGAGCGGCCCCGAGCTGACCCGGGCGCTGGCCGAGCTGGAACCGGACGTCGCCGTGGTCGACGTCCGGCTGCCGCCCACGCACACCGACGAGGGGCTGCAGTGCGCGCTGCGGGCCCGGCGGGAGCGGCCGGGGCTGCCGGTGCTGGTCCTCTCCCAGCATGTGGAGCAGTTGTACGCGCGGGAGCTGCTGGCCGACGGCAGCGGCGGGGTGGGCTACCTGCTGAAGGACCGGGTGTTCGACGCCGAGCAGTTCGTGGACGCCGTCCGCCGGGTCGCGGCGGGCGGTACGGCGATGGATCCGCAGGTGATCCAGCAGTTGCTGAGCCGGCGCGCGGCGGAGAGCCGGCCGCTGGCGCGGCTGACCCCCCGGGAGCGGGAGGTGCTGGAGCTGATGGCGCAGGGGCGGACCAACACGGCGATCGCGGGCCGGCTCGTCGTCACCGAGCGGGCCGTCGCCAAGCACACCGCGAACATCTTCGCCAAGCTGTCCCTGGAGGTCTCCGACGACGACAACCGCCGTGTGCTGGCGGTTCTGGCCTATCTGGACCACGGCCGCTGACCTCGGCCGCCCCATCCGGCACGGCAATCACCGACCGACGTGAACACCTCGGGAGCGGCTTGCGTATGGAGGGGAGCCGCTTCACTCCTGTCGGGCGCCTCGCTGCCCCGCAAGGAAGTCAGAGGAGTTCCATGGGACGCAATACGAGAAAACGCCGTATGCCACTGGCCACCAAGGTCATGGCCGGGACGGCGGCCCTAGCGCTCGGTGGGGGCGGGCTGGTCTGGGCCAACTTTTACGCCTCGGCGCACGAGAGCGACCGCGGCCAGCACCGGACGCTGGCCGCCGGCGCCCAGGTCGCCACGATCCAGTGCCCGGACATCGGCCAGCGGCTGCGCGACGTACCCCGGGGGGCGCGGGCCGGTGTCGACCGGGAGCTGGCCCAGCTCGACAAGCAAATCACCGAGGCGTACGCGCGTCTCGCCTCGACCCGCGGCGCGCAGCAGGGCGACGCGGGCTTCGTGCAGAACTCGATCCTCGGGCCGCTGAAGTCCAAGCGGTCCGCGGCACTGGACCGGATCGGCACCGACATCCGCCGGGTGGGCGGCCAGGTCCCCAGGGGCCTCGGCCGCTTCGCCGGCTGCCGCGGCATGGGCGCCGACCAGCCGGCCGACGGGGGCGGGGGCCAGAACGGAGGCCAGAACGGAGGCCAGAACGGGGGCAGTCAGCCTCCCGGCGACGGTGGCGGTGGCGGTCAGGCGCCCGGTGGCGACGGCGGCGCGGCCGCGGGCCCGGTGGCCGCCGACTTCGTCGACATCACCACCGTCCGGCCGGGCTCCGGGGCTCTGCCCAACGGGCTGGCCGCCAACGGCGACTCGGGTTCGACCGGCTCCTTCACCACCGTCTGCGGCGTCAACGAGAACAACCTGTTCAACAGCGACAACATCATCGTCGCCCCGGGTGTCGACAACGGCGCCCACCACACCCACGACTACGTCGGCAACCAGGACAACAACGCCTTCTCCAGCGACGAGGACCTGGCGAACGCCGAGACCTCGTGCCAGAACCAGGGCGACGTGTCCACGTACTACTGGCCGGTGCTGCGGCTCCAGGACGGTACCGAGGAGTTCGACGCCGGTGACCTGGGCGGTGGCGCCGAGGGCAACATCGGCAAGATCCTCAAGGCCGACCGGGCGGAGATCAGGTTCGTCGGCAACAAGCGGGGCGACGTGGTCGCGATGCCGAAGTTCCTGCGGATCATCACCGGTGACGCGAAGGCTTTCACCAACGGCCTCGCCAACGCCAACACCGCGTGGAGCTGCACCGGCTTCGAGGACCGGCAACTGACCGACAAGTACCCGATCTGCCCGGACGGCAGCCAGGTGGTACGTACGGCCAACTTCCAGAGCTGCTGGGACGGCCAGAACGCGGACAGCGCCAACCACCGCGACCACGTGGCGTTCGTGCGGGACGACGGCACCTGCGCGGACGGCTTCCAGGCCATCCCGCAGCTCCAGGTCCGCCTGGTGTACGACGTGCCCGCCCCGACGGTGCGCAAGGGCCAGGTGCGCGACCCGTACGCGGTGGACGGCTTCCCCGAGCAGTTGCACAAGCCGATCACCGACCACAACGACTTCATCAACGTCATGGACGAGGAACTGATGAACACGGTGGTCGAGTGCATCAACAGCGGCGAGGACTGCGAGTAGCCCCGCCGGTTCCCTGACGGACGAGGGCCGGTGGCGGGAAACCCCGCCACCGGCCCTTCCGGTGCCCCGGCGCGGTCTCAGCCGGCGTACCCGCCGTGCCCGCCCCCCTGCCCGCCCCCGTGCCGCGTCCCCTGCTCCAGGGTGCCGCCGAGCCGGCCGCGCAGGCCGGCCACCACCTTCTCGTGGCCGACGGCGACCCATTTGCGGCCGACGAGGTAGTAACCGCCGTAGTCCTTGGCCGTGTTGATCCACTCGCGCTGGCCGCGGTCGGTGGCGAAGGTGGCGAGGACGTAGCGCTCCCCGCCCTTCTCGCAGAGGGCCTGGCGGATCTCGTCGGCGTCGGACTGCATGTTCGGCGCGCAGCGCACCTCGGCGGCCAGGTGCTCCAGGCTTCCCGTCGCCGTCTCGGGCACGGCCGCCGCGCCGCCGTCCCCGCTCCCGCCTGCGCCGCAGCCCGCCAGCGTCAGTACGGCCGCCGTCGCTGTCGCCGCCGCCGTCACCGCCGGCCGTAGTCTCGGTCGGGTCAGCCTCATGTTCTCCTCCGGTCCGTTGCGGCGACGTGCCGCGCGGAGCCCCGCGAGGGGCCTCGGGTCTCGATACGGCCGCGACGCGCGAAGTACTCAGCGGGTGCTCGGCGAAGTGCTCAGCGAGTACTCAAGGGAATACCGTGCCGCCCGGTAGCGCGCGTGCCAGGGTGGGGCCCGTGGACAAGGACTGGGAAGACCGCGTGGCCGCAGCCTGGGCCGCCTTCGACGACCACCCCGAGCAGGACGCCGCCGCCTTCCGGGAGGTGATCGACGCGCTCGCCGGCGAACCTCCCGAGGACGGCCCGCTCGGCCCGTTCGAGCGGGCCTGCGCCTGGGACTCGACGGGCCACCCGGACCGGGCGGTGCCCCTGTACCGCGAGGCGCTCGCCCGCGGACTGGGCGAGGTGAGCCCGTACAGGGCCCGCCGGACGAAGATCCAGTTGGCCAGCTCGCTGCGGAATCTCGGACACCCGGAGGACGGCGTCGACCTGCTGACCCCCGAACTCCTGACGCCGTCCGACGAGTTGGACGACGCGGTACGCGCCACCCTCGCGCTGTGCCTGTCCAGTCTCGGCCGCGACCGCGAGGCCCTGGCGCTGGCGCTCGGCGCGCTCGCCCCTCATCTGCCGCGTTACCGGCGCTCGATGGCGAACTACGCGCGGCTTCTGGTCGAACCCGGCGGGTGACGGCCGCGCCCGGTGACCAACCGCCGGTTCGCTCGTTCTGCGGTACGTGCAGTCACACGATGTCGCCCCGCGCCCCGCACCGTCCGCCACCGACCCGGTCGTCGACGTCGATCAGGCCGAGGCCGCGCTCATCGAGCACTATCCGCGCCTGGTCCGGCTCGCCTACCTGGTGCTGCCACCCGGTCTCGGACGCAACCGCCGCGTCCTGACCGCGCACGCCCTCGCCCAGCGCGCCCTGCCCCGCAACCGCACCCCCGTGCCGGTGATCCCGGCCCAGTCCGCGGCCCCGGCGGGCGACCCCGGCTACGCCCTGATCCGCCTGCGGGTGGTGCGTACGGCGCTGGAGGCGGGGCTGCCGCTGCGCCGCCGGGCCTGGCCGAAGCGGTCGCAACTGCCGTCGCCGCTGCCGCGGGTGTGGGGCCTGCGGCTCTTCCCCCGCTCCGGTGGCGCCGACGAACTCGCCCTGGACCGGGCGCTGTCCGCGCTCTCCGCCCCGGCGCGGGCCGCGTACGCGCTGCGCGGCCTGGAGAAGCTGGCCGACGGCGAGGTGCGCGACCTGCTCGCCGCGGCGGACGTCACCGACCTGGACGCGGCGCTGGACGAGGCCGACTCGGTGCCCGCCCAGTACCCGCTGCTGGCCTCCCCCGAGTTCGACCCCTGTTCCCTCCAGGCCCGGCCGACCGACCTGATGCGGCGCCGGCAGCACCTGAAGGCCGCGCTGGTCGGCGGGGTGGCCCTCGCGGTGTGCGGGGCGCTGCTGGCCCTCCCCGACGGCGGCCCCGGCCCGGACGGCGCCGCCGCCCCGCCGTACGCCCGCAACCCCGCGGCCCAGGCCGCCCTGGACCCGGCGAAGCTGACCAAGGTTTCCCCCGCCGCCTGGCGGACCTCCGCGCGCACCGACTTCTCCGTGTGGCCGGCCCGGGGCCGCCTGACCGGCGACCGTGCCCTGCTGCGCCGCGCGCTGGCCGTGTGGGCCCGCCCCGGCGAGTCGGTGCGGGTCTCGGCGACGCCGGGCACCGCCACCGGCGGCCCGGCCGGCCCGCCGCAACTGCTGTACGCGGGAGAGGTGGACGCCGCGCGGGTGGTGCTCCTCCACGACGGTCTGCGGGTCGTCAGGTACGCCGAGCCGAAGGACGGTTCCGCCGGGGCGGCCCTCGACTTCGCGCGGGCCGACGGCGCCCGCCGTGCCGACGCGGGCGCGCTCGTGCTGGGCCGGGCCGACGGCAACGTGCGCTTTCTGACGGCGCCCTGGGTGACGAAGGCCGCCGAGCGGGACCTGACCGAGCCGGGCGCCGGGGCGATGGACCTGACGCTGACCGACGGCGTGACCTCGCCGCTGTCCGGCCCGGTCGAACGCTCGGGCCGCTGCACCTCGTGGAACGTGCTGGAGCTGACCGACGGCGACACCGCGCGCCTGGTGAGCGACCTCGGCGAACTGGTCCCGGCCCGCCTGACCACCGGGCACCCCGGCAGGACCGGGGAAGTGGCCGGCGCCGGGAAGCTGCGCGACTGGTCGCCGTACGCCTGCTCGCTGGGCACGGTGCGCGGGCAGGGGGTGCGCTCGGTGAACGTCTGGGAGTTCGCCGAGCAGTCGCTGCCCGACCGGAGCGGGCGGGCCGTGTGGGCGTGCACGCGGGCCGAGACCTGGCGCGGCGGCGGGGCGAAGGTGCTGGCCCAGTTCGCCACGCCGGGCGGCGCGTACGGCGCGGTGGCCGCGCAGGCCGAGGACGTGCCGGCCTGCGGCGAGCGCGAACCGCATGTGCTGGCCGGGGTGTTGTGGAAGTCGGAGGAGGGCGGCTGGTACCTGCTGGCCGCCGGCGACCCGGCGACGGAGTCGATCAGGGCGACCGGCGGGATCGACGCCGCCGCCGAGGGCCCCTCGCTGACCACCGAGGCCGAACAGGGCGGGCGGGCCTACCTGGAGAGCACCCTGAAGGACGGCCGCAAGATCGGCGGCCTCCGCTGAACCAGGCTCCCCCCGGCCTCCCCCGTTTCACGCCCCCTTGCTGACACGAGTGTCAACAAGTCGCGCCGCAGGGCTTCCGCGCTGACTTACCCGTCAGTACATTGACGCCATGTCTCATAAGCACGCACTGTCGGCCCTTGCCGCCGCGGCCGGTGCCGCGCTGCTCGCCCGGCGGGCGCTGCGCCGCCGCGACTCCGCACGGCCGGTGCCCGCCGCGACGTCCCGGACCGCGGCCGGCCCCGGCACCCGCCCGCTCACCCTGCTGGTCACCGCGCACGAGACGGTCGCCGAAGGGGTGGTCCTGCTCCGCCTGGAGGGCCACGACCTGCCGCGCTGGGAGCCGGGCGCCCACCTCGACCTGGTGCTGCCCTCGGGGCTGGTACGGCAGTACTCGCTCTGCGGCGACCCGGAGGACACCTCGTCGTACACGGTGGCCACACGGCTGGCCGCGGACGGGCGGGGCGGCTCGCGCGAGGTGCACGAGCAGGTGCAGGAGGGATCGGAGCTGGAGGTGCGCGGGCCGCGCAACCGCTTCCCGCTGACCGAGGCGCCCTGCTACGTCTTCGTCGCCGGCGGCATCGGCATCACGCCGATCCTCCCCATGCTGCGGGCGCTGCCCGAGGGCACCGGGTGGCGACTGCTGTACGGCGGCCGGTCCCGGGCCTCGATGCCGTTCCTGGAGGAGGTCGAGAAGCTCGACCGGGACGGCGGGCACGTCACCGTCGTCGCCGAGGACGAGGCGGGCCTGCCCGACCTCGACGCCTTCCTCGCGGACCTCCCCGCGGCGGCGGCCGTCTACGCCTGCGGCCCGGAAGGGCTGTTGACGGCCCTCGCGGACCGGCTGCCCGAGGGGACCGACCTGCGTCTGGAGCGGTTCGCGCCGCGCCGGGGGGCGGACGGCGAGGCGGAGTTCGAGGTCGAGCTGCGCCGCAGCGGGCACACCCTGACCGTGCCACCCGGCACCTCGATACTGGCCGCCGTCCGCGCCGAGCTGCCGAACACCCCGTACTCCTGCGAGCAGGGCTGGTGCGGGACCTGCCAGCAGCGGGTGCTGGAGGGCGAGATCGAGCACCGCGACGACCTGCTGACGGACTCCGAACGCGGCGACTCCCTGCTGATCTGCGTCTCGCGTGCCCGAGGTGAGCGTCTCGTGCTGGATATGTGAACACCCTTGTCCGGTCCGGCCCGTATCGGGGCCGGAACCGATCGGTAAAGTGTTCGTATGACTACCGGGGTGCGTCGCAGGATGGGCGTCGAGGAGCGGCGGCAGCAACTGATCGGGGTCGCCCTCGACCTCTTCAGCCGCCGCTCGCCCGACGAGGTCTCCATCGACGAGATAGCGACGGCCGCCGGGATCTCCCGCCCGCTGGTGTACCACTACTTCCCCGGCAAACTCAGCCTCTACGAGGCCGCGTTGCGGCGCGCCTCCGACGATCTCGCGGGCCGGTTCACCGAGCCCCACGAGGGGCCGCTCGGGGCCCGGCTGCTGCGGGTGATGGGCCGCTTCTTCGACTTCGTCGAGGAGCACGGCCCCGGCTTCTCCGCCCTGATGCGCGGCGGCCCGGCGGTGGGCTCCTCCACCACCAACGCGCTCGTGGACTCCGTACGGCAGGCCGCCTACGTGCAGATCGTCGCCCATCTGGACACCGCCGGCCCGCCGCCGCCGCGGCTGGAGCTGGTGGTCCGGTCCTGGATCTCCCTCGCGGAGGCGACCGCCCTGCTCTGGCTGGACGGGCGCCGCATCCCGCGCACCGAACTGGAGTACCAGTTGGTGCAGGACTTCGGCGCGCTGGCCGCGGTGAGCGCCGCCCACGACGAGGAGATGGGTGCCCTGCTGCGCCGCGTCATCGCGGCGGAGCCGGCCGACGGCCCGTTCGCGGACCTGGTCGGCCGGCTGGCCGCGCTGGTCGGTTAGCTTCCTTCGGTCAGCTCTCGTACTTGCGGTAGGAGGCGGCGAGGTCGCGGACCTCGGCGGAGGCGTGCAGCGCGAGGCCGTCGCCCGGCTTGACGTGCTGCCGGAGCAGGTCCAGCACCGCCTCGGTGAGCTGTGCCTTGGTCTCCTCGGTGCGGCCGGCGAGCAGGCCGAGGGTGACGTGCACGACGGCGTGGCCCTCGGTGTCCGGGCCGACCACGGTGTCCTCGGTCCGCCGGAACTGCGTCTTGCAGGCCGGCGGCTTGGCGGCCGCGATCTCGGCCACGGCCGTGTGCAGGGCCCGCGCGAACGCGGGCCGGTCGAAGTCGTCCGCGAGCGCTGCGGAGTAGTCGACGGTGATCTGCGGCATGAGCCCTCCTGATCCCTGGCTGCTGCGGCTGCTCGGGAACAGCCACGCTCACCCTAACCGCAGCGCCCGGGGGGTCAGCCGGTCCGGGTGAACACGGCGACCGTCCGGCCCGGCACGGTGAACGTGCCGGTTCCGGCCGCGTACGAGGACTCCCGCACCACCGGGTCGGCGCCCGCCGCCTGCACCGGATGCAGCCGGTATCCGTCCCCGGCCACCGCCGCGACCCGCTGCTCCTGCCGCTCGGGGGTGGCGTTGAGGACGACGACGAGGTCACCGAGGCGCATGGTGATCACGCCGGGTGTCTCGGTCTGCCCGGAGAGCGGGAAGGAGAGCCGGTCCCGTACCTGCCCGGCCGTGGCGAGGGAGAAGTCCTGCTCGCTGGTACGGATCTTCAGCAGGTCCCGGTAGGCCGCCGAGGCGCCCGTGATCTGCGGGCAGCCGACCCGCACCGAGCCCAGCAGCGGCTTCGCGTACGGCCACTTGTCCGCGTTGTCGGCGGCCGGGGGCAGGCCGCGGCCGAAGCCGTTGCCGTCGGCGCAGTCCCAGTGGATGGCGTTGAACCAGTCGCCGCTGTCGTAGGAGTTGCGGTCCAGCGACTTGGAGCGCAGCAGGTCGGTGCCGGCCTGGGAGAGGGCCGGGCCCTGCGAGAGGGTGGCCGTCGCCATGGCGAGGACCTGCATCCGGGCCCGGTCGTCGGCGGAGGTCCGGAGCGGCAGTTTGAAGGCGAGCGCGTCGAAGAGGGACTCGTTGTCGTGGGCGTCGGCGTAGGCGAGGGCGTCGCCGGGCGCCTCGGCGTATCCGGCGGGGGCGCCGTTGTAGTCGACCTCGGAGCCCTTCACCTCCTTGCCGCCGGTGTCGGTGAAGGTGAAGTCGGCGAGGTTGCCGGTCAGCCCGACCTTGATCAGGTCCTGGTAGTGCAGCAGCCGGGCCTTCTGCTCGGCCCGGGTCCCGTTGGCCGCCGACCCGTTGGGGTCGGTGTAGAGACCGGAGGCGAAGCCCTGCACGCCGGGGTCCTGGTCGAAGGGGCCGCCGCCGCGCACGGCGTCCCGGGCCCGGTCGGAGAAGGTGGCGATGCCGGTGCCGGCCATGTTCCGCTGGGTGGCCTGCGGGAAACGGGCGTCGTCGGCGACCTCGCCGAAGTTCCAGCCCTCGCCGTACATGATGATCTTCTTGCCGTCGACGCCGTCCTTCGCGGGGGTCAGCGCGTCCAGGGCCGCCCGGACCGCCAGGATGTTGGCCTTCGGGTGGTGGCCCATCAGGTCGAAGCGGAAGCCGTCGACCTTGTACTCCCTGGCCCAGGTGACGACCGAGTCGACGACGAGCTTGCCCATCATGGCGTTCTCGGTGGCGGTGCCCGCGCAGCAGGTGCTGGTCGCCACCGTCCCGTCGGCGAGCAGCCGCTGGTAGTAGCCGGGCACGATCCGGTCCAGGACGCTCGCCGGCGCCTGGCCGCTCGCGGCGGTGTGGTTGTAGACGACGTCCATGACGACCCGCAGGCCGTCCTCGTTGAGCGCCCGCACCATCTTCCGGAACTCGACCGTGCGGGCGGTGCCGTCCGGGTCGGTGGCGTAGGAGCCCTCGGGGACCGTGTAGTGGTACGGGTCGTAGCCCCAGTTGTAGGCGTCCTTCGCGGCGGCCCTCGCCACACACTCCTGCTGGGCGTCGGAGTCGGCGGGGAGGGCGGCGAGGTCGCAGGTGACGCGCGCCTGGCCGGCCTTCCGCTCCGGGATGGTGGCGATGTCGAAGACGGGCAGCAGGTGCACGTACGAGGTGCCGGCCGCCGCCAGTTTCCGCAGGTGCTTCGAGCCGTCGCTGTCCTTGTCGGTGAAGGCGAGGTAGGTGCCCGGGTGTTTCGCCGTCCGGTCCTCGACGGAGAAGTCCCGGACGTGCAGTTCCTGGATTCGCGCGTCCCGCGGGGGTACCGCCTCCGGCTTCTCGTACCGCGCCCAGTCGCGCGGGGCGAGGGACCGGTCGGCCAGGTCGACGACGAGGCTGCGCTCGGAGTCGGCGGTGAGGGCGACGGAGTACGGGTCGGTGACCTTGTTGGTGACGACCGCGCCGGCCTCGGGCGCCCAGACCTCGACGGCGTACCGGTAGGGCAGGCCCCGCCAGCTCCGCGGGCCGGTGACGGACCAGACGCCGGTGGTGTCGTCGCGCCGCATCCGGGCGGTGGTGCCGCCGATCTCCAGGGAGACGCTCCGCGCGGTGGGCGCCCACACGGAGAGGGTGGGACGGCCCTGCCGGAAGACCGGCCCGAGGTCCGCCTCGGTCGCACCCGCGTACAGGTCGTCCAGGGCGCCGGCGAGCTGCACGCCCGTCGCCGAGAGCAGCGCCCCGGCGATCGTGTACTGCGTGGCGACGACCTGGCCGCGCAGCGCCTCGCGCACCCGGTCCCGGTCGCGCGGGTCGACGGTCCAGGCCGGGTACTCCTTCAGATGCGGGTACTTCGCCCGCTGCGCGTCGGTGAGCGTGGTGCCGCTCAGCCGCAGCCGGCGTTCGTCCGTGCCGGTCAGGACGCCGTCCTCGACCTTGAGCGAGCCGGTGCGGGAGTACGTGAGCTGGGTGGCGGCGGCGCCCTCGGAGCCGTGCCAGGCGAGGGTGTTCCGGTCGATCCAGACGGCCTTGGCGGTGCTGAGGTCGACGGCGGCGGCCGACCCGGCGGGCTGTGGCAGCAGGTACTTCTCCTCGCCGTTCATCAGCCACACCTCGTGGCCGTCGGCCCGCAGGTCCAGGGCCTGGTCGGTGGGCAGGTCCTTCTCGTCGCCCTTGTGCAGGACGTAGCTGAGAGTGGTGGCACCCGCGGTGAGCGGTACCTCGAAGACCGCGCCATAGGGGTCAGTCTCCACCGGCTCCAGGGGCTTCGACCAGTCGGTGGGATGCGCGGCACCGGACCAGACGTGCAGTCCCCAGCCGTCGTACTTCCCGTCGGCGCGGTGGTAATGCAGTACGGCCTTGGTGGTGTCCTGCGGCGGATACGCGGGCCGCTCGGTGCGGACGGTCTCCTCGCCCTGCTCGATCCAGACCTCGCCCGTCCGCGTGACGTCGACGGTCCGGTCGGCGGCGACGTCCTTGGTGCCCTCCTGGTCGATGACGAGGAAGTTCACCTCCGAGGCGCCCGGTTTCAGCTTGACCCAGGCGAAGGCGCCGTAGGCGTCCCGGCCGGCGAAGGGGTGGCTGTCGGGCCAGGTGGTGGCTTCGCCGTCGGCGAGGTCGCCCCAGGCGTACAGGCCCCAGTCGTCGTAGTCGCCGTCGGCCCGCCGGTAGTGGACCAGCGCGTGGTCGCGGGAGGTGGCGGTGGGCGGCTCCTCGGCGGGCGGGGTGCCGGTGGTGGAGGCGGCCGTCGCGCTCGCGGTGCGCCCGGCCGAGTCGATCACGACCGCCTTGTAGCGCAGCGCGGTACCGGCGGGGAGGTCCTTGCCGAGGGGGTGGGTGACCTGGTAGGGGGCGTGGTCGGCGGAGCCGAGGGTGCGCCACTCGCCGTCGCCGGTCCGGGCGGCGAAGACGACGCGGTTGAGCTGTCCGCCGTCGACGTCGGCGGACACCTCGACGGTGCCGGTGGCGCCGGGGGCGGGGGCGTGGAGGGTGAGGGCCGGTTCGGTGGCGGGCTCGCCGAGGGCCTTCGCGGCCTTCAGGACGATCGCGGAGCCCGCCGGGACGGTGACGGTGAGCTTCTTGTCGGCGGCCGTGCGCGCGTCGGTGCCGGTGCCGTAGAGGGCGCGGAAGGTGGTGCTCGCGGTGTCGGTGGCGAAGGTGACGGTCCTCGCGGTGCCGGCGTTGTTGAGCGCGACGACGTACTCGCTGCCGCGCGCGGGGTCCGTCCGCGAGAACGCGTAGACACCGGCGCCGTCGGCCGCGTACCGCTCGGTCTGGACGCCGTCGGCGAGGGCGGGGTGCGCCTTGCGCAGCGCGGCGAGAGTGCTGATCCGCCGGTAGAGGGGTGCGCGGGTGTCGTAGGCGTCGGCGGCGTGGGTGCGGTCGGTGCCGAGCTGGTCGTCGTCCAGGTAGTCGGCGGTCTTGGAGGCGAACAGGGACTGGCGGGCGTCCTTGTCGCCGCCCGCGCCGGTGAAGCCCTGTTCGTCGCCGTAGTAGACGACGGGGTTGCCGCGGCTGAGGAACATCAGCTCGTGGGCGAGGCGGTCCTTCTTCAGCAGGGCGGCGTCGCTCGCGTCCGGGTTGTCCTGTTTCAGGAACGTGCCGAAGCGGCCCATGTCGTGGTTGCCGAGGAAGGTGACCTGCTCGTAGGCGTTGGCCTTGCCGGACGTGTACGTGTAGTCGTCGCCGAAGACCGAGGCGAGCTTCCTCGCGCTCCCGCCCTGGGAGGCGTAGCCGCGGGCGGCGTCCTGGAAGGGGAAGTCGAGGGTGGCGTCGAGCCGGCCCTGGGTGACGTAGGGCGAGGTGACGGCGGTGTCGGCGGAGTAGACCTCGCCGAACAGGAAGAAGTCGTCGCGGCCCCGCTTCGCCGCGTAGGCGTCCAGGGCGGTCGCCCACTGCGTCCAGAACTCCATGTTGACGTGCTTGACGGTGTCGATCCGGAAGCCGTCGATGTCGAAGTCCCGCACCCAGCGCCGGTAGATCCGCTCCATGCCGGTGACGACCTCGGGACGCTCGGTCCACAGGTCGTCCAGTCCGTCGAAGTCGCCGTAGGTGGCGGACTCGCCGGCCCAGGTGGAGTTGCCGCGGTTGTGGTACATGGCCGGGTCGTTGAGCCAGGAGGGGACCTTGGTGTCCTTCTTGGCGGCGGGCACGACGGGCGTACGCGGGAACGAGCCGGTGTCGACGGCCGGGAACCGCTTCTCCGCGTCGGCGCGGCCGGCGTAGTCGGCGTCGTCGAAGGGTTCGCCGTCCTCGGTCAGGTACGGGAAGGCGCCCTTGGAGAGGTAGTCGTAGGACTTCTCCTCGTAGTCGACGACGTCGGCGGTGTGGTTGGTGATGACGTCGAAGAAGACCTTCATGCCCTTGGCGTGCGCCTCGGCGATGAGGTTCTCCAGTTCCTCGTTGGTGCCGAAGTGCGGGTCGACCTGGGTGAAGTCGGTGATCCAGTAGCCGTGGTAGCCGGCCGAGGCGGCCGCCCCGGTCCCCTGCACGGGCTGGTTCTTGAAGATCGGCGCCATCCAGAGGGAGGTGGTGCCCAGCTCCTTGATGTAGTCGAGCCGCTTCGTCAGGCCCTTGAGGTCGCCGCCCTGGTAGAAGCCCTTGTCGGCCGGGTCGTAGCCGGTGGCGAGCCGGGAACCGGTGAGACCGCCCTCGTCGTTGCCGGTGTCACCGTTGGCGAAACGGTCCGGGAGGACGAAGTAGAACTGCTCGCGGGTGAGGTCGTGGCGGGCGGGGGTGCTCGCCAGTGCCGCGTCCGACGGCGGTGCGGGCGGGGCCGCGGCGCGTGCCGCGAGGGGCGTGAGGAGGGTGGCCGCGAGCGCGGCGACGGTGAGGGCCGCGACCCGGGGGACAGCGGCGGTGCGGCGCGCCCGCGGCGCCGGCCAGCTCGGTTTCACCGGTGTGGACTCCTTGCGGTGGCGACTCGTCGGGTCCGATCCCGGCGTGACGGTAGCGGCGGCGTCAGTCCTGCTGCAAGGGTCGTGAAAGCAACGGAAAGAATTTTCACGGCCCTTGCGTGCGGGGGGTGGTTCAGCAGGTGGTCTTGCCGGCGTACAGGGCGAGCGCGGTGTGGGCGCCGAGCGAGGCGGTGAACTGCCCCGAGGAGTTGACCGTCACCGTCCGGTCGCCCTGGACGTCGCAGTACGTCCCGGCGGGCAGCGAGGTCTGGTAGGTCCGGCTCAGGGCGCCGCTCTCGTGGTTGATGGCCACGTACCCCTTGGTCCCGCGGCCGAAGGCGATCGCGTCGCCGCCGTTGTCCCACCAGCCGGTCACCGACTGCCCGCGCACGGCGTTGCGGAAGGCGACCATCGACTTGATCTCCGGCCAGGCGTGCTGGCACTTCCAGCCGTCCTGCCAGCAGGCGCTCACCTGACCGCCGTTGGGCGGTCCGGCGTCCGTGTTTGACCACTCGTAACCGGAGTTGACGTCCGGGGCGCCGTACGGCCAGGCCAGCATGAAGACGTTGGCGAGGGTGTAGGCGGCGGAGTCCTTGTAGCTGAGCGTGGAGCCGTTGCGCTCGGTGTCGTGGTTGTCGACGAAGACGCCGGCGACGCCGCTGCTCAGGTACCCCCAGCCCGCACCGTAGTTCTTCAGGTAGGCGAGGTTCTCGTTGGTGAAGACGCGCTTGAGGTCGAAGGCGTACCGGAACTCCTGGACATCCCCGGTACCGGTGTACTCGGCCGGCTGGACGGCCTCGCCGGCCCCGTGGATGACCTCCTGCTTCCAGTACGCGGACGGGTTGGTGAGGCGGGACTTGATGTCGGCGAGGTCGGCGGCGGGTATGTGCTTGGCGGCGTCTATCCGGAAGCCGTCGACGCCGAGGGAGAGCAGGTCGTCGAGGTACCCGGCGATGGCGCCGCGGACGTAGCTCTCGCCCGTGTCCAGGTCGGCGAGGCCGACCAGTTCGCAGTGCTGGACGTTGTACCGGTCCTGGTAGTCGGCGATCTGCGAGGTGCAGTCGTCGAAGTCGGGCGCGGAGTACAGCCCGGGGTAGTGGTACTTCGCGTACGACGAGCCGCCGGTGCCGGTGCCGCTGCCCGCGGACATGTGGTTGACGACGGCGTCGGCGACGACCTTCACGCCGGCCGCGTGGCAGGTGTTCACCATGTTCCGGAAGGCGGTGCGGTCACCGAGCCGCCCGGCGATCCGGTAGCTGACGGGCTGGTAGGACGTCCACCACTGCCCGCCCTGGATGTGCTCGGCAGGCGGGGAGACCTGCACGTAGCCGTAGCCGGCCGGGCCGAGGGCAGTGGTGCACTCCTTGGCCACGGAGGCGAAGTTCCACTCGAAGAGGACGGCGGTGACGTCCTTGGTGCCGGGAGGTGCGGCGTGCGCGGATGTCGGGTTCATGACAGTCACGGAGGCGAGAGCGAGCGCTCCGGACAGGAGAATGCCGGGAAGTGTCCTGCGTGCCATGCGGGGGCCCTTCTACGCTGAAGGCGCTGACGGCTCTTGCGGCTCTTGCTGCAAGGTTCTGCAACCTTGCGGTGACGCAGATGTTAGGGGTTCATCGACCGGAAGGGCAGTGTCCGGCGGGAACTCGTCCGGTAAACCGGGTGGCGGAGAGCCCGCCGTCCCTCCCCGCGGGGGACGGCGGGCTCGCGGTCGTCGGTCAGGCCGTCGTCCACCACACCGTCGTGTCGGCCGGGACCTTCGCTCCGCCGTCGATCTCGTTCACCTCGTCGCTGGCCAGCAGGACGCGGCCGTAGCCGGGGACGGCCACCGATTCGGCGGTGGTGTTGGCGACGCAGACGAACTCGCCGCGGCGGAAGGCGAGGACGCCCTCGGGGGCCCGCAGCCACTCCACCGCGTCGCCCGCGCCGAGGTCGGCCTGCTGCCGGCGGACGGCGAGTGCCGTGCGGTACAGCTCCAGCGTCGAGCCCGGCTCGCCCATCTGCGCCTCGACGCTCAGCTCGCCCCAGCCCGCCGGCTGCGGCAGCCAGCTCCCGGCGTCGCCGAAGCCGTACGACGAGCCCGTGCGCGTCCACGGGATCGGCACCCGGCAGCCGTCGCGGAAGCCGTCCTGGCCGGCGCCGCGGAAGTACGCCGGGTCCTGGCGGACCTCGTCGGGAAGGTCGACGACGTCCGGCAGGCCCAGTTCCTCGCCCTGGTAGACATAGGCCGAGCCGGGCAGGGCGAGCATGAGGAGGGAGGCCGCGCGGGCCCGCTTCAGGCCCAGCGCGCGGTCGCCGGCCAGGCGGATCTGGGTGCCGAGGCCGGGCGGGTTGGCGAAGCGGGTGGCGTGGCGGGTGACGTCGTGGTTGGAGAGCACCCAGGTGGCGGGGGCGCCGACCGGGCGCATCGCCCCCAGCGTGCGGTCGATGACGGTCCGCAGCTCCTCGGCGTCCCAGTGGGTGCTCAGGTACTGGAAGTTGAACGCCTGGTGCAGTTCGTCCGGGCGGACGTAGTTCGCCGTGCGCTCCACGGTCGGCGTCCACGCCTCGGCGACGAAGATGCGCTCGCCCGGGTACTCGTCGAGGATTCTCCGCCACTGGCGGTAGATGTCGTGCACGCCGTCCTGGTCGAAGAACGGGGTGACCTCGTTGCCCAGCAGCGTGAGCTGTTCGTGGTCGCCGAGGTCGGGTAGCCCCTCGGCCTTCACCATGCCGTGGGCGACGTCGATCCGGAAGCCGTCCACGCCGATGTCCAGCCAGAAGCGGAGGATCGAGCGGAACTCGTCCCCGACCGCCGGGTGCTCCCAGTTGAAGTCGGGCTGCTCGGGGGCGAACAGGTGCAGGTACCACTCGCCGTCCGCGACCCGCGTCCACGCCGGGCCGCCGAAGACCGACTCCCAGTCGTTGGGCGGCAGTTCGCCGTTCTCGCCCTTGCCCGGGCGGAAGTGGTAGCGGTCGCGGGAGGGCGAGCCGGGGCCCTCGGCGAGGGCGCGCCTGAACCACTCGTGGTGGTCGGAGGAGTGGTTGGGGACCAGGTCCACGATGATCCGCAGGCCGAGTCCGTGGGCGTCGCGGATCAGCGCGTCGGCGTCGAGCAGGGTGCCGAACATCGGGTCCACGGCACGGTAGTCGGCGACGTCGTAACCGCCGTCGGCCTGCGGCGAGGCGTAGAAGGGGCTGAGCCACACCGCGTCCACGCCGAGGTCGCGCAGGTACGGCAGTCGGGCACGGACGCCTTCGAGGTCGCCCATGCCGTCGCCGTCGCTGTCGGCGAAACTGCGCGGGTACACCTGGTAGATCACCGCGTCCCGCCACCAGTCGCGCCGCCTGGCGACGGTGGGGCGAGCCGAATCGGACCGGGAGGTCGGGGCCTGGGCTGCGGAGTGCTGCTGGCTCATGTCGTCCTTGAGGCGTGACGGGTGCACGGGTACAGGGGTGCACGGGTACAGGGAGGCGTGGGCACGGGGTCAGCCCTTCGTGCCGCCCGCGGTGAGGCCGGTCACCAGGTTCTTCTGCACGAGGTAGAAGAAGGCGGACACGGGTATCGCGATCAGCACGGCGGTCGCGGCCATCAGGTTGCGCTGCGCGTCGTGCTCGCTGACGAAGCTCTGCAGGCCGACCGCGAAGGTGTACTTGGTGTCGGACAGCATGAACGTGGACGCGAAGGCGACCTCGCCGAAGGCCGTGATGAAGCTGTAGAAGCCGGCCACCGCCAGGCCCGGCCGGGCCAGCGGCAGGATCAGCCGGAAGAAGGTGCCGAACGGTGAGAGCCCGTCGACCCGGCCCGCCTCGTCGATCTCGAACGGGATGGTGTCGAAGTAGCCCTTGAGCAGCCAGGCGCAGTACGGCACCGCGGTCGAGCAGTAGACCAGGATCAGGCCGAGGTAGCTGTCGATGAGCTGGAGGTCGGACAGGATCTGGTACATCGGCACGATCAGTACGGCGATGGGGAACATCTGGGTGACCAGCAGCACCCACATCAGCTTCCGGTAGCCGGGGAACCGCATGCGCGAGACGGCGTAACCGGTCGTCGCCGCCACCATGACGCCGACGACCGTCGTGCCCAGCGAGACGATCAGCGAACTGCGCAGCCACTCCCAGAAGTTCGTCTCCCGCAGGACGAAGGAGTAGTTGTCGAAGGTCATCTTCGACCAGATGCCGCCGGGGTGCAGGTAGTCGTCCTTGTCCGGGCCGAGGGAGAGGTAGACCAGCCAGGCGATGGGGAACAGGGCGATCAGGCTCGCGACGGTGAGGACGCCGTGCGAGGCGAGGGCCGCGAACGGGCCGCGCCGGCCGCGCGGGCGGACCTTGCCGGGTGCGGCGGCCGTCAGGCGCTTCGGGTTCGCCGGGTCCTGGGGGGCGGCGGTCGTGGTGCTCATGGGGGCTCCTGCCTCAGATCGCGAGCTGCTGGTCATCGCGGTTCAGCCAGCGGCGGTAGAAGGAGGTGAAGACGATCAGGACGGCCAGCAGCAGGATGCCGTAGGCGGCGGAGGCCGCGAACTCGCGCGGCTGCTGTCCGAAGCCGAGCTGATAGGCCCAGGTGACCAGGATCTGCGCGTCCGGGGCGGTGTTGCCGAACAGCAGGAAGATGATGGCGAACTGGTTGAAGGTCCAGATGATGCCGAGCAGTACGACGGTGGAGCTGACCGACCGCAGCCCCGGCAGGGTGACGTGCCGGAACTGCTGCCAGGCGCTCGCGCCGTCCATCTCGGCGGCCTCGTACAGCGTGTCGTCGATCGACTGCAGACCGCCGAGCAGCGAGACCATCATGAACGGCACCCCGCACCAGGTGTTCACCATGATCGCGGCGAACCGCTGCCAGAAGGTGTCCTCCAGCCACAGCGGCGTCGGCAGGTGCAGCGTCTCCAGGGCGGAGTTGATGATGCCGGAGTCGGCGAGCATGAACCGCCAGCCGAAGACGGTGACGAAGGTGGGCACGGCCCACGGCAGGATCAGGATCAGCCGGTAGAAGGTGCGCCCGCGCAGCTTCTGGTCGAGCAGCAGCGCGAGGCCCAGGCCGATGACGTAGTGCAGGGTGACACAGGCGGCCGTCCAGCCGATCGTCCAGACGAAGTGCGACCAGAACCGGTCGTAGGCCGTCTCGCCCCACAGGATGTCGGCGTAGTTGTCGAGGCCGACGAACTTGTAGGTGGCCTCGATCTCGTTGACGCCGATGGTGCGCGCGGAGTTGAGGCTGTCGGCGTCGGTGAGGGTGAGCCAGAGGCCGTAGGCCAGGGGGTAGAGCACCAGGACGCCGAGCACGACGACCACCGGCGCGATCATGGCGTAGGCGTACCAGTGCTTCTGGTAGCCCTGCTTCAGGCGCCCGCCCGGCCCGGGCCGCGGGGCGCGGTCACCGCGGCGCCTGCCGGTCGCGCGGTCGATGGTGACTGTCATGGTTCGGCACCTTCTGGAAGGTCAAGGTCGAGAGCAAGATCGAGAGCATGCGCAATGAACATGAGCATGAGCATGAGCAAGGGGTACGGCGTGCGGGCCGGCGGCCGTCCGGACTCACTTGCTGAAGTCGGGCACCAGCTTGGCGATCGCCGTCTCGGCGTTGCCCAGGCCCTCGTCCAGGGACTCCTTGCCGCTCGCGATCTTCGGCAGCTCGTCGTCCAGCGGCGTCCACAGGGAGCTGTACTCCGGCAGCGCCGGGCGGGGCTGGGCGGCGGCGAGCACGCCCTGGTAGCCGGCGATGCCCGGGTCGGCCTTGACCTGGTCGGTGTAGGCGTCGTCGCGGGTCGGCAGGGTGGAGTTCTTCAGGGCCACGGTCTCCTGGGACTTCGCCGAGGTCATGAAGTTGACGAACTTCAGCGCGGCCTGCTGGTGCGCCTCGTCGGATCCGGCGTACACCGACAGGTTGTGACCGCCGGTCGGAGCGCCGGCCTTGCCCGTCGACCCGGCGGGCACGGTGGCGATCCCCAGGTTCTCCTTCTCCTTGAAGGCGGAACCCCGGTAGAAGTTCGTGATCTCCCAGGGACCCTGGATGATCGAGGCGACCTGGCCGTTGACGAAGGCGTCCTGGATGTGGGCGTAGGCGTCGGCGGTGGTGTCGGCCTTGTGCAGGCCCTTGCCGTCGAACAGCGACTGCCAGGTGCCGTACGCCTTCTTCGCCTCGGCGGAGGCGACGGTGATCTTCTTGCCCTCGGCGTCGACGGTGTCGGTGCCCTCGCCGTACAGGAAGGGCTGGCCGTAGTACCCGGCCGTCGACCCCCAGTAACCGTCGACACCGGTCCTGCTCTTGACCGTGGCGGCGGCCTTCTTCAGGTCGTCCCAGGTCTTCGGCGCCTCGACGCCGGCCTTCTCGAACAGCTCCTTGTTGTACACGAGGGCGAGCGTGTCGGTGACCAGCGGGACGCCGTACGTCTTGCCCTCGTACCTGGCCTGCTCGATCAGCGAACTCTGGAACTTGTCCTGGTCGGCGAGGGCCTCGGTGCCGTCCAGCGGAAGGAAGAACCCCTTCTTGGCGAAGGCGGGGGTCCAGCCGACCTCGGAGCGCAGCACGTCCGGGGCGCCCTTGGAACCGGCGGCGGTGTCGAACTTGTTCTGCGCCTGGTCGAAGGGGACGTTGACGTACTTGACCTTGATGTCCTTGTGGGCCGCCTCGAACTCCTTGACCAGGGCCTGGTACGTCGGCGCCTCGTTGGTCGCGTTGGAGGTGTCCCACCAGGTGAGGGTGACCGGCCCGTCGGCACTGTCGCCGCTGTCGCTTCCGCCGCAGGCCGTCGCCGCGAGGGCGAGGGACGCCACCAGCGCGGTGGCCGCTATGCCACGCCGCATGAGTTCTCCTTGAGGGTGAAAGCCCGTGAGTGCAGGAGGGGTCCCGTCCACCGCTCCTGTCGACTTGCCGACCGCGCCGTTGCCGCCGCCGGGCGACGTGAACGTAACAGCGATGAAAGCGTTCCGAAAGACCTTGCAGCAAAAAAGTGCAAGGCGCGCCGACCGTCACCCGGTCGTGACCGTTCCTGAAACGCTGGACACCGCTTGCCGACCGTCCTCGGCCGTACCGGGACCGGACTCCCGCCCGCACGACGGACATTCGGTCACCTGTGCAAGACTCTGCAAGTGCTCTGCAAGCCCGCTGCAAGGACTTGCCGCAGCCCGCACCACCGGGGTGACCGCCCCGGTGCGGACCGGACACCGCTCCACGACATGGGGGATCGCGATGACGCAGCAGCCCGCAGCGGCCCGTTCCGGGGTGCGCGCCAGGCGCCCCTTCGGTGGGCAAGGTGACAGGCGGCGGCTACAGTCCACTCCTGTGACCACACGGCTAGCCGACATCGCTGCTCAGGCGGGGGTGAGCGAAGCAACCGTCAGCCGCGTCCTGAACGGCAAGCCGGGCGTCGCCGCCACCACCCGCCAGACCGTACTCGCCGCCCTCGACGTCCTGGGCTACGAACGGCCCGTACGCCTCCGGCAGCGCAGCGAGGGCCTGGTCGGGTTGATCACCCCGGAGCTGGAGAACCCCATCTTCCCGGCTCTCGCCCAGGTCATCGGCCAGGCCCTGACCCGCCAGGGCTACACCCCGGTCCTGGCCACCCAGACCCCCGGCGGCTCCACCGAGGACGAGCTGACGGAGATGCTGGTCGACCGGGGCGTGGCCGGCATCATCTACGTCTCCGGCCTGCACGCCGACACCAACGCCGACATGCAGCGCTACGAGCGGCTGCGCGCCCAGGACGTGCCGTTCGTCCTCGTCGACGGCTTCTCGCCCAAGGTGCAGGCCCCCTTCATCTCCCCCGACGACCGCGCCGCGATGTCCCTGGCGGTCACGCACCTGGTCTCGCTCGGTCACACCCGCGTCGGTCTGGCCCTCGGCCCGAAACGCTTCGTCCCGGTCCAGCGCAAGATCGAGGGCTTCGTCCGGGCCGTGCAGGACCTCCTCGGCCTGTCTCCCGGGACCATCGAGACGGAACTCGTCCAGCACTCCCTCTACACCCTGGAGGGCGGCCAGGCCGCCGCGACCGCCCTGATCGACCGTGACTGCACGGCCGTGGTCTGCGCCAGCGACATGATGGCGCTCGGCGCGATACGGGCGGCCCGGCAGCGCGGTCTGGAAGTGCCGGACGACATCTCGGTGGTCGGCTTCGACGACTCCCCCCTGATCGCCTTCACCGACCCGCCGCTCACCACCGTCCGCAAACCGGTCCCGGCGATGGGCCAGGCGGCGGTGCGCACCCTCCTCGAAGAGATCGGCGGCACCCCCGCCCCGCACAGCGAGTTCGTCTTCATGCCGGAACTGGTGGTCCGCGGCTCCACGGCATCGGCCCCCGCGCGCACCCGCTGACCCGTCCCCGCCCACGGCTCGCGCCGCACGGCTCATCCCCGCGGCGGAGGGGCCGCCCTCCCCCTGCCGTAGAACATGCGTCCAGAACCCGTCGGTGGGATGATCGGGGGGACAGGGCTTTTCTGGCAGACTCTGTGCCTATGGGTGAGACGACCGCGACGAAGACGGAAGGCCGACAAGAGGCCGTTCCGCAGCCCGTCGCGGACCGCGGGCGCACCTGGCCGCGCGCTCCCCGCCACCCCCGCCTGTGGTTCGAGATCCTGCTGATCGCGGTGAGTTACTGGACGTACTCGCTCATCCGCAACGCGGTCCCCGAACAACGCGCCCAGGCCCTGGCCAACGCCGACTGGCTCTGGAAACTGGAGCAGAACCTCGGCATCGCCGTGGAGCAGAGCGTCAACACCGCCCTCAACCAGGTCACTTGGCTGATCGTGGGCATGAACTACTACTACGCGACCCTGCACTTCGTCGTCACCATCGGCGTCCTCGTCTGGCTCTACCGCAGCCACCCCGGCCGGTACGCGGCGACCCGCCTGGTCCTCTTCGCGACCACCGGCGTCGCCCTCCTCGGCTACTACCTGTACCCGCTCGCCCCGCCCCGCCTGATGCACGGCGGCGGCTTCATCGACACCGTCATGGTCCACCAGACCTGGGGTTCGATGGCCTCGGGCGACCTGAAGAACATGTCCAACCAGTACGCCGCGATGCCGTCCATGCACATCGGCTGGTCCTTCTGGTGCGGCCTGACCATATTCACCCTGGCCAACACCCCCTGGGCCCGCGTCCTCGGCCTGCTCTACCCCGCGGCCACCCTGATCGTGATCGTCGCCACCGCCAACCACTTCTGGCTGGACGCGGTCGGCGGCCTCCTCTGCCTGGCCTTCGGTTACGCCGTCACCCGGGCCTGCTACGGCACCCTCCCGCACGCCCTCCCCCGGCGGGTCCCGGCCGGCACCACCACCCGTGCCCCCAAGGTCGAGGCGAGCCCTCAGCCCCCGTAGAACAGCTCGTCCACGACCCCCCGGGCGCGCCGCCCGCCGCGCCGGTACGCGTCGAGCATGTCCCCGACCCGCCCGTCCCCGTACCCCAGGTACCGTCCCACCGCGGCCAGCTCCCGGCTCTCGCTCGGGAACGTGTCCCCGGCCCGCCCCCGCACCAGCATCACCGCGTTGCGCACCCGGGTGGCCAGCACCCACGCCTCGTCGAGGATCTCCGCCTGCTCCTCGGTGACCAGCCCCGCCCCGCACGCCGCCGCCAGCGCCGCCCGGGTCCGGGTGGTCCGCAGCCCGGCCACCTCGTGCCCGTGCCGCAACTGCGCGAGCTGCACCGTCCACTCGACGTCGGAGAGCCCGCCGGGCCCCAGCTTGACGTGCAGCTTGGGGTCGGCCCCGCGCGGCATCCGCTCCGACTCCATCCGCGCCTTCAGCCGCCGGATCTCCCGCACCGCGTCCTCGCCCGGCCCGCCCGCCGGGTACCGCAGCGGATCGATCAGCTCGGTGAACCGCCGCCCCAGCTCCTCGTCGCCCGCCACCCACTCGGCCCGCAGCAGCGCGTGCGACTCCCAGGTCAGCGACCACCGCCGGTAGTACGCCGCGTACGACTTCAGGGTCCGCACCATCGGCCCGGACTTCCCCTCCGGCCGGAGATCCGCGTCGATCAGCAGCGGCGGATCGGCGCTCGGGATCTGCAGCAGCCGCCGCATCTCGGCCACGACCCGGTTCGCCGCGTCCCCGGCCGTCCGCTCGTCCACCCCGTCCCGGGGTTCGTGCACGAAGAGCACGTCGGCGTCGGAGCCGTAGCCCAGCTCGTGCCCGCCGAACCGGCCCATGCCGATGATCGCGAACCGGGTGGGGAGTTCCGCGCCCCAGCCGTCCCGCACCACGGCCCGCAGGGTCCCGGCGAGGGTGGCCGCGGTCAGGTCGGAGACGGCCGCCCCGACCCGGTCCACCAGCGCCCCCCGGTCGGCCTCGACGGGCCGGCTCTCGGTGCCGTAGGAGGCGATGATGTCGGCCGCGGCCGTGCGGAACAGCTCCCGCCGGCGCACCCCGCGCGCCGCCGTGACGGCCGGCCCGGCCCCGTCGGCCCGCCCGACCGCCGCGAGCACCTCCGCCTCCAACTGTGCCCGGCCGCGCGGTGCGAGGCCGCCGCCGTCACCGTCCCCGAGCAGCGCCACCGCCTCGGGCGCCCGCATCAGCAGGTCCGGCGCGAGCCGCCCGGCGGAGAGCACCCGGGCGAGGTTCTCGGCGGCGGCGCCCTCGTCCCGCAGCAGCCGCAGGTACCAGGGCGTGTTGCCGAGCGCGTCCGAGACCTTGCGGAAGTTGAGCAGCCCGGCGTCCGGGTCGGCGGACTCCGCGAACCAGCCGAGCAGCACCGGCAGCAGGGTCCGCTGGATCGCCGCCTTGCGCGTCACCCCGGACGCCAGCGCCTCCAGGTGCCGCAGCGCGGCGGCCGGGTCGGCGTACCCGAGGGCGACCAGCCGTTCCCGCGCCGCCTCGGGACTCAGCCGGGCCTCCCCCGGCGCGAGCTGGGCGACCGCGTCGAGCAGCGGCCGGTAGAAGAGTTTCTCGTGCAGCCGCCGTACCACCGCCGCGTGCTGCCGCCACTCGCGCAGCAGCCCGGCGACCGGGTCGGTGCGCAGCCCCAGCGACCGCCCCAGGCGCCGCAGGTCGGCGTCGTCCTGCGGCACCAGATGGGTCCGCCGCAGCCGGTGGAGCTGGATGCGGTGCTCCATGGAGCGCAGGAAGCGGTACGCGTCGTCGAGGTGGGCCGCGTCCACCCGGCCCACGTAGCCGCCGGCCGCCAGCGCCTCCAGCGCGTCCAGGGTCGTGCCGCTGCGCAGCGAGGCGTCGGCCCGGCCGTGCACGAGCTGCAGCAGTTGGACGGCGAACTCGACGTCCCGCAGCCCGCCGGGGCCCAGTTTGAGCTGGCGGTCCACCTCGCCGACGGGGATGTTCTCCACCACCCGGCGGCGCATCTGCTGCACGTCGGCGACGAAGTTGTCCCGCTCGGCGACCTGCCACACCAGGGGCTGGAGGGCGTCGACGTACTCCTGTCCCAGTGACAGGTCGCCGGCGACCGGGCGCGCCTTGAGCAGTGCCTGGAACTCCCAGGTCTTGGCCCAGCGCTGGTAGTACGCGAGGTGGCTGCTCAGGGTGCGCACCAGCGGTCCGTTGCGCCCCTCGGGGCGCAGATTGGCGTCCACCGGCCAGATGGACCCCTCGACGGTGGTCTCGGAGCAGATCCGCATCAGGTGCGAGGCGAGCCGGGTCGCGGCGCGCACCACCTTGGTCTCGTCGGCGTCCCCGGCCCCCTCGGCGGGTTCGCCGACGAAGATGACGTCGACGTCGGAGACGTAGTTCAGCTCGTGACCGCCGCACTTGCCCATCGCGATCACCGCGAGCCGGCAGAGCGCGGCGTCCTCGGGGGCGGCGGCCTCGGCGATGGCGAGGGCGGACCGCAGGGTGGCGGTGGCGAGGTCGGCCAGTTCGGCGGCGGTCTCGGCGACGTCGATGGTGCCGCAGACGTCCCGGGCGGCGAGGGTGAGCAGGCAGCGCCGGTAGGCGACGCGCAGCGAGACGGGGTCGTGGGCGGCGGCGAGGCAGCGTTCGAACTCCTCGACGCCGGGGTGCAGGTCGCGCGGCTCGTAGGTGACCAGGGTCCGCCAGTCGCCGGGGTGCCGGGCAAGGTGGTCGGCGAGCGCCTCGGAGGCGCCGAGCACGCCCAGCAGGCGGTCGCGCAGCGGCTTGGCGGCGATGAGCGTGTCGAGCAGCTCGCGCCGGGCGGTGGTCCCGGGCTGCGCCTCCACCAGCCGGACCAGGCCGATCAGCGCGAGGTCGGGGTCGGCGGTGGCGCCGAGGGCGTCGAGCAGGACGGGGTCGCCCCGGACCGGTGTCAGCTCCTCGCCGTCCAGCAGCCGTTCGGCGGCGGAGGCGTCCGTGAAGCCGTGCCGCAGCAACCGTGTGAAGGTACTGCTCCTGCGCCCCGGCGCCGTCATCCCCGGCCTCCTGTCGATCACATCTGCCGGTCAAGTCTGCCGCTCATGGTCGATCAAGGCCGGTCGTGGCCGGTCGTGGCCGGTCGTGGCCGGTCGTGGCCGGTCGTGGCCGCCGATCAAGGTCGTCCTGGCCAGAGCCTAACCGGCCCGCCCGCGCCGGGCACCGGCGCGTTCCGCCGCCGCCTGCCGCGAAGCGGTGGCGAGGGCCCGCGCTTTCCGCTTGGGTGAGGACGAGCCGTACCGCCCGCGAGCCAGCCGGCAGGAGAGCACAGCATGGACATGGCGATGACCCTCGAAGTGATCCCGCTGCCGGTCAGTGACGTCGACCGGGCCCGGGACTTCTACCGGGACCGGGCCGGTTTCCACGTCGACATCGACCAGGAGGTCATGCCGGGCCTGCGGATCGTGCAGCTCACGCCGCCGGGTTCCGGCTGTTCGATCGCCCTGGGCGACGGCATCTGGGAGATGACGCCGGGGCCCCGCCCGGCACCGGGCTCGTACCAGGGCCTGCAACTGTGTGTCGCCGACGTCGAGGCGGCCCACGCGGAACTGGCCGGCCGCGGCCTGGACGTGAGCGAGCCGGTCCGGTACGCGCCGAGCGACGGCGCCACCTTCTTCTACTTCAAGGACCCGGACGGCAACGGCTGGGCCGTGCAGGAGTACCGCCGCCGCGCGACGCAACCCCTGCACAAGGCGCTCGCCGACCTGGCGGCGCGGCACGGCACCGGGTGACGCGCCCGCGGCGCTCGGGCGCTCAGGCGCTCAGGCGCTCAGGGGATCAGCCACTCGGGCCTCAGGCGGTCCCGGCCGGCCGGCCCGTCTCCCGCCACCCGTTGGTGATCGGCAGCCGCCGGTCCTTGCCGAAGCCCTTCGGGGAGATCTTGGTGCCCGGCGGGTACTGCCGCCGCTTGTACTCGGCGGTGTCGACCATGCGCAGCGTCTTGGTCACCAGTTCCTGGTCGAACCCGGCCGCGACGATCTCGTCGGCGCCGCGGTCCCGGTCGACGTACAGCTCCAGGATCGCGTCGAGGACCGGGTAGTCGGGCAGCGAGTCGGTGTCGACCTGGCCGGGGCGCAGCTCGGCGCTGGGCGGCTTGCTGATCGAGTTCTCCGGGATGGGCGGGGTCTGGCCGCGCTCACGGGCGGACCGGTTGCGCCACTCGGCCAGCTTGAACACGGACGTCTTGTAGAGGTCCTTGATCGGCCCGTAGGCGCCGACGGAATCGCCGTAGAGCGTGGAGTAGCCGACGGCCAGCTCCGACTTGTTGCCGGGGGCCAGCACGATGTGGCCCTCCTGGTTGGAGATCGCCATCAGCAGGGTGCCGCGCAGCCGGGACTGGAGGTTCTCCTCGGCGAGGCCGGTCAGGCCCAGCGACCCCATGTACGCGTCGAACATCGGCTCGATGGGGACGGTGCGGAAGTTCAGTCCGGTGCGCCGGGCCATCTCCGCCGCGTCGTCCTTGGAGTGGTCGGAGGAGTACTTCGACGGCATGGAGACGCCGTACACGTTCTCCGCGCCGACCGCGTCGCAGGCGAGGGCGGCGACCAGCGCGGAGTCGATGCCGCCGGACATGCCGATCAGCACCGACCGGAAGCCGTTCTTGGCGGCGTAGGCGCGCAGGCCGACGACGAGCGCCGAGTAGACCTCCTCGTCGTCGTCGAGCCGGTCGGCGTACCCGCCGGTCAGTTCCGGCTGGTAGGGCGGCAGCGGCTCCTCGGAGACGACGACCCGCTCGATGCGCAGCCCGTCGTCCACGACGCCGGCCGGGGCGTCGGCGGCGGCGGCCGGCAGGTCGAGGTCGAGGACGACGCAGCCCTCGGCGAACTGCGGGGCGCGGGCGACGACCTCGCCGTCGCGGTCGACGACGATCGAGTCGCCGTCGAAGACCAGCTCGTCCTGGCCGCCGATCATGGCCAGGTAGGCGGTGGTGCAGCCGGCCTCCTGGGCGCGCTTGCGCACCAGTTCCAGGCGGGTGTCGTCCTTGTCGCGCTCGTAGGGCGAGGCGTTGATGGAGAGCAGCAGGCCCGCCCCCGCCGACCGCGCGGCGGGCACCCGGCCCCCGTCCTGCCACAGGTCCTCGCAGATGGCGAGGGCCACGTCGACGCCGCGCACCCGCAGCACCGGCATGGTGTCGCCGGGGACGAAGTAGCGGAACTCGTCGAAGACGCCGTAGTTCGGCAGGTGGTGCTTGGCGAAGACCAGCACCACCTCGCCGCCGTGCAGCACCGCGGCGGCGTTGCGCGGGGCGCCCGCGGGCTGGCCGTACTTCGGCTGGGCGGTCTCGCTGCGGTCGAGGTAGCCGACGACGACCGGCAGCTCCCCGAGCCCTTCCGCGGCCAGCTTCGCGGCCAGGGCGCGCAGCGCGGCACGGGACGCCTCGACGAAGGACGACCGCAGGGCCAGGTCCTCGACGGGGTATCCGGTCAGCGCCATCTCCGGGAACGCCACGAGGTGCGCTCCCTGCTCGGCGGAGTGCCGGGTCCAGTGGACGATCGACTCGGCGTTCCGGGCGAGGTCACCGACGGTGGAGTCGATCTGGTTCAGGGCGAGTCGTAGTTGAGGCACGGGCCCAGTGTAATCGTCAGTCCGACGCGATGGGCGGGGGCGGGCCGTGCCGACGGGCGGAGCGGGCCGCGGCGGAGGCCGGGTGCGGGCTGTGCCGATCGGCGGGGCGGGGCCGCGGCGGCGGCCGGGAAGAGAGCCCGGCGGGCGGCGGCGGGGGGCCAGGAATGGCCCGATCGAACAGGTGGCCTCTACGCTGCGGGGAGAGCAACGAAACCGCCGCCTGCCGTACGCGGGTCGTTCCGTCCGGGGTCGGTCCGCCGATCATGGTCGGCAACGCGCGCGAAACGGGACTGTGGTGGGATGCTCTGGTGCCCGACCGCCTCCCGCGGTTCCGGAGACAGGCGGCCTGACCAGCAAGGATGGGAAGCGGAAGATGGACAAGCAGCAGGAGTTCGTGATCCGGACGCTTGAGGAGCGGGACATCCGTTTCGTACGCCTGTGGTTCACGGACGTGCTGGGCTTCCTGAAGTCGGTGGCCGTGGCCCCGGCCGAGCTGGAGCAGGCCTTCGACGAGGGCATCGGCTTCGACGGCTCCGCGATCGAGGGCTTCGCCCGGGTCTACGAGTCCGACATGATCGCCAAGCCGGACCCGTCCACCTTCCAGGTGCTGCCCTGGCGCGCCGAGGCGCCCGGCACGGCCCGTATGTTCTGCGACATTCTGATGCCGGACGGCTCGCCGTCCTTCGCGGACCCGCGGTACGTCCTCAAGCGCGCCCTGAACCGTGCCTCCGACTCGGGTTTCACCTTCTACACCCACCCGGAGATCGAGTTCTTCCTGCTGAAGTCCAAGCCGGTCGACGGTTCGGTGCCGACCCCGGCGGACAACTCCGGGTACTTCGACCACACCCCGCAGAACATCGGCATGGACTTCCGCCGCCAGGCGATCACCATGCTGGAGTCGATGGGCATCTCGGTGGAGTTCTCCCACCACGAGGGCGCCCCCGGCCAGCAGGAGATCGACCTGCGCTACGCGGACGCGCTCTCCACGGCCGACAACATCATGACGTTCCGCCTGGTGATGAAGCAGGTGGCGCTGGAGCAGGGCGTGCAGGCGACCTTCATGCCCAAGCCCTTCTCCGAGCACCCCGGCTCCGGCATGCACACCCACCTCTCGCTCTTCGAGGGCGACCGCAACGCCTTCTACGAGTCCGGCTCGGAGTACCAGCTCTCCAAGGTCGGCCGCTCCTTCATCGCGGGCCTGCTCAGGCACGCGGCGGAGATCTCCGCGGTCACCAACCAGTGGGTCAACTCCTACAAGCGGATCTGGGGCGGCACCGAGCGCACCGCGGGCGCGGGCGGCGAGGCCCCCTCGTACATCTGCTGGGGCCACAACAACCGCTCGGCGCTGGTACGGGTCCCGATGTACAAGCCCGGCAAGACCGGCTCGGCCCGCGTCGAGGTCCGCTCGATCGACTCCGGCGCCAACCCGTACCTGACCTACGCGGTCCTGCTCGCCGCCGGTCTGAAGGGCATCGAGGAGGGTTACGAGCTTCCCCCCGGCGCCGAGGACGACGTGTGGGCCCTCTCGGACGCCGAGCGCCGCGCGATGGGCATCGAGCCGCTCCCCCAGAACCTCGGCGAGGCACTGACCCTGATGGAACGCAGCGACCTGGTCGCCGAGACCCTGGGCGAGCACGTCTTCGACTTCTTCCTGCGCAACAAGAAGCAGGAGTGGGAGGAGTACCGCAGCGAGGTCACGGCGTTCGAGCTGCGGAAGAACCTGCCGGTGCTCTGAGCGTCGATCTCCGTGGCCATGGAACCGGCGGATCTGAGGCGGCTGCGCCGCGCTCGGGACGTGGTGGACCGCGACTACGCGGAACCACTGGACGTCCCGGCGCCGGCGCGGGTCGCGCTGATGTCGGCCGGGCACTTCTCCCGGAACCAGGCCGGTCAGGAATGGAGAAGCGGGGCGGGCCGCCGCCCCGTAGCGTCGGGGCATGGACATCGAACTCGCACAGTGTTTCATCGCGGTCGACGACCATGACAAGGCGCTCGCCTTCTACGGCGACGTCCTCGGCCTGGAGGTCCGCAACGACGTCTCCTTCGAGGGGATGCGCTGGGTGACCGTGGGCCCGCCCGCCCAGCCGGACGTGGAGATCGTCCTGGAGCCGCCGCTCGCCGATCCCATGGCCCCGCAGGCCGACCGCCGGGCGATGGCGGAACTCCTCGCCAAGGGCATGCTGCGGGGCGTCATCTTCTCCACCGCCGACGTCGACGCCACCTTCGAACGCATCCGGGCGGCCGGCGGCGAGGTGCTCCAGGAGCCCGTCGACCAGCCGTACGGCGTGCGCGACTGCGCCTTCCGGGACCCGGCCGGCAACATGCTGCGGTTCCATCAGCCGCGCGAGGGATAACGGCGGTCCCTCGAAGAAGCAGGTATCGAGATCCGACTGCGCTAGGGTCTCCCGGCTCGGACACGTCGATGTGAGCAGCACACGGGGAGACGACGATCATGGTCACGCACGCCGCCGACAGTCACGGTCTGATCCGCGTGCTGGGGGCGCGCGAGAACAATCTCAAGGACGTCAGTGTCGAGATCCCCAAGCGCCGCCTGACGGTGTTCACGGGGGTCTCCGGCTCGGGCAAGAGCTCCCTGGTGTTCGACACCATCGCGGCGGAGTCGCAGCGGCTGATCAACGAGACGTACAGCGCGTTCGTGCAGGGTTTCATGCCGTCGCTCGCCCGGCCCGACGTCGACCTGCTGGACGGTCTGACCACCGCGATCATCGTCGACCAGCAGCGGCTGGGCGCCGATCCGCGCTCGACGGTGGGCACGGTCACCGACGCCAACGCGATGCTGCGCATCCTCTTCAGCCGGCTCGCCGAGCCGCACGTCGGGCCGCCGGGCGCGTACTCCTTCAACGTCGCCTCGGTGTCGGCGAGCGGCGGGTTCACGGTCGACCGGGGCAGTGAGCGGACGAAGACGGAGAAGGTGGCCTTCAGCCGCACCGGCGGCATGTGCACCCGCTGCGAGGGCCGGGGCTCGGTCTCCGACATCGACCTCACCCAGCTCTACGACGACTCCAAGTCGCTGAACGAGGGCGCGCTGACGATCCCCGGCTACACCATGGACGGCTGGTACGGCCGGATCTACCGGGGCTGCGGCTTCTTCGACCCGGACAAGCCGATCGCCCGGTTCACCAAGAAGGAACTGCACGCCCTCCTCCACCAGGAGCCGACGAAGATCAAGGTCGAGGGGATCAACCTCACCTACGAGGGGCTGATCACGAAGATCCAGAAGTCGATGCTGTCGAAGGACGTCGAGGCGCTCCAGCCGCACATCCGGGCCTTCGTGGAGCGGGCGACGACGTCCGGGCGCTGCCCCGGGTGCGACGGCACCCGGCTCAGCCCGGCCGTGCGGGCGTCGAAGATCGACGGCCGTTCGATCGCGGACGCCTGCGCGATGGAGATCCGCGACCTCGCCGCGTGGGTCGGGGCGCTGGACGAGCCGTCGGTGGCGCCGCTGCTCGGCGCGCTGCGTGACGCCCTCGACTCGTTCGTGGAGATCGGCCTCGGCTATCTGTCGCTGGAGCGGCCCTCGGGCACGCTCTCGGGCGGCGAGGCGCAGCGCGTGAAGATGATCCGGCACCTCGGTTCCTCGCTCACCGACGTCACCTACGTCTTCGACGAGCCGACCGTCGGTCTGCACCCGCACGACATCCAGCGGATGAACGACCTGCTGCTGCGCCTGCGGGACAAGGGCAACACGGTACTGGTGGTGGAGCACAAGCCGGAGGCGATCGCGATCGCCGACCATGTGGTCGATCTCGGTCCGGGAGCCGGTACGGCGGGCGGCACGGTCTGCTTCGAGGGGACCGTCGAGGGGCTGCGGTCCGGGGGCACCCTCACCGGCCGTCACCTGGACGACCGGGCCGCCGTCAAGGAGTCGGTGCGCGAGGCCGCGGGCGCCCTGGAGATCCGGGGCGCGCGCACCCACAACCTCCATGACGTCGACGTCGACATCCCGCTCGGGGTGCTGTGCGTGGTGACCGGTGTCGCGGGGTCCGGCAAGAGTTCGCTGGTGCACGGGTCGGTCCGCTCCGACGAGGGTGTGGTCCGCGTCGACCAGGGCGCGATCCGCGGCTCGCGGCGCAGCAACCCGGCGACGTACACCGGGCTGCTCGACCCGATCCGCAAGGCGTTCGCCAAGGCCAACGGGGTCAAGCCGGCGCTGTTCAGCGCCAACTCCGAGGGCGCCTGCCCGAACTGCAACGGCGCCGGGGTGGTCTACACCGACCTCGGGATGATGGCCGGTGTCTCCACCACCTGCGAGGAGTGCGGGGGCAAGCGGTACGACGCCTCGGTGCTGGTGCACCTGCTGGGGGGCCGGGACATCAGCGAGGTGCTCGCGATGCCGGTCTCCGAGGCGCTGGAGTTCTTCGCCGACGGCGCGGCCCGCACCCCGGCCGCGCACCGGATCCTCACCCGGCTCTCCGACGTCGGCCTCGGCTATCTCACCCTGGGCCAGCCGCTCACCACGCTCTCCGGCGGCGAACGGCAGCGGCTGAAGCTGGCGGTCCACATGGCGGAGAAGGGCGGCGTCCTCGTCCTCGACGAGCCGACCACGGGTCTCCACCTGGCCGATGTCGAGCAGTTGCTCGGCCTCCTCGACCGCCTGGTCGACTCCGGCAGGTCGGTCATCGTGGTCGAGCACCACCAGGCGGTCATGGCCCACGCCGACTGGATCATCGACCTCGGCCCCGGCGCCGGCCACGACGGCGGCCGCGTCGTCTTCGAGGGCACACCGGCCGACCTGGTCGCGGCACGGTCGACGCTGACGGGTGAGCACCTGGCGGCGTACGTGGGTGGTTAGCCCTTGGGCTCAGGGGCCGCGAGAGCCTCAGGGTGCTTGAGGTCCTCGGGGTCCGCGGGGCCGGCGGGCGTCGCTGCGGCCCTGACGCCCGCGAGGACGAGATCGACCCCGGCGAGGAACTGCTCGCGGTCGTCGTGCCCGCGCAACTGGTCCGCGACGGCCCGGGTGAACGGGTAGTCGTCGGGGTCGAGTTCCTCCCACGCCGTGGACACCGTGTCGAGGAACTCGGCGCGGTTCGTGGCGGGGACGTGGGCGACGGCGTTCGCGGCGTTCTGGCCGGCGGCGCCGAGGATGTAGAGCATCAACGCCGAGGTGGCCGTGAACCAGCCGCCCTCGGGCACACCCAGCGCGCGGACCTGCCGCCCGATGGCTTCGAAGAGCCGCGGCGTCACCGACCCCCACGGGCTCAGGGAAAGCTGCGCGGAGAGCTGTGCGGCGAGCCACGGGTGGGCGTCGATCACGTCGTAGAGACCTAGCGCCACCCGCCGGATCGCAGCCTCCGGGGAGCCGGGGGAAGCCGGGGAGCCGGGGGAAGCCGGAAAACCGGGCGAGTCCGGCGAGTCCGGCGCCTCCGCGGTGTCCGGCGAGTCCGGGGCGGTCGGCGCGTTCGGGGCGGTCGGCGCGTTCGGGGCGGTCGGCGCGTTCGGGGCCGCCGCGGGGACAAGGGCCGCGGCGATCAGTGCCTCCGTCGCGGTGCTGAGCAGTTCGCCCTTGTTCGCCACATGCCAGTAGAGCGCTCCGGGGCCGGTGGCGAGGCGCTCGGCCAGGGCGCGGAAGGTGAGCCCGCTCTCGCCGGCCGCGTCGAGCAGTTCGACGGCGGCCGCGACGATGCGCTCCCGGGAGAGCGGTTCCTCTCGCCGCCGCTCGGGACGACGTGCCTTCGTTGCCATGTCCTCATCCTGGCATACGTCTGGAACGGGGTTCCAGCTTGACATTGCTGGAACGCCGTTCCAGGCTGGGAACTGCTGGAACGACGTTCCAGTGATGTTCTGCCAGGTGCCTGCCCCGGCGCAGGTGTACGTAAGGCCCGCAAACGTAAGGAACCCCGGTGACGACCCCTACGACCGCCCCCGCGACCGCCTCCCTGACCGCCCCCAGGACCACTCACGTCACGATCATCGGTGCCGGGCTCGGCGGGCTGACCCTCGCCCGCGTCCTGCACGTCCACGGCATCGCGGCGACGGTCTACGAGGCCGAGGCCTCGCCGACCGCCCGCGCCCAGGGCGGGATGCTCGACATCCACGACCACAACGGCCAGCTCGCGCTGCGGGCGGCCGGCCTGTTCGACGAGTTCCGCGCCCTCGTCCTGGCGGGCCACGAGGCGGTCCGGGTCCTCGGCCGGGACGGGACCGTCCTGTTCGACCAGCCCGACGACGGCACCGGCGGACGCCCCGAGGTGCTCCGCGGTGAGCTGCGGCGGACACTCCTCGACTCGCTCCCGGCCGGCACCGTCCGCTGGGGCCACAAGGTCAGCGGCGTCCGCGCGCTCGGCGACGGCCGCCACGAGGTGACCTTCGCCGACGGCACCACCACCGTCACCAGTTTGCTGGTCGGCGCCGACGGCGCCTGGTCGCGGGTGCGGCCGCTGCTCTCCGACGCCGTCCCCGAGTACGTCGGCACCTCGTACGTCGAGACCTATCTCTTCGACGGCGACACCCGGCATCCGGCACCCGCGAAGGCGGTCGGCGGCGGGTCGATGCTCGCGGTGACGCCGGGGAAGGGGATCCAGGCCCACCGGGAGAGCGGCGGGAGGCTGCACACCTACGTGGCGCTCTCCCGGCCGCTGGACTGGTTCGCCGGCATCGACTTCACCGACGGCGCCGCGGCCACCGCCCGGATCGCCGCGGAGTTCGAGGGCTGGGCGCCGGAACTGACCGCGCTGATCACCGACGGCGAGTCCGCGCCGGTACTGCGTGCTCTGCACACCCTGCCGGTCGAGCACCGGTGGGACCGGGTGCCGGGCGTGACCCTGCTCGGCGACGCCGCACACCTGATGATCCCGTCCGGCGAGGGCGCCAACCTGGCCATGTACGACGCCGCCGAACTCGGCAAGGCGCTCGCCGCGCACCCCGAGGACGTAGAGGCCGCGCTCGCCGCGTACGAGCGGGACCTCTTCCCGCGCAGCGCCGAGGAAGCCGTCGGGGCCGGCGATCTGCACGAGCGCATGTTCGGCGACGACGCGCCCCACGGCCTGATCGACATGTTCACCGGCGGCGAGCGGGCACCGGCCCTCTGAGCGGCGCGCCGCGCTCATCGGCCCCTGCCCCGCCCGTCGGCCCCGCCACACTCGCCGGTCCCGTCCCGCCCGTCACCCCGCCCCGCTCGCCGGTCCCGACGCGGCGGCGGTCTCAGCCGCCGCCCGCCCGCAGTCCCCGGTCGGCGAAGGCGATCAGCCACTCGAAACTCTCGTCGATGTCCGCGCTCCACTGGAAGGCGCCCGCCGACTGGAGCGTGGCGAAGCCGTGGCAGAGGCTGCGGAGCATGCGCAGGGCGTGGTCCACGTCGGGCCCGGCGACCTCGTAGCCGCGCAGGACCGCCGTGAACGCGTCGAGCAGCCGCAGTCCCTCGGTGGCCAGTGGATCGTCGGGGCCGGCCGGTTCCATGCCGATGGTCGCGGCATAGCGGCCGGGGTGGGCGAGGACGAAGGCGCGGAAGGCGCGGGCCGCGGCCGCGAGGGCGTCGCGGCCGGCGTAGCCCTGGGTCGCGCCGCCCACGGCGTCGGCGGCCTGGCCGAGCGCCAGGGCCGCGATCCGCCGGGTCAGGTCCTCCTGGCCGCCGACGTGCTTGTACAGGGAGGGGGTGCGTACGCCCAGCCGCTCGGCCAGCAGCCCCATCGTCAGCCCGGCGAGGCCCACCTCGTCGGCGAGGGCCGCGCCGGCCTCGACCACGGCCGCCGGGTCCAGGCCCGCCCTAGGCACGGTCGGCGTCCGCGCGGAGGAAGGCGAGGACCAGCGGGACCACCTGGTCGGGGTACTGGTCGTGCGGGTAGTGCCCCGCGCCCTCGATCATCTCCAGCCGGCCGAGCCCGTCCGGCAGCGCGTCGACCACCGCCGCTCCCTCGGCCCGCGGGTCGGCCCAGTCGGGGTCGAGGGTGCCCATCACCACCAGGACCGGGCAGCGTACGTCGCCGAGCCGCGCACCGGCGTCGGTGGGGGCGCTGCGGGCCATGCCCCGCAGGGCTTTCATCCGGCCCGGCTCGCGCAGCAGGGCGTCGACGCGGCCGAGCCGTTCGGTCCAGTCGGCCGGCTTCACGCCGGGGTAGGCCGCGTCGAGGTATGAGCGCCAGAGCGCCCGGCTGCCGAGGACGCCCGCGCCGAGCAGTCGCACCATGCCCCGCCGGAAGCGGCTCACCCGCAGGTCGCCGAGGCGGACCGTCTGCTCGCGGGTGAACGGGGCCAGTTCGACCACGGCGCTGATCAGCGCGGGTTCGCGGGCGGCGGCGATGGTGGCGGCGCCGCCGGAGATGGAGTGGCCGACGAGGACGGCCGGGCCGCCCAGGTGACGGACGAGGGCGAGCAGGTCGCCGGCGAGGTCGGTGCGGCTCCAGGCCGGCCAGTCGACGCTGGACTCGCCGCAGCCGCGCAGGTCGACCGCGGCGACCCGGTGGCCCGCCGCCACCAGGGCCGGGAGCATCGCGCGGTAGGCGGCGCGGCTGTCGCCGATGCCGTGGGCGAGGACGATGAGCGGGCCTGCGCCCGCCACCTCGTAGGCGAGCGTGCCGCCGTCGACGGCAAGGTACTCGGTCATGGCTTCTCCCAGCTCCGGCTAATTCCGTTAGCCAAAAGCTAATGTCATTAACCAAAGCTGTCAACACGCCGCGGAACGGCTCGCCGGCGAGGACGGCGCGAAGGGAGAGAGTCCCCCGCGCGGATCCTGCGGGTCCGGGACCCGCGCGAGGCGTTCCAGCAGATCCGGAGGATCACTCCCGGACCCTTCCGGATGCGGTCCGAGCCGTTTGTCGGCAAGGGGGACCAGAGATCACGTGCCGGCAGACCAGGCAAACATGGGCGATATCTACCGTAAACTCTCTTTTAGCTCCTCCGCGCCACCCAAAGCACCGAAATGCAACCGCCAGTTGAAGCCCCGCACCATAACGGGGGACACTGTCTGACGGATGCGTGTTCCCGGCCGAGTGGCACCCACTTCCGCATCCTCCCGCGCAGGTCACCGGAGGCCATTTACCCAGGTATTACTGGGCAGTTGACCTCAGGGTTTCGTGGTAGCGTCCTTGTTCGCAGGGACAGTGCAACCTGAAAGGGAAATCGTGAACACGGAGAAGATCGCCGCTCGCCGCCTCTCGCTGGAAGAGGTGACGAAGCTCGGCGTGAAGGACAGGGTCTTCGTTTCCGCCGACACGGCAGAACTCAAGCTTCCCGACTGCTATGTCCCTGCTTTTCTGACCAAGTCCGGTGAGGATTTCGAGGGCGGCGCGATCACGGCGAGGACCGTATTCCAGGAAGAGGTCTCCTGTCTTCCGGACGACGAGAACGAAGCCGGAATCTACGTGGCCGACGAAAACGGCTCGGCGACCATCGAGGTCCTCCAGTCCGCCGGTGTCGTGCTGGACCTGGCACTTTTCGTGCCCGGTGGGGACAAGGGGGCCCTCACGGCCCTTTACGCCGCGGCCCGGCAGGCGTTCGGCGCCGACATCGTGCAGATCTGGCGCCAGGGCCTCAAGGAGGTTCCCGACGTGAAGGTCGACATCTTCGAGGAGCAGGTTCCCCGGGGCCGCAAGGGGGGCGACAGCCCCAAGCGTGACCGCCGCGCGATCGACACCTACCCCACCCGTGCGGACTTCATCGAGTTCTCCACGGGGTGGAAGCCGGCCATTGAGGTCCACAAGCCGGTTGTTGACGACACGCCGACCATCTGAGGCGTCAACTCCCGTTCTCGGATTGAGAAAACGCCGAGACCGCATGCGCCGGACCTGGTCGCCCCCCCCGAGCGGCCAGGGAGCCGCCGTCGGAGAACAACTCACGAACACCGAGACGCTGTCCCAGTCGGCAGACGTCACGCGCATTGCGGTGACGGCCGGAGGCGATGTTCTTCGCGCCGTTCAGTCGTGTGGGTGGGGTTGTCGAGTTTGGCCATCTCGCCGATCACAGTTCCGTCGATCGCGTAGCGTGACCAGCGGTGACGCACCGACGTCAAGTACCTGTACGCGCGGTGCGGACGCAGGTACGAGCCGCGCGGCGTGACGCCGCCTCGTGCCGGGCGTTGGGCGGAGGAGGCGGTGGTCGACATGACGGAACGTACTGGTGAAGACGCGGGCGCGGGGGCGGATGACCTGCCGGGCGGGGGCGGTGGCCGGGCGGTCGTGGGCCAGGCGGAGGGTCGGGAGAGCGACGACGGGTCCGGGCGGCGGCCGGAAGGCGAGGCCGGGAAGGGCGTGGTCTGCGCGTTCGGCAAGAACCTGAAGACGTTGCGGCTGCGGGCCGGCCTGGACCGCGAGGAGTTCGGGAAACGGATCGGGTACTCGGCGTCGACGGTGGCGTCGTACGAGCAGGGGCGGAGGATTCCGTCGCCCCGGACGATCGACCGGGCGGATGAGGTGGTGGGCGCGGACGGGCTGTTGAGCAACTGGAAGGAGGAGATGGAGCGGGCTCAGTATCCGGGGTTCTTCCAGGGGATGGCGGCCTTGGAGAAAGAAGCCATTGAGCTGCTCTCCTACGACACACTCGTGGTCAAGGGGCTGCTTCAGACCGAGGAGTACATGAGGGCGCTGTTGGGGATGCGACGTCCCCCGTTGGACCCGGAAATCATCGAGCAGCGAGTAGCCGCGCGGCAGGCTCGTCAGGACATCCTCGACCGACGTCCCGTACCACTTCTCAGCTTCGTGATGGACGAGTCGGTACTGCGACGCCCTTACGGCGGAAAGCCCGTGTTGCGGGGGCAGTTGGAGCAGATCCTGCTGTTCGGCCAGAAACGGAACGTCGAGATCCAGGTCATGCCGCTCGGCTGCGTGGAGAGTGCGGGCGTGGACGGGCCGTTCACTGTCGTCACGCGCGAAGACGGCAAGAAGTTCGTGTACGCCGAGGCGCAGGGGACCAGTGCCCTCGAAACCGACCCGAAGCGCGCTGCTCTCTCGGCCGCACGCTATGGGATCATCCGATCGCAGGCTCTCACTCCGCAGGATTCAACGGAGTTCATCGAAGGAGTGCTGGGATCGCTATGAAGAACACCGAGTCCCCCGCCACCGTGTCCGCCCTCACCTGGTTCAAGAGCAGCCACAGCGGAGCCGAGGGCGGCGACTGTGTAGAGGTCGCCACCACTACGGCCGCCGTACACGTCCGGGACTCCAAAGACGTCACCGGGCCCGTCCTCGCGATGTCGCGTGGGGCTTGGGCGGGGTTCGTCGAGTTGGTCTGACGCGCGTACGGTCACCAGGGCCCCGCCGGTCCACGTCCGGACCGGCGGGGCTCTCGTCAGTCCTCCGGGGCCCGTGTCGCGGCGATCGGCTCGGGGCAGACGCCGGGATCGACTCCGCTCGGACGGTGATGACCTGCTGGGCCGGCAGCAGCGCCAGTGGACCACCTTGAAGCAGGAAGCGCCCCTCGGCCGCGGCCCGGATCGCGGCCGGCATCGGCCACCACATGAGCGTGAACCCCTCCTCGCCGGGCGTGAGCTGCTGCGGGCCACGGGTGAGACCTTCGGCCAGGAACAAGTGGATGCGGGCGGTGGAGTCCAGGGTGAGGGCGTACGAGCCGAGGGGCTGCCAGGCTCGGGCGGTGACGCCGGCCTCCTCGTGCAGCTCGCGCCGCGCGCACTCTTCGGGTGTCTCGCCGTCTTCCCGACGTCCTCCGGGCAGGAACACGTACGCGCCGCCGTGCCGGGGGAACTCGGCGGCCAGGACGGCGACCATGCCGCCCGCGTCTCGGGCCACGATGACGGAGGCGTCACGCATCGCCTCTCGCCGGGATGGATCGGTCTGTCGGGCAGCACCGCCCCAAGCGGCGTCTCCCGCGAGAAGTGGGTCACAGCACCGAGCCGACACCGAACGGAAGACCGCCCAGGCGCCGTGACCGCCGGCGGCGGCCCTCAGCCCCGTACCGCCTCCGCCTCCGCCTGTTCCGGGACATGCCCCGCGACCACCCGTTCCCGGCCGCCGGCGGCCACCGGCACGGCCCCGCGCCGGTCGACCAGGTACGCCGCCCCCGCGACCGCCAGTCCGAGGACGGCAAGCGCCGAGCCCGCGAGGGCCGGGGACGTGGTGCCGAGGCCCGCCGCCAGGGTGAGGCCGCCGATCCAGGCGCCGCCGGCGTTGGCCAGGTTGAACGCGGCCTGGTTGGCGGAGGAGGCCAGCGACGGGGCCGCCGACGCCTTCTCCATGACCATGAGCTGAAGCGGGGAGCCGGTGACGAAGGCGGCCATGCCGAGCAGGGCGACCGCCAGCGCCGCCGTGACCGGCGTACGCATCAGGAGCGGGAAGAGGGCGAGGACCAGGACGAGCGAGGCGAGGCCGCCGAAGAGGGTGGCCCGCAGGGAGTGGTCGGCCAGGCGTCCGCCGAGCAGGTTGCCGGCCGTGGCGCCGACGCCGAACAGGGCCAGCAGCAGCGTCACGCTGGCCTCGCCGTAGCCGGCGGCGTCGGTGAGCATCGGGGTGATGTAGCTGTAGGCCGAGAACAGGGCGCCGAAGCCGGCCACCGTGGTGCCGAGCGCCAGCCAGACCGGGACGGACTTCAGGGCCGCCAGTTCGCCGCGCAGGCCGGTGGTGGCGGCCGGCGCGTGGTCGCGCGGGATGAGGAAGGCCAGCGCCGCTATCGCCGCCACGCCGATCGCGCTCACCGCGAGGAACGTCGCCCGCCAGCCCATCTGCTGGCCCATGGCGGTGGCCGCGGGCACGCCGATGATGTTGGCGACGGTCAGGCCGAGGAACATCAGGGAGACGGAGCGGGCCCGGCGTTCCGGCGCCACCATGCCGGTGGCGACGACCGCGCCGACGCCGAAGAAGGCGCCGTGCGGCAGGCCGCTGAGGAAGCGGGCGGCGAGCAGCAGGTGCTCGCCGGGGGCGAGGGCCGACAGGGCGTTGCCGACCACGAAGAGCACCATCAGGCCGATGAGGACGGTACGGCGGGACCGGCGGGCGGTGACCGCGGCGAGCAGCGGGGCGCCGATGACGACGCCGAGCGCGTACGCCGAGACGAGGTGTCCGGCGGACGGGATCGAGAGGCCGAGGTCGTCCGCGACGTCGGGCAGCAGGCCCATCATCACGAACTCGGTGGTGCCGATGCCGAAGGCGCCCACGGCGAGGGCGAGCAGGGCCAGGGGCATGAAGAGGGTCGCCTTTCGAGAGCGGATGTCCGTACGGGGAGCGGGGGGACGGGGGAACGGGAGACAGGAGAAGGGGACTGCGTATGTTCCCGTACGGAACAAAGTCTCTCAGGGTGAGTATTCCGCGAGGTGACGCGCGGGTTGCGGATACCGGTCGGTCACCGGTCGCGTACCGGTCGGAAAGCGGATGAGCTGGGCGTTCAGGACGCGGATGTGTCGACCTTCACACGGGCCGCGACCGGCAGGTGGTCGCTGCTGGTCGCCGGGAGCGTCCAACTGCTCTCCGGCTCGACGCCGCGCACCAGGATCTGGTCGATGCGGGCCAGCGGGAAGGACGCCGGCCAACTGAAGCCGAAGCCGTCGCCCGCCGCGCCCTGGGTGGAGCGCATCTGCGCGGTGACGGCGGTGAGCGCGCGGTCGTTCATGGTGCCGTTCAGGTCGCCGAGCAGGACCACCCTGGCGACCGGCTCGTCGGCGATGGCCTCCCCCAGCGCGTCGGCGCTCTTGTCCCGCTGCCGGGCGGTGAACCCGGCCTCCAGCTTGACCCGGACCGAGGGCAGGTGGGCGACGTAGACCGCGACCGGCCCGGCCGGGGTGGTGACGGTGGCGCGCATCGCGCGCTTCCAGCCCAGTTTGATGTCGACGGCCCGCACACCGCTCATCGGGGACTTGCTCCACAGTCCGACCGTGCCCACCACCGCGTGGTGCCGGTAGACGGAGCCCATCGCCTTCTCGTACGTCGGCACGGCGGTCGCCTTCAGTTCCTCCAGCGCCACCACGTCCGCGCCGGACGCGACGACGGACCGGGCGGTGCCGGCCGGGTCGGCGTTGTCGGCGTTGACGTTGTGGGTGACCACCGTGAGGCCGCCGCCGGGCGCCGACTTGGTGGTGAGCAGACCGCCGAAGAGGTTCAGCCAGACGACCGCGGGGACCAGCAGCGCGATCAGGGCCGTCGCGGACCTGCGGACGAGCGCGACGACGAGCAGGACCGGGATCAGCAGGCCGAGCCAGGGCAGGAAGGTCTCCAGGAGGGAGCCGAGGTTGCCGATGACGTTGGGGATGTGCGAGTGCGCCGCCATGACCGCGGCCGACAGCAGGGCCACCGCGGCGGTGACGATCCCCCGGCGCCAGATCCGCCGGTCGCCCCGCCACCCGGAGACGAGCCGCGAGGCCAGGCGCCGGAGCCGGTTCTCTCGGCGCCCGGGATCCGAGCCGCCGTCGTCCGTCTCCGTCGCGTACGCCTGCTGCGCCATACCGTCGCCTCACAACCTGCCGTGCACACCGTCGCCCCCACGAACCCTAGGGGATGATCGGTTCCGTTCCACCGTCCCATGACGGCCGTACGGGCACAGTGACGAAGAAGTGACGCCCGGGGGTTCCGCCGGCGGGCGCGCGGGGCGGACTCTGTGACGGAACAAGCACATTGGCCACAGGTGTGGAGATCTCCGCCCGCACTCCGGTCACGGGGCACTCTGGCCCTCGTCGGCACGAGATGCCACCATGGAGGGGATCCGGGGACGCCGTCAGGGCGCCTCGAGATGACATGAAGGAGCCGTTGCCATGACGCAGCTTTCGGCTGCCCCCGGCGCGCGGGCCGCACAGAGCACCCCCTCCGACGCCGGCAAGGCGCTGTACGGGGGCAAGAGCTCCCGCCGCCTCACGGTCCGGGACATCACCGCCGCCAAGGAACGCGGCGAGAAGTGGCCCATGCTCACCGCGTACGACGCGATGACCGCGTCCGTGTTCGACGAGGCCGGCATCCCGGTGATGCTGGTCGGTGACTCGGCCGGCAACTGCCACCTCGGGTACGACACCACCGTGCCCGTCACCCTCGACGAGATGACCATGCTCGCGTCGGCGGTGGTACGCGGCACCGGCCGCGCCCTGATCGTCGGCGACCTGCCCTTCGGGACCTACCAGGAGAGCCCGGTGCAGGCGCTGCGCTCGGCGACCCGGCTGGTGAAGGAGGCCGGGGTCGGGGCGGTGAAGCTGGAGGGCGGCGAGCGTTCGCACCGGCAGATCGAGCTGCTGGTGGAGTCCGGCATCCCGGTGATGGCGCACATCGGCCTCACCCCGCAGTCGGTCAACGCCATGGGCTACCGGGTGCAGGGCCGCGGCGAGGAGGCCGCCCAGCAGTTGCTGCGCGACGCCAAGGCGGTGCAGGACGCGGGCGCCTTCGCGGTCGTCCTCGAACTGGTCCCGGCCGAACTGGCCGCCGAGGTGACACGGACGCTGCACATCCCGACCGTCGGCATCGGCGCGGGTCCGGAGACGGACGCGCAGGTGCTGGTCTGGACCGACATGCTCGGGCTGACCGGCGGCCGGGTGCCGAAGTTCGTGAAGAAGTACGCCGACCTGCGCCAGGTCATCGGCGACGCGGCGAAGTCGTTCGCCGAGGACGTCGTCGGCGGAACGTTCCCGCAGGAGGAGAACTCCGTCCACTGACGGGGCCGCGGGGCGGGTTCCGTCCCGGAAGAGCCAACGCGGTAAGAGCCATCGCGGTACGACGCCGGCCCCGCCGATCTTCCCCCGTCGGCGGGGTCCGGGCGTGTCGGTGGACTGTCGGTGCGTACCGGCGGCTGTCGGTGGGCTGTAGGCGGTCTGTCGGTGGCGGCTGGCACCGTCGGCGGCATGAAGCGAATCGACAACCGCCCCGACGGCGAGCGCCCCGCCGTCTCGGTACGGGGGCTGGTCAAGCACTACGGCGAGACCAAGGCGCTGGACGGGGTCGACCTCGACGTGCGCGAGGGCACCGTGATGGGTGTGCTCGGGCCGAACGGTGCCGGGAAGACCACGCTCGTCCGCATCCTGTCCACCCTGCTCGCCCCGGACTCGGGCCAGGGGATCGTGGCCGGCTACGACGTCGTGCGCCAGCCCCGTCAGTTGCGCCGGGTGATCGGACTCACCGGGCAGTACGCCTCGGTGGACGAGAAGCTCCCCGGCTGGGAGAACCTGTACATGATCGGGCGGCTGCTCGACCTGCCCCGCAAGGACGCGCGCAGGCGGGCCGACGAACTGCTGGAGCGGTTCTCGCTCACCGAGGCCGCCAAGCGGTCGGCCGGCACCTACTCGGGCGGCATGCGGCGCCGCCTCGACCTCGCCGCCTCGATGATCGGCCGCCCCCAGGTGCTCTTCCTGGACGAACCGACCACCGGCCTGGACCCGCGCACCCGCAACGAGGTGTGGACCGAGGTCAAGGCCATGGTCGGGGACGGCGTGACGGTCCTGCTGACCACCCAGTACATGGAGGAGGCCGAGCAGCTCGCCTCCGAGCTGACCGTCGTGGACCGCGGGCAGGTCATCGCGGGCGGCCGCATCGAGGAGCTGAAGGCCAAGGTCGGCGGCCGCACCCTGCGGGTCCGTCCGGCCGACCCGCTGCGGCTGCGCCCGCTGGCCGGTTTCCTGGACGGGCTGGGCATCACCGGGCTCGCCGCCACCACGGTGGACGTCGAGCGCGGCGCCGTACTGGTGCCGATCCTCAGCGACGAGCAGCTCACCGCCGTGGTCCGCGCGGTCACCTCGCGCGAGATCACGCTCGCCTCCATCACCACCGAACTGCCCAGCCTGGACGAGGTCTTCCTCTCCCTCACCGGCCACCGCGCCAGTGCCCCGCAGGACACCGCGCCCGTCGACGACCGTCAGGAGGTCGCCGTATGAGCGCCACCACCGTCCCCGCCGTCCCCACCGCGCTCACGCCCGACGCCCGGATCTCGCCGCGCGCGCACGTGCGCCACACCAGCGCGCTGGTCCGCCGCAACCTGCTGTGGATCAAGCAGGACCCGGAGTCGATGTTCGACGCCCTGCTGATGCCGGTCGTCTTCACCCTGCTCTTCGTGTACGTCTTCGGCGGCTCGATCGGGCAGGCGCTGGGCGGCGGGCAGGACGGCTACGTCCAGTACGTGATCCCCGGCATGATCGCGATGATGAGCATGACGCTCTCCCAGGGCGTCGGCACCGGGTTCAGCCAGGACTTCAACTCCGGTGTCATGGACCGCTTCCGGTCGCTGCCGATCGGCCGCGGCTCGGTGCTGTTCGCGAAGATCTCGGTCGAACTGATCCGGATGCTCTTCGCGACCACCGTGCTGATGATCGTCGCCGTGCTGGTGGGTTTCGACATCGTGCACTGGGCCGGGCTGTTCGCGGCCGTGGGCCTCTCCGCGGCCTTCGCCTCCTCGATCATGTGGGTGTTCCTCACCCTGGGCGTGGTGCTGAAGAACGCGCAGTCCGTGCAGGCGATGGGCTCCCTGGTGCTCTTCCCGCTCCAGTTCGGCTCGTCGATCTTCGCGCCGACACAGTCGATGCCGGGCTGGCTGCAGGCGTTCACCGACTACAACCCGCTCTCCACGCTCGCGGACGCGGCGCGCGGGCTGATGGTGGGCGGCCCCGTCGCCCACGACCTGTGGATCACCCTGGCCTGGTCGGCGGCGATCACGGCGGTGATGGCACCGGTCGCCATCCACAAGTTCCGTACGAAGAGCTGACCGGTCCGCTCCGGTCAGACCAGGGCGGTGGCCTGCTCCAGCGAGAGGCCGCCGCCCTCGGCGTACGCGGCCTGGTACTCCGCCTCGGACAGCGCGGCCCGGGTGTGCTCGACGGCCCGCAGCCGCGCGGCCCGCTCCATGCCGTTCTCGACGTGGTCGGCCGGCATCAGCGCGGCGGCGGCCCCGAGACAGCGGGCGGCGTCCCGGGCCCGGCGTCCGCCGTCGGCGCCGGCCAGCGGCAGCGCGGCGATCACCAGATAGCCGGGGCGCATCTGCGGCGCGATCGTCACCGACAGCGGGTCCCGCGACCGTTCCAGCGCCCGCCGGATCTTGTCCAGGGCCTCGTCGTACCGGCCCTCCAGGGAGTCCACCCAGGACTCCGCGCCCACGATGAAGGCGTCGAAGACGACGAAGCTGGAGATGACGAACTCCTCGCGCAGCAATCGGAGTTGCTCGCGCGCCTCGGCGGTGCGGCCGGTGGCGCCGAGCTGTCCGGCGAGGAAGAGGCGGGCGGCGGGCATGGCGCCGTTGTGCACCACTCCGGAGGAGCGGTCGATGACCTCGCGCAGGAGGCGTTCGCCCTCCTCGCCCCGGCCTGCCTCCAGCAGCGCGCTGCCCCGGCGGGCGTCGAGGACGTCCACCTGGGCGTGGGCGCCGAGCCGCCGGGCGTACTCCCCGGCCCGCTCGTAGTCGGCGGCGGCGCCCGTGTGGTCGCCGACGCGCTCGCGGGCCTCGGCGCGGGCGGAGAGCGCCTCGGCGACACCCCAGTCGTCGCCGAGCCGCCGGTAGATCTCCAGTGACTCGTCCGCGTCGCGCCCCGCGTCGCCCGCCCAGCCGGCCCGGTTGGCCAGCAGGTTGGCCCGCATCTGGAGGGACCCGGCCAGCTCCCACTCGAAGCCGGGGGTCTCCCGGCAGGTGCGGACCGAGGCGTCCATGATCTCGCGCAGCCGCTCCACGTCACCGGTGAGCAGCACCGCGTAGAACCAGATCAGGCCGGGGCTGCGGCAGGTCTGCGGCAGCCCCGGTTCGTAGGTGCTCGCGATCACCCGCAGCTTGGTCTGGGCCCGGGGGTGCTGCCAGGAGTCCAGCTCGGTGTCCATGCAGGCGAGATGGGCCAGGTGCACCCCGCGCCGGGCCTCGGCGAGGACCTCGCCGGTCATCGGGGGCGGGCTGCTCGTGCACCGCTCCCAGACCGGGGCGGCGGGGCGGACCGGCTCCGTGAACGGGTCGGGGCCGAGCGCCATGACCTCGTCGCACCAGGTGCGGGCCTCGATGCGCAAGTCCCGCACCTGCCAGTACCAGACCAGCGAGAGCACCAGGCAGAGCGCCTCCTGTTCGTCGCGGGTGGCGACGGCGTGCCGCAGCGCGCTGCGCACGTTCTCGTACTCCCGTTGGAACAGTTCGACGGCCTGGAGCTGGCCGGGGCCGCGCAGCAGCGGGTCGGTGCGGCGGACGAGTTCGCGGTAGTACGTCAGATGCGCGCGCTCGGCGTCGGCGCGGCGGCCCGTCTGGTCCAGCCGCTCCCCCGCGTACTCGGCGACGGTCTCCAGCAGCCGGTAGCGCATCTCGCCGGCCCCGGAGGGCGCGGCCACCACCAGCGACTTGTCGACCAGGGAGCCGAGTGCCTCCAGCGCGGCGGGTCCGCAGACCGCTTCGGCGGCGTCCAGGTCGCAGCCGCCGGCGAACACCGACAGGCGGCCCAGCACCTCGCGCTCCGGCTCGTCCAGCAGGTCCCAGGACCAGTCGACGACCGCGCGGAGCGTCTGCTGGCGGGGCAGGACGGTACGGCTGCCGGAGGTGAGCAGGCGGAAGCGGTCGTCCAGGCGGTCGGCGATCTGCCGGGGCGTCATCATGCGCAGCCGGGCGGCGGCGAGTTCGATGGCCAGCGGGAGGCCGTCGAGGCGGCGGCAGATCTCGGCGCACACCTCCGGGTCGTCCTCGACCCGGAAGCCGGGGCGGGCGGCGGTGCCCCGGTCGGCGAGGAGTTGCAGCGCGGCGGTCTCGGTGAGCGGCTCCAGCGGTCGCAGCAGCTCCCCCGGTACGCCGAGGGGTTCCCGGCTGGTGGCGAGGACGGTCAGGCCGGGGCAGCGGGCGAGGAGTTCCTCGGCGAGGCGGGCGGCGGCGTCCACGAGGTGCTCGCAGTTGTCGAGGACGAGCAGCAGGCGGCGCCGTCCCAGGTGTTCGACCAGGCGGTCCACGGCGGTGTCCGGGCGGTCGGCGGCGACCCGCAGCTCCTCGGCGCCCGCGCCGTACAGCACGGTCTCGCGGGCGCCGACGGCGGTGAGCACCGCCTCGGGCACGGCGGCCGGGTCGTCCACGGGGGCGAGTTCGGCGAGCCACACGCCGTCCCGGGCCACCTCCCCGGCGGCCTCGGCGGCCTCCTGCGAGAGCCGGGTCTTGCCGGCCCCGCCGGGACCCAGCAGCGTGACGAGCCGGGCGGCGGCCAGGTCGGCACCGAGCGCCTCGATGTCGCGATCACGTCCGACGAAGGAGGTCAGGCGGGCCCGGAGGTTGCCACGGGGGCGGGGGGTACGGGGACGGGCGGTACCGGGACGGGTGGTACCGGGACGGGCGGTACCGGGGGTGGCGTCCGGGTCCGGGGGGACACCCCCTGCGGCCGGGGACGGTCGGGACGCCACGCCGTTCCGGGGGGCCGGGGCGGCCCTCCGCCCCGGAGGGGGGCCATCGCCGCCGAACCCGGGGGCGATCCCCGGCCCCGGCTCGGACCCGCCCGCACCGGAGTCCGGCCGGGGCGGGGCGGCGGGGCGGGTCCGGGGCGGGGCGGCGGGCCGGGTGGCGGTGGTGTCGGGCTCGTACCGTTCCTGCGGGCGGAGCAGCTCGGCGTGGAGTGCGCGCAGGCGGGGGCCCGGGTCGGCGCCGAGCCGGTCGGCGAGCAGCCGGCGCAGCTCCTCGTAGGCGGCGAGCGCCTCCGCGGTGCGGCCGGTGTCGCGCAGGGCGCGCAGCCGCAGCGCCTGGAGGGGCTCGTCCAGCGGGTGGCCGTCGCACAGCGCGGTCAGCGCGGGCAGGGCCTCGTCGGCGTGTCCGAGGTCGAGGGCGGCGGTGTGCCGGGCCCGCAGGACGTCCAGCCGGCGGGCCTGGCGGCGGGCCGCCTCGGCGGTGCGGTCGGGCAGGTCGGCGAGGACCGGGTCCTGCCACAGGGCGAGGGCGTCTTCGAGCACGGCCGCCGCCTTCTCCGCGTCGCCGTCGGCGAGCGCGCGCAGCCCCTCGTCGGCGAGCCGCTCGAAGCGGTGCAGGTCGATGTCGTCGGGGGCGGCGGCGAGCCGGTAGCCGCCGTCGGCGGAGACCACCGCGGCCGCGCCGAGCGTCCGGCGCAACCGGCCGACCAGGGCCTGGAGCGCGGCCGGGGCGTCGGCGGGCGGATCGCCGTCCCACACCTCCTCGACCAGCAGACCGGCCGGCACGGTCCGGCCGGCCCGCAGCGCGAGCACGGTCAGCAGCGCGCGCAGCCGCGCCCCGCCGACGGGGACGGGGCTGCCGTCGGGGCCAAGTACCTGGGTGGTGCCGAATATCCGGTAGCGCACGAGGCCCATTGTCCTCGGGGACGCACCGGCGCCGCCTCCGGGTTTGCCGGGGCGTGGACCGGCAGGAACCTCCGGCCGTCCGCGGGACGTTCCTCTCCCGTCACCGGTACGGTCTACCCTTCCCCTCCCGACCTCAGGAGCCCCGCGCCATGACCACCGCCTCCGCCCGCCGAAGTGACCGGCGGGTCAGTCCCGTCTTCCTCGGGATCGTCGCCGTCGCCGCGGTCACCGGCTGGGCCACCTGGACCGGGTTCGCCGCGCAGCCGGGCGTGGCCGTGTTCCTGTTCGTGACGGCCGCCTGGATCGTCTCGCTGTGCCTGCACGAGTACGCGCACGCCCGTACCGCCCTGCACAGCGGGGACATCTCGGTCGGCGCGAAGGGCTATCTGACGCTGAACCCGACGAAGTACACGCACGCGCTGCTGAGCATCGTGCTGCCGGTGCTCTTCGTGATCATGGGTGGGATCGGGCTGCCGGGCGGCGCGGTCTTCATCGAGCGCGGCCGTATTCGGGGCCGGTGGCGGCACAGCCTGATCTCGGCGGCCGGTCCGCTGACCAACGTGGCGTTCGCCGTCGTGTGCACCGCCCCGTTCTGGCTGGACGCGCTGGACGGCGTGCCGCGCGACTTCCGGTTCGCGCTGGCCTTCCTGGCGCTGCTCCAGGTCACGGCGGCGATCCTGAACTTCCTGCCGGTGCCCGGCCTGGACGGCTACGGGGTGGTCGAGCCGTGGCTGTCGTACCGGGTGCGGCGGCAGGTGGAGCCGTTCGCGCAGTTCGGGCTGCTGTTCGTCTTCGCGCTGCTGTGGATTCCCGCGCTGAACGGCGTGTTCTTCGACGTGATCGACGCGATCCTGCGGGCGCTGGGGATCGACGAGTCCGACTCGTACTGCGGCTTCGAGCTGTACCGCTTCTGGCAGACGGCCGGGATCTGCTCGGTCAGCCCGTGACGGAGGTGCGGCGGGCGGCCCGGTCGCGCCGGAGGTAGTACCAGGTCATGTTGGACGCCAGTCCCGCGATCAGCACCCATACGACGCCGACCAGCACGACGCCCTGGACGAAGGAGACGACGGCCGCGACGACGGCGAGCACGCAGACGGCGAGGGCGTAGCGGGCGAGGCGGGGCATGGGGTCGGCTCCTGTCGTGGGGGATGCCTGGCGGGGGGGCTGTCCGGCAGAGGGCTGCCCATCAGGGGGCTGCCCGTCGGGGGACACGGGCGGCATCGCTGACGCGTCCCAGTGTCCCCCATCGCCTCACACGTCGGTGACGCGGAGCCCCGCGTGCGCCTTGTAGCGGCGGTTGACGGAGATCAGGTTGGCGACCAGCGACTCGACCTGGTGGGCGTTGCGCAGCCGCCCGGCGAAGACACCGCGCATACCGGTGATGCGTCCGGCCAGCGCCTGCACGATCTCCACGTCGGCGCGGACCTCGCCGAGCACCATCACGTCGGTGTCGATCGCCTCGACCCCGGGGTCGGCCAGCAGGACGGCGGAGAGGTGGTGGAAGGCGGCGGTGACCCGGCTGTCCGGCAGCAGGGCGGCGGCCTGCTCGGCGGCGCTGCCCTCCTCCGGGGTGAGGGCGTAGGCGCCCTTCTTGTCGAAGCCGAGGGGGTTGACGCAGTCGACGACGAGTTTGCCGGACAGTTCGGCGCGCAGGGACGTCAGGGTGTCGCCGTGGCCTTCCCAGGGCACGGCGACGATCACGATGTCGCTGCGCCGGGCGGTCTCGGCGTTGTCGGCGCCCTCGACGCCGAGTCCGATCTCCTCGGCGGCCGAGACCGCGCGCTCGGCGGCGCGGGAGCCGACGATCACCTTCTGCCCGGCCCGCGCGAGGCGGTAGGCCAGGCCCTTGCCCTGCGGTCCCGTCCCGCCGAGGACGCCGACGATCAGCCCGGAGACGTCGGGCAGGTCCCAGGGGTCCTTGGCGGGGGCCTTCTGTGCGGCACTGTCGGTAGAGGTCATGGGCCGAGCCTACGTGCGGGCGGCCACCCTCACCGGGTCAGGTACGCCACACCGAGGACAGCCGCCGGAAGGTGATCGTCTCGTACGGGCCCGCGTCCCCCGTCTCGTACAGCAGTCCGACCGAGCCGGCGTCGACGCGCACCAGGTCGGAGTAGGCCGCGGGCCGGTCGTCGAGGGTCTGGGCCACTCGCCAGGACGTGCCGCCGTCGGTGGAGACGCGCAGGGTCATCCGGGCGCGGGCGCCGGGTTCGGCGGGCCCGGAGAAGAGGAGCAGGTCGGGGTCGCGGAGCTGGAGGACGCTGCCCTGGCAGACCGGGCCCGGCAGGCCGGGCTGCGGCGCGAAGGGCGCGGTCAGGGTCTGTCCGCCGTCCTTGGAACGGGCGTCGGCGCGGACGGTGACGGAGGGCGACATGGTGCGGGCGTTGACGTAGAGGCGGCCGTCGGGGAGTTCGGCGGCGGTGGACTCGTTGGCGGCCACCCGGGAGGTGGTGCCGTCGCCGTCGGCGACGTAGCCGAGGCGCCAGCTCTTGCCGCGGTCGTCGCTGAGCAGGCAGTGCCCGCCGTCGGGGCCGCCGCCGGTGCCCGGTCCGGCCGGGGGCAGGGAGTGGTTGGCGGGGACGACGACGCGTCCGGTGCGCAGCCGCAGGGCGTGGCCGGGGCCGGTGGCGTACCAGCGCCATTCCGGCCGTTTGACCCGGGCGGTGATCTCCGTGGGCGCGGACCAGGTGCGCCCGTCGTCGTCACTGCGCGTCACCCACACCCGGCGTCCGTCCTTGGCGGTGATCTCGCCGCGCCGGATGGCCGCCTCGGTGGCGTGCGCGGCGTTGCGGACGTGCACGAGCAGGATCCGGCCGGTGTCGAGGACGACCGGTGCGGGGTTCCCGGCGAGGCCGTCGCCGTTCTCGGCGGCGACCTGGAGCGGCCCCCAGGTGCGGCCGCCGTCGGTGGAGCGCTTGAGGACGACGCGGATGGTGCCGTGGTCGGCCGGCCCGTCGGCCCGGCCCTCGCAGAAGGCGAGCAGTGTGCCGCCGGCGGTGGCGACGACCGCCGGGATGCGGAAGCTCGCGTAGCCCTCCCGGCCGGCGCGGAACGGTACGGAGGTCGCGGCCCGCTCCCGCGCCCCTGCCCCTGGCCCTGCTGCTGTCATGGGTCGACTCCTGGCGTTTCGTGAGGTGGGTGGCTGGTGCGCATGCCCAGTTCGGGCGAATTCGGGGTGAACTGCGGGTCACGAGTGAGAGGTTGCGGCAGGATGCGGCCGCATGGACGCCGTACGGGTCACGCTGTTGCGCGAAGTGCTCGCCGGGACCGAGTGGCTGGGGGCCACCCGCAGATTCGCGGGGGCGCTGCGGGGCTCGGTGGTCTCGCACGGGGGCGGGCTGCTGCTGGTGGGCACCCCCGCGTACGAGCCGTGGCATCTGGCGGCGCACCTGGTGGACGAGGCCGCCTGGTCGGGGACGCCGGAGCTGGCGCCGACGCTGGTGCGGCACGGTGCGCGCCCCACCGACCCGGCGCATCTGGCGGTGGGCCCGGGGCGGCTGGCGGCGGCCCGGCGCGGGGAGACGCTGCTGGTGGTGGCGGCGGGCGAGCCGGGCGCGCCGCTGCTGGAGCGGGTGGACGACGCCCGGCGCGCGGGGGCGGCGGTGCTGGCGCTGGACGGCGGGGACGGCGCGGGCGGGCGGGAGCTGGCGGCGCTGGCGCACGAGCGGCTGACCGTGCCGGCCGGGGCGGAGCTGGACCTCGACACCGTGCAGCATCTGGTGAGCGCGGCGGCCGGGGAGCCCGCGGGGCCGCCGTCGCGGGGCCGGGGACGGTTCCGGGACCGCCTGTCCCGACTGGCCGACGCCCTGACGGCCCCACCACCGGCCCGCTGGTGAACGCGGTACGCGGCGGCGGGGGGGGGCGGGGTCAGTCGTCCGCGCGTCCCGGCGCGGCGTCGTGCCACTTCGGGTCGGTCTCCCATTCGAGGTTGCGCTCGCGGGCGGTCTCCATCGCGTGCTGGGCCTCCGCGCGGGAGGTGTACGGCCCGAAGCGGTTCTTGGCGGGGCACTCCGGCCCCTCCTCGACCTTCTTGTGTTCGAGGCAGTAGTACCACTCGCCCGCTTTTCCGACGGTGCGCTTCTTGAACAGGGCCATGACCGGCTCCTTTCGCCAGGGACATGGTCTCTTATGCCCGCTGGTTAGACTCGCTCCCATGTCTTCTGGCCAGTCGCTGCTCGTCCCCGGGGAGCTGTCCCCCGTCCGTTCCGTACCCGGAAACATCCGCCGGCCCGAGTACGTGGGCAAGCCGGCCCCGACGCCGTACACCGGCCCGGAGGTCCAGACGCCCGAGGTGATCGAGGCGATGCGGGTGGCGGGGCGGATCGCGGCGCGGGCGATGGCGGCGGCGGCCGAGCTGATCGCGCCGGGTGTGACCACGGACGAGCTGGACCGGGTGGCGCACGCGTACATGTGCGACCACGGCGCCTACCCCTCGACGCTGGGCTACCGCGGCTTTCCCAAGTCGCTGTGCACCTCCGTCAACGAGGTCATCTGCCACGGCATCCCCGACTCGACCGTCCTGCGCGACGGCGACATCGTCAACCTGGACGTGACGGCGTACATCGGCGGGGTGCACGGCGACAACAACGCCACCTACCTGGTCGGCGAGGTGGACGAGGAGAGCCGGCTGCTGGTCGAGCGGACCCGCGAGTCGCTGACCCGCGCCGTCAAGGCGGTCAGGCCGGGCCGGCAGGTCAACATCATCGGCCGGGTCATCGAGTCCTACGCCAAGCGGTTCGGCTACGGGGTGGTACGCGACTTCACCGGGCACGGGATCAACTCCTCGTTCCACTCCGGCCTGATCATCCCGCACTACGACAGCCCGCACGCGACGACCCTGCTGCGGCCCGGGATGACCTTCACGATCGAGCCGATGCTGACCCTCGGCACCCACGAGTACGACATGTGGGACGACGGCTGGACGGTCGTGACGAAGGACCGGAAGCGGACCGCGCAGTTCGAGCACACGCTGGTGGTCACGGAGACCGGCGCGGAGATCCTCACCCTCCCCTGAAACCGCCGAGCCGCCCGGCCCCACCGTCCGACGAACCCGCTCTCCCCGGAGGGCGGGTTCTTCGCGTCCCAACGGGGTAGAATTTTACCGACAGGCTGTCGGAACGTTTCCCGACGATCAGTCGGGAAGGCATTGACTTAGGTAACCCTAACCAGAGAAGATCGGCCGCATGGACTCCTTCTCGACGCTCATCCGCACCGCCTCCCACGAGCAGCACATGGAGGCGGAGACCTCGACGTTCATGAGCGATCTGCTGGGCGGGCGGCTCGGTGTCGACGCCTTCACCCGCTACACCGAGCAGCTCTGGTTCGTCTACGAGGCGCTGGAGACGGCCGCCCCCGCGCTGGCCGCCGACCCGGTGGCGGGCCCCTTCATCCAGCCCGCGCTGTACCGCCTCGGCGCGCTGGAGCGGGACCTGGAGCACCTGCGGGGCCCCGGGTGGCGGGCCTCCCTCACCGCGCTGCCCGCCACCGAGGCGTACGCGGACCGGGTGCGCGAGTGCGCCGAGCGGTGGCCGGCCGGCTACGTCGCCCACCACTACACGCGCTACCTGGGCGACCTCTCCGGCGGCCAGATAATCCGCGACCGGGCCGAGCGCGCGTGGGGCTTCGCCAAGAAGGGCGACGGCGTCCGTTTCTACGTCTTCGAGTCCGTCTCCAACCCGGCCGCCTTCAAGCGGGAGTACCGGGAGCTGCTGGACGGCATCCGCGCGGACGACCTGGAGAAGCAGCGGATCGTCGCGGAGTGCAAGAGGGCGTTCGCGCTGAACACCGCGGTCTTCCGGGCGCTGGGCGAGGAGTTCCCGCTCAGCGCGTAGCACGGGGTCGCGGGAGTCGCCGGCTCAGCGTTCCAGGTGCACCCGGCCGCCTAGCTCCACCCAGCCGTGCGGCTGCGGTGCGGTGAGGAGCTGGGAGCCGGCTCCCTGGGTGATGTTCAGGGCGCGGCCCAGCCGGTCGGTGAGCAGCAGGGCCGCGGCGCCCGTCGCCTCGTCCTCGTCGATGCCGTCGTCGCGGCCGGGGAAGGCACGGGCGCGCACCCGCCCGGCCGGTTCGTCCTCCCAGGCCCAGGCGTAGATCCACTCGCCCTTGGGCGGCACCGGCAGGTCGTCCACCTCGGCGGGCGAGGCGTACCGGCGCAGGGTGCGCGGCGGCGCCCACTCGGCCCGTGCCTCGATCCAACTGAACTCGCCGTCCTGCCGGGCGCCCACCACCCCCGCCGGGGTGACGAGTTCGGGCACGTCGAGCAGCCAGGCGGTGCCGACGCAGGGGTGGCCGGCGAAGGGCAGGCGCAGGGTGGGGGTGTAGATGTCGATGACGCCGCGCTCGGGGTCGTCGACGAACACGGTCTCGCTGAAGCCGAGTTCGGCGGCGAGCGCCTGCCGGTCCGCCGGCCGGGGCAGCACGGTTCCCTCCCGGACGACGCCGAGTTCGTTGCCGTAGCCGCCGTTCGGTGCGCAGAAGACGCGCACCACGTCGTAATCAGTCACGAGGGGCATTGAAACACCGGCGCCGCACGCGGGCCGCCCGGCGGTGGTACGGCCACAGGTCACGGTGTGGCCGCTCTCCCCGGACCCAAGGCCCGGCCCTCTTCCCGCCCCGGTAGGGTTCGCCTCCGGGAAGGGGAAGGTGAAGGAACCTGATGAGCAGGGATCGCGGCCCTCGTTGGCCCCGCAGGCTTGACCGGAGCGCGCTGATAGCCGCCTCCGTGACCGCTTTGTTCCTCACGGCGAGCGGTTGCGTGGTGGTGCACGGCGAGCGCGAGATACTCCCCTCCGCCACCCGGGCCGAGGCCGTGAAGGCGCTGGAGAAGTTCACGTCCGCGTACAACAGGGCCGACAAGGCGTACGACGCTTCGGCGGACGCCGCCTACACCACCGGCGCGCTCGGCGCGATCGACGCGGCCCGGCTGACCGCGGGCCGGGCCAACAACCCCGACGGCAACCCGTCCCACCAGCCGCTGAAGCTGACGGACGCGAAGTTCACGATCCCGAAGAAGGCGGGCTGGCCCCGCTGGTTCGTCGCGGACGCCCTCGGCAACAAGGGCGGTGACCTGCGCTGGGTGCTGGTCTTCACCCGGGACGGCCTGGACGAGACCTGGCAGGCGGCCTATCTGACGCTGCTCTCCCCCGACGACGTACCGGAGTTCAGGACGGACTCGGACGGCTGGGCCGAGGCGGTGGCCGCCGACTCCGAGCGGCTGGCCGTTCCCCCGGCCGAGCTGAGCAAGGAGTACGCGACCTACCTCCAGGACGGCGGGGACACCTTCGCGCCCGGCGCGCAGACCAGCGCCTGGCGGGCCCAGCGTGCGAAGGCGACCCGTCCGGGACTGGCCACGCAGTACATCGACGAGCCGCTGACCAGCGGTGACTTCGCACCACTGGCGCTGCGCACCAAGGACGGCGGGGCGCTGGTCTTCTTCACCACCCGGCACTTCGAGAAGCAGACCGCCGCGCAGAGCGCCTCGGTGCCCGCCCCCAACAAGGACGTGCGGGCGCTGACGGACGGCGAGATCAAGCAGTCGCTGACGATGGAGTTCGTCTCCAACGAGGTCGCCCTGAACCCGGCGAAGGGTTCCGGCGAGGACCAGGTGACCGTACTGGCCCGGGTCCAGGGCCTGACGTCGGCGAAGGGCGCGTAGCACCCCGGCCGACCCCGCCTGCCCCACCCGGCCCGCCACTCACCGCCCGCGGCCGGTCCACCGGTCACCGGCTCAGTGCCGCAGCGGCCAGGCCGTCTCCGCGTGGTCGGGGTCCGGGCCGGCGTGCCGGGCGCACTCGTCGGTCAGCGTCTCCAGCAGGGTGAGCGGATCGGGCAGCGGGTGCTCGGGGCCGCGTACCCAGTGCACGGACTGGCCGCCGGGGAGCGCGGCGGGCGGTACGAGGACGTAGGAGCCCCGGCAGTGCCAGCGCAGGCCGGGATGCTCGTCCATGGTCTCGGGGTGGCAGTCCAGTTCGCACGGCCACCACTCGTCCTCGTCCTCGGGCGTGCCGCGGGTGAGGGTGAAGAACAGCATGCGCCCGTCGTCGCTCTCGGCGACCGGCCCGACGTCCACGCCCGCCGCGGTGAGCCGCCGCCACGCGTCGCGGCCGGCCTGGAGGGGGACGTCGAGGACGTCGTGCACCATGCCGGTCGCGGTGATGAAGTTGGCCTGCGGCTGGTGGCGGGCCCAGCGCTCGATCTGGGCGCGGTCGGTGGTGGACTGCGTCTGCCAGGCGAACGAGACCGGGTGCCGGGCCGGGGTGGGACAGCCGACGCGGTCGCAGGAGCAGCGGTAGCCGGCCGGGTGCGCGGCGGGCGCGAGCGGCAGTCCGGCCGCGGCGGCGGCGAGCAGCAGGGGTTCGCGGTCACCGTCGGCGGCGGCCTGTCTCGGGCGGCGTCCGCGCAGCCACTGGGAGATTCTGCCCTGCCGGCCGGTCCTGCCGCCGAACTCCGCGCTCATCTATCCCCTCGCCTCGCCGTCGTGCGATCCAGCATGCCCTATGGTCGCACCGATCCGCGCCGCAGGGCCGCGAAGAGGTCCCGAAGGGGCCATGAAGGGACAAATTCCACAGGTCAGCAGGTCTTAGTAGGTCTCAGCAGGTCAACGCGGAGCGAGACCGTACAGGGCGTAGTCGACGAGGGTGTCGGTGTAGGCGTACGAGAACGGGGCCGTGTGCTGGAGCCAGCGCTGGGCGAGGGGGGAGACGAAGAGTTCCAGGGCGATCCGCGGGTCGATCTCCGGGCGGACCTGGCCGGCCTTCTGCGCGGCGCGCAGCCGGTCGACGTAGAGCTGGAGCGAGGGTTCGAGCAGCTTGGCGACGAAGACCCGGCCCAGTTCCGCGTCGACCAGGCCCTCGGCGGCCAGGGCGCGGCTGGGCGCCTCGAACTTCGGGTCGCGCAACTCGTCGACGGTGGCCCGCAGTACGGCCTTGAGGTCGGCGGCGAGGTCGCCGGTGTCGGGGATCGCGTACTGCCGGGGCTCCGCCCCCTCGCCGCGCGCGGCCTGCTCGGCCTGCTCGCCGAGGTCGAGGAAGGCTTCGAGCAGGACGTCGGCCTTGGAGTTCCACCAGCGGTAGATGGTCTGCTTGCCGACCCCGGCGCGGGCGGCGATGCCCTCGATGGTGGTCCTCGGGTAGCCGATCTCGGCGACCAGGGCGAGGGCGGCGTCGTAGATGGCCTTGCGGGACTTCTCGCTGCGGCGCTTGGGTTCGGGCATGGGCCGAATGTACCAGCTTGGCGATACGGAGCGTCTCGTCAGCGGTGGCCAGGGACCGGTGCGGCCAGGCCCCGCCGGCCAGGGTCCGGGGGTTTTCCGGTGACTACTGCCCCGTGTCCGCGGGCGGCCACGGGTCGCCCCAGTCCGCGTCGCGGGCGGCCCGGTACAGGTCACCGTGGCGTTTGGTGACCGTGGCGCGGCGCAGGGCCGGTTCGGTCTCGCACAGGTCGAGCAGGACCTGGCCCTTGCGGAGCTGCGGGCGCCGGACCACGCGGGCGGCGGCCGGGGCGGCCGGGAGGCGGGTGGCGGCGACGTAACTGAACTTCTCGTCCTCCCAGGCGAGGGAGCCGCCCTTGATCCGGCGGTGCAGGGAGGAGCGGCTGACCCGGGCGGAGAAGTGGCACCAGTCGGTGCCGGGGACGATGGGGCAGGCGGCGCTGTGCGGGCAGGGCGCGGCGATCCGGAAGCCGGCCGCGACGAGGCGGTCGCGGGCCTCGATGACGCGGGCGTACCCGTCGGGGGTGCCCGGCTCGACGATCAGCACGGCCCGCGCGGCGCTCGCGGCGGCCTCGACCAGGGCGGCGCGGTCGGCGGCGGTCAGTTCGTTGAGCACGTAGGAGACGGTGACGAGGTCGGTGCTCTCCAGGGTGGGCGCGGCCCCGATCCGGGCGCGCTGCCAGCGGACGCCGGTGAGGGCCGGTTCGGCGGCGGCGATCTCCCGGCCGAGCGCGAGGGCGGGCTCCGCCCAGTCGAGCACGGTCGAGGCGCGCGGGCCGTCCCAGGTGGCGCCGACCGCCCAGGTCGCCGCGCCGGTGCCGCCGCCGATGTCGAGGTGGGTGGCGGGCGTCCAGTCGGGTACGGCCCCGGCGAAGGCCGCCAGCGCGGAGCGCACCGCCTCGAAGGTCGCGGGCATCCGGTAGGCGGCGTAGGCGACCACGTCCGCGCGGTCCCGCAGGATCGGGGCGTCGGTCGGGGTGTCGCCCCGGTAGCTGGCGATCAGCCGCTCCACGGCCTGCGTGGCCTGCCGGGAGGGCAGCCCGTCCAGCAGCCCGTCGAGGGCGGCGCGCAGGGTGTCGGCGGAGAAGGCGGGGGCGGGGGCGTTCACCCGGTGATTCTACGAGGGCGGCGGGGGCGCACCGCCGCCCGCGTACCGGCGTGCGCCTCACCCTCACGCCCCGTGCCCTCCGGCCTCCGGCGCCCTTCGCGCCCCCGTGACCCTCCGGCCTCCCGTGCCCCACAGGCCCCGTGACCCTCAGGCCCCGGGCATCTCCCGCCCGCGTACCCCCCGGACCGCCCGCGCCACCCGCGTGGCCACCGCCGCGCGTGGTCTGCTGTCCGGTGGGCGGCGGCACGGGTGGACGGTGTTGGCGAGCAGGACCACGAACGTGTCCGTCGCCCGGTCGAGGACGAGCGAGGTGCCGGTGAAGCCGGTGTGCCCGGCCGCCCCGCGCCCCGCCAGCTCGCCCATGAACCACGGCTGGTCCAGGGCGAAGCCGAGGCCCGGCGGGGTCAGCAGCAGTTCCACGAAGTCGGGGCCGAGTATGCGGGCCGGCCCGTAGGAGCCGCCGGCCAGCAGCGCCCGGCAGAACACCGCCAGGTCCCGCGCGGTGGAGAACAGCCCGGCGTGGCCGGCCACCCCGCCCAGCGCCCACGCGTTCTCGTCGTGGACGACCCCGCGCAGCATCCCCCGGTCGGCCTTGGCCCACGGTCTGCGCTGGTCCTCGGTGGCCGCCGCCCCCGGGCACGGCCCGAAGCAGGTGGCCGTCATGCCCAGCGGCCGGGTGATGCCCTCGTGGACGAGGACGTCGAGCGGCCGGCCGGTGATCCGCTCCAGGACGTGCTGGAGGAGCAGCATGTTGACGTCGGAGTAGCAGTACGTGCCGGGCACCCCGACCGGCGGCTCGGCGTGCAGCCGGGCCATCCGCTCGGCGTGGTCGGCGCAGTCGTACAGCGGGACCTCGGGCCGCAGCCCGGAGGTGTGGGTGAGCAGTTGGCGCACGGTGACGCGGTGCGCGGCGGCGGCGCGGAAGTCCGGCAGGTACGCGCCGACCTCGGCGTCGATGCCGAGCGTGCCCCGTTCGATCTGCTGCACGGCGGCGACCGAGGTGAACAGCTTGGTGAGGGAGGCGAGGTCGAAGGGTGTGCCGGAGGTCACCGGCACCAGGGAGGGCGGCGGCAGCGGGACGCCCCGCGCGGAGCGGACGTCGTACGACGCGTACCGGACGGCCCAGCCCGCCGGCTCCTCGACGGCGAGCACCGGGCCGCGTCCGACGGCCACCACGGCCCCCGCGGCCCAGGGGCGCTCCCCGGCGGTGAGGGAGTGGACCTCCCGGACGAGATGCCGGAGCTGGCCCGGGTCGAGTCCGGCCCGTTCCGGGGTGCCGCTGCGCAGTCTCGGCGCGCTCAGTGCTCTTCCCCTTCCGCGCCCGCGCGGGCCTCGCCGCCGCTCCAAGGACGGCACATTCCCACGAAGCAGGCCAGCGCCACCAGTGCCGCGCCCAGTTGGACGACGGCCATCGGGACGGCGGTGTCCTCCCCGGCGACGCCGACCAGCGGCGAGGCGATCGCCCCGATGAGGAAGGAGGACGTGCCCAGCAGGGCGGAGGCCGATCCGGCGGCCTCCCTGACCCGCAGCAGGGCGAGGGTCTGGGTGTTGGGCAGGGTGACGCCCATCGCGGACATCAGCACGAACAGCGCGGCGGCGACCGGCCCGAGTCCGGGCTCGCCGAAGACGCCGAGGGTCATCACCAGGAGCGCGCTCGCGGCGGCGGCGACGGTCACCAGCCCCGCGGCGAGCACTCGTTCCAGCGGGATGCGGCCGACCAGGATCTTGCCGTTGAGCTGGCCGACCAGGACCAGACCGACCGAGTTGAGGCCGAAGAGCAGGCTGAACGTCTGCGGGGAGGCGCCGTAGATCTCCTGGACGACGAACGGCGAGGCGGAGATGTAGGCGAACAGCGAGGCGAAGGCGAAGCCGCCGGCGAGGACGTAGCCGGAGAAGATCCGGTCGGCGAGCAGGGCGCGCATCGAGCGAAGGGCCGCGCCGACGCCGCCGGCGTGGCGTTCGGCGGGCGGCAGGGTCTCGGGCAGCCGGGCCCAGACGACCGCGGCGAGCACCGCCCCGACGACGGCGAGGACGGCGAACACGCCCCGCCAGTCGGTCAGCCGCAGGATCTGCCCGCCGATGAGGGGCGCGACGACCGGGGCGACACCGGAGATGAGCATGAGGGTGGAGAAGAAACGGGCCATGGCGACGCCGTCGTACAGGTCCCGGACGACGGCGCGGGCGATGACGATCCCGGCGGCGCCCGCCAGGCCCTGCGCCAGCCGGCAGGCGACGAGGAGTTCGACGGTGGGCGCGAGCGCGCACAGCGCGGTGGCGAGGACGTACACGGCGAGACCGGCGAGCAGGGGGCGGCGGCGGCCCAGCCGGTCGCTCATCGGTCCGACGACGAGCTGGCCGAGGGCCATGCCGGTCAGACAGGCGGTGAGGGTGAGCTGCACGGTGGCGGCGGAGGCGTGCAGCGCGCCGGTGACCTCCGGCAGCGCGGGGAGGTACATGTCCATCGCCAGCGGCGGCGTGGCCGTCAGTCCGCCGAGGACGAGGGTGACCAGCAGGCCGGTGCGGCGGACCCGGCGGGTGCCGCTGCCGGGCGGGGCGGCCGGTCCCGTTCCGGTCAGGGCCGGTCCCTTTCCGGGTACGGCCGCCGGTGGTGTGTGCGGTGTCGATGCCCCGCGCTCGGGCATGTGGCCCTCCCTCTTCTTCAGATCCGGCGCCTATGCTCTCAGCCCGAGCGGAGTACTAGTAAGACAATTCTGTACGTACGGCTGGTACGTACAGCCGGTGCGGGCGCGAGTGAGGGTGTGGCAGGCGTGACGGGAGCGAAGGTGCGCTGGGGAATCCTGGCGACCGGCGGGATGGCGGCGACGTTCACGGCGGATCTGGTGGATCTGCCGGACGCGGAGGTCGTGGCGGTGGCCTCGCGTACGGAGGCGTCGGCGAAGGCGTTCGCTGAGCGGTTCGGCATCGAGCGCGCCTACGGCGACTGGGAGTCGCTGGCGCGCGACGAGGACGTGGACGTGGTGTACGTCGCCACTCCGCACTCGGCGCACCGGGCCGCCGCCGGTCTCTGCCTGGAGGCGGGCCGGAACGTGCTGTGCGAGAAGCCGTTCACGCTGAACGCGCGCGAGGCGGCGGAACTGGTCGCCCTCGCCCGCCGCCGCGGGGTCTTCCTGATGGAGGCGATGTGGATGTACTGCAACCCGCTGGTGCGGCGGCTCAAGGAGCTGGTCGACGGCGGCGCGATAGGTGAGCTGCGGACCGTGCAGGCCGACTTCGGCCTGGCGGGGCCCTTCCCGCCGGCGCACCGGCTGCGGGACCCGGCGCAGGGCGGCGGCGCGCTGCTCGATCTCGGGGTGTACCCGGTGTCGTTCACGCAGTTGCTGCTCGGGGAGCCGGCGGACGTCACGGCGCGGGCGGTGCTCTCGGAGGAGGGCGTCGACCTCCAGACCGGCGCCCTGCTCTCCTGGGAGAGCGGCGCGCTCGCCTCGGTGCACTGCTCCATCGTCGGCGGTACGGCCAACTCCGCGACGATCACCGGCTCGAAGGGCCGGATCGACGTGCCGTACGGCTTCTTCTTCCCGGACCACTTCGTGGTGCACCGGGACGGCCGCGACCCCGAGCGGTACGCGGCCGACCCGGCGGACGGCCCGCGGGCCAGCCTCAAGCACGAGGCCCGGGAGGTGATGCGGGCGGTGCGGGCCGGGGAGACCGAGTCTCCGCTGGTGCCGCTGGACGGCACTCTGGCCGTGATGCGGACGCTCGACGCGATCCGGGACCGCGTCGGCGTCCGCTACCCGGGCGAGAGCGGAGCGCCGGCTCTCACGCGGGGGTGAGGGTCCCATGAACACTGTGGGAACCAGCGACGAGCGGCCGTCCGGGCAGCGTGCCGGGCAGCCTTCCGAGCCGGCGGACGAGGGGCGGGCGGGCCGTGTCGACCGGGCGGGCCGGGGGCGGGTCGCCGTGGTGACGGGGGCGGGCTCCGGCGTCGGGCGGGCGGTCGCCGTCGAACTGCTGCGCGCGGGCTGGTCGCTGGCGCTGGCCGGGCGGCGCACCGCCCCGCTGGAGGAGACGGCCGCCCTCGTCCCGGACGCCACCGCGCTGCCGGTCCGCGCCGACGTGTCCGACCCCGGCGACGTGGCCGCCCTGTTCGCCGCCGTGCGCGACCGCTTCGGACGGCTGGACCTGCTCTTCAACAACGCGGGCACGTTCGGGCCGGGCGGGGTGCCGGTCGAGGAGCTGTCCTACGAGGACTGGCGCCGGGTGGTGGACGTCAACCTCAACGGAGCGTTCCTGTGCGCGCGGGCGGCGTACCGGCAGATGAAGGAGCAGGACCCGCGGGGCGGGCGGATCGTCAACAACGGCTCGATCTCCGCCCACACCCCCCGCCCGCACTCGGTGGCGTACACGGCGACCAAGCACGCGATGACGGGACTGACCAAGTCGCTGTCCCTGGACGGGCGGGCGTACGGCATCGCGGTCGGGCAGATCGACATCGGCAACGCGGCGACCGACATGACCGCCGGGATGGCGACGGGCGCGTTGCAGGCGAGCGGCGAGGTGGTGCCGGAGCCGGTGATGGACGTCGCGGACGTGGCCCGCACGGTCCGGCATATGGCGGAGCTGCCGCTGGAGGCGAACGTCCAGTTCGTGACGGTGATGGCGACGGCGATGCCGTACGTGGGCCGCGGCTGAGCGCGCCCGCGCCGCCACCGGTGCCGTAGCCATCGCCACTGATCTGCACAAACGGAATGGAAAAGTCCGCAGCGTGACGCGCGATGACGGGCTTATGCTCAACTCTCCTCCACCGGAGCTTCACACTTGGAGCACCGGTGAGCACTTGCCGTCCCGCGTGTCGTCCGCGGGGCGTACCAGGCCATATCGAGGGGGGCGGCAGCCGTTCCGCGGCACCGGCAGGGGGTGGACCCGCGAGAGATCGCGGGGCACAGGCCGGCCGCGGAACGGCTGCCGCACATTCACCGCCTTACGCCTGGCCGGTCTCGAACCGCGCGATCTTCCCGTCCTCGGCGACGGTGAACGCCCACCGGGTACGCATCTCGCCCCAGGTGTCGTTGGCGTAGCGGGCGACGAGGGCGCGGCCGCCGCGGGACTCGTTGTCGACCTCCAGGTGGCCGCGGGAGGCGAAGATCTCGCGCTCGGCCCAGTCGGCGAGGTCACGGTCGAAGCCGTCGTCGGCCATGGTGGCGTCCGGTGCGAGCAGCGCGCGGAACGCCTCCCGGTCGTGGGCGTTGACCGCGGCGACGAAGGCACGGACGGCCGGGTCGCGCAGGCGGGTCGGCTGAATCGTCATGCCGGTCAGCCTCACACCGCCCCGGAGCCCCCGCCACCCGAACGGCGCCCGCGAGGGGCCCGCCGGGTGTCGCCGGGGACGGGAGGTGCGACGGTGGGAGGGGAGACCTGAGGGGGGTGCCGCCACCTCGACGAAGGAGCCACCATGACCTGCTGTGCTGACCGACGCGACCTCGGCCTGCTGCTGCTCCGCCTCGGCACCGGCGGCGTACTGGCCGCGCACGGCGCGCAGAAACTGCTGGGCTGGTTCGGGGGCGGCGGCATCGAGGGCACCGCCCAGGCCATGGAGGCCATGGGCTATGTGCCGGGGAAGACGAGCGCGGTCATGGCGGGCGCGGCGGAGGCGGGCGGCGGCCTGCTCCTGGCGATGGGCCTGGCGACCCCCGCCGCCGGTGCGGCGGCGGCCGGCGCGATGGCGGGCGCGGCGGCGGTGCACGCCCCGAACGGCTTCTTCGCCCAGGAGGGCGGTTACGAGTACGCCGCGACCCTCGCCCTGACGGCGGCCGGCCTCGCGGTGAGCGGCCCCGGCAGCCTCTCCCTCGACGCCGCCCTCGGCCACGCGGTCAACCGGAACTGGATGGTGCCGGTGGCGCTGGCGGTGACGGCCGCGGCGACGACGGTGGTGGTCGGCGGGCGGAACAGGCGGGTACGGAAGGCGGCGGAGAGCGAACAGGAACCGCTGTTCGACTGAGGTTCAGTACTCGATCTCGGCCCAGACCGACTTGCCCGGTCCGGGCTCGGTGTCGACGCCCCAGCGGGTGGTGAGGGCGTCGACCAGGAGCAGCCCGCGGCCGGTGTCGGCCTCGGCGTCGGGGACGGCCCCGGGGAGCAGGGGAAGGCACTCGCCTCGGGCGTCGAGGATCTCCACCCGGACCACCTCCGCGTCGACGCGGAGGCGCAGGGCGATGTCCCGGCCGGGTACCCGCCCGTGCAGTACGGCGTTGGCGGCCAGCTCCGCCACCACCAGGGTGACGGTTTCGGAGAGGTCGGAGCCGTAGGGGATGCCCCAGGTGTGCAGTTGCCGCGTGGTGAAGCGGCGGGCGAGCCGGGCGCCTCGGCGGGTGGCGCTGAGCCGCTGGTGGAACACACGTACGGTAACCGGGGCTTGGGGGCGTGGTGCGGTCATGGCACCCAGCCTTCCCCTGAGGCGCGCCGTTCAACAGGCACAACACCGGCACAGTCGCGTTGTACTGGTTCACAGGCTGGACAGGGAGGGTCACGCCCCGTAACCATGGGCGAGTTGATGTTCCGGCGGGTCGGCGGACGAGTGCGGGAGGTGGCCGGGCATGGTGAACATCGAGGACGCGGGAGCCGAGATCGGTGGCGGTGAACCTGAGGTGTCGGAGAGCCTCAAGACGTTCGGCGCCGTGCACAAGGCGCTGCGGGAGGCAGCGGGGCTGACCCAGGAGGAGTACGCCGAGATCGTCGACTACTCCGTGCACGCCATCGCCAAGCTTGAGCAGGGCAGGCGTTACCCGCAACCGAAGTTCATCCTCCTGGCGGGGGAAGTGCTGGGGGCGCCGAAGGTGCTGCGGGCGGCGGCCCGGAACCTGACGCGTAAGCAGGGGCTGGCGTCGTGGTTCCAGCAGTGGGCGGGGATCGAGGAGGAGGCGGTCTCGCTCTACACGTACGAATGCCGGGTGGTGCCGGGGTTGTTGCAGCCGGAGGCATACATCAGGGCCATCTTCGAGCGGCGGTTGCCGCCGCTGACGGAGGAGCAGATCGAGCGGCAGGTCCAGGCACGGTTGGAGAGGCAGCGGTTGCTGACGGAGGCCCCGAACACCGCGTTCAGTTTCATCATCGAGCAGGCCCTCCTTGAGCGACGGCTCGGAGGCGTCGCCGTCACGCGAGCACTCATCGACCACCTGCTGGATCAGAGCAGTCGACGCAACGTGGAGATCCAGGTCATGCCCTTGGTTCAACATGATCACCCAGGGTTCGAAGGCTTGGTGTACCTGGCGGAGAGCCCCGACCACCAGTGGTTCGGCTACATCGAAAGTCAGGACAGCAGCGTGCTCGTAGCAGACCCCAAACAGGTCAGCTCCATGCTCCAGCGCTATGGCAAGATGCGATCGCAGGCCCTCAACTGTCAGGACACGACGGACCTGCTTGAGCAGATGCGAGGAGCGCTATGAGCACTACCGGACCGCACTGGATCAAGAGCAGCTACAGCGGCGGAGGGGGCGACAACTGCGTCGAAGTCGCTCGCGACCGAGCGGAAGCCATCCACGTGCGCGACTCGAAGCAACAGGAAGCCGCGCAGCTCGCCCTCTCCCCCTCCGCCTGGTCGGCGTTCGTCGCGTACGCGACCGAAGCCCGGGCCTGAGGCACCCGCACCCGGCCCGAGCGGACTCACGCGGGCAGGAGGGCGACCGTGACCCGCTCCGTCAGCCAATGCTCCGCGGTCTCCCAGGACCAGCCCCGTTCCACGACCAGTTCGTGCCAGGACGGGTGGCCGAGGTAGAACCAGAGGATGTCGGTCGCGCGGTCGGGCGTGAGGCCGGACCGTAGCGCCTTCAGCTCGGACAGCCGGTCGGCCACCGCCGCGAGGGCGTCCCGGGATTCCCGGGAGACGCGGACGAAGGCGTCGGCGGCGTACTGGTCCGCTTGGGCCGCGCCCACCAGCACCCGGACGATGCCGTGGTGCTGTTCGTTGTCGAGCCGGGTGCCGTGGGCGGCCCCGGCGAGCAGTTCCTCGGGCACCTCGCCGCCGCGCAGCGTCGCGAGCGCCTCCTGCGAAGCGGAACTCTCCAGGCCGTCCACGATCAGGGTGGTCAGGATGGCGCCCTTGCCGCCGGTGCTGGCGTAGACCGTGGGGACGGCCGTCCCCGCCAGTTCGGCGATCTCGGGGACAGTCACGTTCGCGTACCCGCGTTCGACGAACAGCCGGGCCGCCGCGTCCAGGATCGCCGCACGGGTCTCCGAGGCCGCTTTCGCACGGCGAGGCGCGTGGTAGGGGCGACGACCGCCCGCCGACGTGGCGTCGCCTTCTTGACGCGCGGCACCCTTCTGCTGCACGGGACCAACTTTCGATGTAAGGTTCCTATGGTCAATAGAGCGAGTCTCAGGCAGTCACTCGCCCTGTCACGGCTGCCTCCCCCCACTCGCCGGCCGGGTCGCCGACTCCACACTCAAGGATGACCAGTGAGTCATATCCCCTCCTTGTCCTCTCATCCGAAGCACCCCGACCGCATGTACGCGCTCGGCCAGGAACTCCGGGTCTCCATCCTCACCTCGGCGGAGGAGACCGACGGCCGCCATGACGTGACGGACTCTTTCATGCTCGCCGGTGCGGCCACGCCGCTGCACGCCCACACCAGGTACGAGGTGACCCTGCGGTCGGGAGACTTCTACACCATTCCCCTGCGGGTGCCGCACGCCGTCGGGGAGGAAATGGGCGGCCTTCTTCTCGGTCCGCCCGGAGCCACGCCCGCCGACCTCTCGCCGGAGCCTCCGGCGCAGATTTGACGTAATCGGACATTGGCGCCGGAGCGACTCGGGATGTACCTGCGGGGCACCGTGAGCGGCGGGTGTGCGCCAGGTCCCCGGAGTTCCAACGCGACCACGAGAAAAGCTTTCTCAGCAATGAACGCGAACGTCGATCCCGACTCCCGAATCATTCCGGACATGCAGCTCATTCACGAGACCCATCGCATGTCCGCTCGGCTTCTCATCCACGCCATACCGCGCCCCGCCATATCTCCCAAAGCTCTGATACAGTTGCGGGAATTCGTGGTGGTGAGTCTGCGTCACCACCACGAGACGGAAGTCGGACTGCTGTGGCTGCACATCATGACGGTCGCGCCGGGCGCGGCGAACGCATTTGCCCAGCTCAATAGGGACTATGAACGTCTGGATGCCGCACTGGCACGCCTTGCCGACATCGAGCTGGCGTGTATAGCGACGACGACGCCCAGCCGACGTAGCTCGACGAGCGAAGCAAGGAACACACTGCGCGTTCTGTGCGAGGCCGCCACCGCGGTACGCGACAGTCTGTACACATACCTGGGGCATCAGGAAGCGAGCCTTTTCCCCCTGTTTCAGGGCTTCGTCACGCGTTACCAGTGGGAAGAATTCCTGAACGGGCTCACCGAATCCATACCCCCGATAAGCGGGCATGTGATGGGCTTTCCCCGCTGGATCAGCTCAGCCCGCTCACCCATAGACGCGAAAGCAGACGGCACATGAAAGGCAAGCTGCCGCGAGGCCGGCACCAGATCCTCCACGACGCGGCCCCGGACGAGCCGGCCGTCGAGCGGTACCGCGGCATGCTGATGCGTGCGGCGGCACCGCCGGGTGGGTCACGGACGCGAACGGCTCGACGCGTTGTCGGCGAACTAGCGCCCCTTGCCCTTGCCCTTGTGATGATGTCCGCTGGTGCGGTGGGTGCCGCGAGATGTCTGATCCTGACGGCGCGAGGATTCACCCTGCCTACGGCTACGGCCGGTGTCGGGCAGCAGGTCACGTACGGAGGCGCCTTGACCACGTGACGCCGCACGGTTCGCCTGGTTCTGAAGGGACGCCTGCCTCTGCTGTTCGCTCCTTATGGCGGCTTCCCTCCTCTGCTCGTGAAAGTTCACGGAACCGGAATAGGTGTACCCTGCGGACTCCATTTCACGAAAAAGTTCCTCATAGAGATGCCTTGCCGCGGCTGATTGGTTCGAATCCATAGCCCCTGCCGCATACGCCGCATTCAGGTCGGATTCGTACGCGCCCACCTGCTGGACAGCCTCTTCATATGCCCTCTGGTTCCGGTCCTCCTCAGTCTGCGCTTCATGGAATTGTGAACCTCTTGAGTAATCCATAAACCTCCCGTACTCCAGCACGTCCAAAGTGTTGCCTTCTCTCCTTTCGAAGGCTCTGGTGATCGCCGCCTGCATTCTCCCACGCCGCCCCTCGTAGGTGTTCAGATCGAAATCGTCTTCGTCCACGTCAGTTCCTTTCTTGCGATTGACAACGATTTTGGGGACCGGAACCTACCGAGACGGTGTCCTCCCGCGCGTGGACTCAGGGGAAACGGTTCGCGGCCTCCACGACGCGTCGGAGCCGACGGATGCGGGGCGCTGGAACGGTGCCCACTGATGTCGCACGGGGTTCTGCTCACCGAACGACTCCCGGCTCACGTCGCCGGGGGGCTGCGTACCCAGTTGCCGCCTGAGCAACTGGAGAGTCTGCGCGACGGCGTTGTTGTCCTGCGCGTTCGCCGGGGCTGCCACCATCGGCCTGGGCGCCGCGGACCGTTCCGGCGTGGGGGCGCGACGCCGCGCCGGCGCGAGGTCCCACCGGGCGCCGTCTCCCTCGCCTCGCGCCCTCTGGTGATCGCCTTGTTCCGCCCGTGGCCCCGGCTGCCCCTCCGCTTCCCGCGCCTGAGCACGCTGCTGCGCTTGACGCCCCCCGTACCAGACGGCCGCGCCGGCGCCGATCAGGGCAGCTCCGGCCACGGCTCCGACCCCGCTGAGGAGTGCGACCGCTCCGACCACGACGAGCGCCACCCCCAGCGCTTTGAGGAACGCGGGCGACCTGGCCGTTTTCAGTGCCTTGGAGGCCGCCGGGCGGACAGCACCCCATGCCGCGGCCAAGCGGCCTCCCGCCCTCGTCCCGCTCCGCTGCCGCTCCTCCGCGCTCCGCGTGGTGGTGCCCACCTCATCAGCCATATCGCGCTCCTCATCTGTGTGACTCCTCGACCGTCAACGCGCAGATCCGCCGATCGGTTCAATCCCGGGCGCGGTCGCGAGAAGCACGCCTGCGCGGGCCGGCCCCGGCCCGGGGGCTTTCTCAGTGAATTCTCATCGCGCGGGACAACCCGGTGAACCGTCCACCGCGCCTGTACGTCGTGTGCGCGTAGTCAATTCCTGACCGAGAGGCGCGTTTTATGCGTGTGAGATCACTCGTATCACCTCAATCACTGCAATCATTGCGGTCACTTCGGGCCCTTCGGCCGCTTCTCATCGCACTCGCGCTGGTCATCGCGGTAACGGCAGTCACCACCCTGGCGTCCCGGGACTCCTCCGGCGGTCGCGAGGACCGGGTCTCCGGTGCGGCGGCAGCCGGTGGCGCCGAACACACCGTGACCCTGCGCAACAACACGGACGGTCGCATCTGGATCGGCGCCACGGTCAACGCCGACGGCTCGCCCCCGCTCACCGGACTGCCCGCCCTGGACAAGGGCCAGTCCGCGACCATCACCATCCCCGAGCGTTCGGGCGCCGGCCACTGGCGCGGCAAGTTCTTCGCCCGCCAGGGCTGCACCGGCGACAGCGGCAGTACGTTCCACTGCGCCGTGGCCGACTGCGGACCGTTCGCGGACCACTGCTCCACCGGTGAACAGCCGGCCAGCCTGGCCGAGTTCAACTTCGACACGGCCGACGCGATGGCGCCCTGGTACAACGTCAGCTACGTCAACGCCGTGTCCGCGGCCGTCACCATCACCCCCGACGGGGTGGCACCGCCCGCGGGCGGCGGGCAGTGCGCCGCGGTGGGCTGCCCCACCGATCTGCTGTCCGTCTGCCCGCCCGAGAACCTCACCAAGGATCCGGCGACGGGCAAGGGGCTGGTGTGCGTCAACCCGAACCGGGACGCGAAGACTGCCTACAGCGAGGCGCTCACCAAGAAGTGCCCCTCGGCGTACGCGTGGTCCAAGCATGACGCCGAGGCGGGCAACCAGGTCGTGCGCCAGTGCGCCGCGTGCAAGGGTCTGACCGTCACGTTCTACGGCAGCGGTACCGGGGCCGACAAGCCCGCCGACAAGCCCGCCCAGAAACCCGTCAGGAAGCCCAGGAACGACAACAATCCCGTCCACGCGGCGGGCAAGGGGGTGGCGCTGAACTCCACCGGCGGGGCCGCCCAGGCGCTGGCCGGCTCCGGCGCGACCTGGTACCACAACTGGACCTCGTCCAGCGGGGTACTGCACCGGCCGGAGGGCGTCGAGTACGTCCCCACCATCTGGGGTCCCGGCGCCGTCAACGGCACCGAGCTGGGCAACGCCGCCCGTGAGGGGAAGAACCTCCTCGGCTTCAACGAGCCAGACTCGCCGTCTCAGGCCAACATGACCCCCGAACAGGCCCTCGACCTGTGGCCGCAGCTCCAGAAGACCGGCCTCAACCTGGGAGCCCCGGCGGTCGCCGCCAACGCCGACCAGCCCGGCGGCTGGCTGGACAGGTTCATGAAGGGAGCCCAGCAGCGGGGTCTGCGCGTCGACTTCATCCCGCTGCACTGGTACGGCTCCGACTTCAGTTACGCGGCCTCCTACCAACTGGCCGACTACCTGGAACGCGTCCACAACCGCTACAAGAAGCCGATCTGGCTGACCGAGTACGCCCTCATCGACTTCTCCAAGGGCACCCCCCGCTACCCGAGCGAGCAGGAGCAGACCGCCTTCATCAAGACGTCCACAAAGGTCCTGGACTCGTTGGACTACGTGGACCGCTACGCGTGGTTCGCCCTCACGACCGAGACCAGCCCGACCGGTCTCTTCAACGGCGCCACACCGAACGCCAGCGGCAGGACCTACCGCGACGGCGGCTGACGCTCGGAAACGGACCTGCCGTGGCCGTGCTCCAGCACGGCCACGGCAGGTCCGCCCGCCCGCTCTCCGACGGGGCGTCGCTACGGCCTTCTGGCGCGGGACGCCCCGGCCGGACCGACTGTCCCGGCCGCTGAGGGGCGACTGCGCACGTCCGCCCTCGGCGCCGTGTCAACCGCCGGCTGAAGCGCCGCGGTGTGGACCGCGGTCGGATTGTCGATCGCCTTCGGGTTCTTCGGTTCCTCCGGTCCCTTCGGGAGGGTCTTTATCTGCTCGAAGGAGATGGGCACCCCCAGATGCGCACTGAACACCCGGGCGACCTCCGCGCCCCATTCGGCGATCTCCGCGGGGTTTCGGTCCGCCGGGTTCGGCCTGGCCTTGTCGCTCATGTAACGGCCCGACCTGTCGTTCACCGTGCCACTGCGTGACGCGGGATCGAAGTGGAACTCCCCGCTCAGTGCGGCTTTGCCCTCCCTGGTCTTCCCGTCGGCGTCGAAATCCACCGCGATCGAGGGATGACCTATACCGTCCATACTCCTTCGGAGGTCTTCTTCCGTAAGAGGCGCTATGTTCTTCTCCGGATGAGCTTCCCGGTACGCGCGTACCGCCGAGACGAGGTCGTCCACCTGACTCTGCGGTATGACGGAGGAGACCTGTTCACTCCCCAGCATGACCCGCCACTCACCTACTCCGGGATTCTCGGCGGTGTCACGCAGTACGGTGGAGTAGTGCCAGACCGCGTCCGGCTCACCCTGGAGTATCCACTGGGGGGGTACCTGCTCCAGCGGTACGAACAAAGGGTTCACTCGCAGCCGTTGCCCATCGTCGTACTCCACGTCCTTGATGCGCTTCGGCGGTACCAAAGGGCCGAAGGGAAGCTTCGGTGCTGCTTGAGGTTCGGCCTCGAAATCGTTGGGCATCGTTCTCGCTCTTTCTCCGTGCAGGTGCATCTTGTTTCCGCTTGCCAACAACGTCGAGTTGATTGCCCGATGATCAACTCGACGTGAACCCGACCTGAATGTCCGATTACGCCGACGTCGGCAGGCCGGCCCAGCCCGGCCGCGACGACCAATGGAAGGAACACGCGTGACGACCGACACCGCCCAGGGGATCGAGGAGGAGACCCCCGGGGCCTCCTCGGCGCCCTCTTCCGAGGAACCGGCTGCTTCGCCACCGCCCTCCGAACCCCGGTTCATCCTCTACCTGGACGGACCTGAGTACACGCACAACCTGCGCCAGCTCACCTTGTGGACCCACCATGTGCTGCTGCCGGTCTACGGCCGGGAGATCACCTCCGCCGCCCCCTGGTGTTCCCGCTGGTGGGAGCACCAGGAAGCGGTCGCCCAGTTGCACGGCCTGTGGCTCGCCTGGGCGGATCTGACCGGCCCCGACTCCCCGTTGTCCGGGCCCGCCAACTGGCACCGGGACCACCTGGGACCTGTCATGCAGTCGCTGCGGGACCCGATGGGCCCCTTCGCGGGCTGCAAACCCGGCAGCCACCGTGCGAAGGAGGCGCCTCCCGTCGACATCCTCGACCCCTTCGGGCCGCCGCCCCCGCCCCCGCCGCCGCCCGGCCCGCCCCGGTAGCGGCCCCCCGCACGGCCGAGAGCGGATGCGTGTGTGACATACGCATCCGCTCCCGGCCGTTGGCGCTCAGGTCCTGATCAGCTCAGGTCTCAGCAGATCAGGTTTTGATCAACCGCCACTTCTGGCCGGCGCTCTCACTGCACACGTAGACCATGAGGTTGGCGTTCTCGCCCTTCGCGCTGCTTCGTTCCACATCGAGGCACTTGTTACCGCTGATGTGATTACGGATCCGATACGTGCCCTTGGATCCCTTCTCGAACCACCAGAGCTGGTTGTCCGCACCGGTGGCCCTGCAGTTGTACTCGACCACATGTGTCCCGCCCGCGGCGGGGCCCTCGCCCGGCAGGTCCAGACAGAGACCGTCCTTGGCGTTGCGGATCACGTACAGATCGGAACCGCCGTGGCCGCGGCCCTTGAGAGCCACGGTCAGGGTCCACAACTGGTTGTCCTTGCTCGACGTGATGCAGTTGTGCTCGTCAAAGACACTGGCACCCGATCGGCCCTTGCCCTGGCCGGGAAGGTCCATGCAGTAGCCGTACTCCTGGTTTTCGAGCACGACCGTACTGTTGGGCACCAGGAGGTTGTCCGCGGGCTTACGGCTCTCCTTCGACTTCACCGGCACCACCTTCGGCAACGGGGGTACCGACGGTGACTCCGATGGTTGCCCGGCCGGCGGCTTCGACGGCGATTTCGACGGTGATTTCGACGGCGGCTTCGACGGCGGCTTCGACGGCGAGACCGAAGGCGACACGGAGACCGGGGGCAGCGGCGTGGCGGGGACCGAGCTGGGCGGGCGGAGAAGCATCGGGGAGCTGCTCGCCTCGTCGCCCGAGCCGGTCGCCTGGTTCCGCGCCTGGGCGTCGCTCGATCCACTGCCCAGCGCCACCAGCGAACCGATGATGAGGACCGCCACACTGGCGGCCACCCCGCCCACGACCAGCGGGCGGTGGAGCAGTCCGGGCCGCTCGTACTCGTCGTCCGACTGGGACGTCCTGCCCCGTGCGGAACCCTTGCCGGCCGCCTGCCGCAGAGCCACCGGCGTGAGCGGCTTCGCGCTCTCCGACACCGCGTCGTCCGCCCGGTCGTCATCCGGAGAACCGACGCCGGCCGAAGGCCCGCCGGGTCCGAACGAGTCCACGGGTTCCCCGTACTCCACGGGCTCGAAAGGCCCGCTCGGTCCGGTGGCTCCGGTCGGCCCGGCCGCTTCGACCGCTGCGATCGCTTGGGTTCGTTCGGCGCTTCTCTCTGTTCCGCCTACTTCCTCCTGTTGCTCCTCGACCTGGTCCAGGAGCCGGCTCGATCCGTCCGGAGCCACCTCGACGACCGCCACGTAACCCGCGGCGGGGTCCGAGATGGCTCCCGTGACGGGGGCGTTCCGACTGCGCGCGTATCCGTGCAGCATGTCGAGGATCGCCACATCGAGCGGCTCGCCCGGCACCACCGGCACCGACTCGCCGTCGATGGCGGCGGAGCCGTCACCGAAGATGACCACGGCGAAGTGCGCGGACGCTGCGGGCCCCTCCCCGGGGACCGGTTGGTCACCCTCCCCCGGGGCCGCTGGTGCGAAAGGGTCGCCCTTCGCGCCCCACCCGTCAGCTTCGTCACCCCTGTTCATGTCCATTCCTTCCTCGCGGTGTCGGCGCGTGGCCGCACCCGCGGCCCGTTCCGAGGTCCGGTCCGGACAGCGGAGGCGGGGCACGCGCCACAACAGTTCTGCGCACACCGCAACGGACACCGGGGCGAAACAGTTCACTTCTCCTTCGGCGGCGCGCTGAGGGCTGTCCCGCAATTCCTGGCGGGACAACCCTCAGCGCGTGGCACTCCTGCGTACCGATCCCTGCCGGCGCCTCAGTCGGCTCTGGTCGGAGTGCCTGCCGCTGGTCGCGTCCGCTTCTTCTCTCCTCGCGGAGCGGCCGGGATCAGGGACCTGGGCCCTGGCCGCGGACGCGCGTGAGGCAACCGATGGCGGTGCCGGCGCTCGTCCCGGCAGGTCTTCCAGCGGGACGAGACGACCCTGCTGGCTCTCCCGTTGCCGCTGCAACTTCTGCTGGTAAGCCGAACGGGTCGCCATCGCCGCGGCCGTCCCTACGGACAGGCCGGAGCCCACGCCGTTGGTCACCTTGGCCGCGATGCTCTCCGGCTTGGGCAGGTAACTGCTGGCGTTCAGCATTCCGGCCGTGCCCTCCGCCCCGCTTCCCCATGCCTGAGCGGGGTCGAATTTCGCGGGATCCCGCAGGCCGGCGTAGATGTTCGTGCCCAGAGAGTAGGCGCTGTGCAAGACCTGGAAGCCGCCGCCGACCACGTTCGCGTACTTCTCGGCCTCCGGCCCCGCCAGTTTGGCGATCCCCGTAAGGGCGGTCGGACCGGAACCCACAACGAACTTCTCGATGGCTTTTCCGTAGTCCTTCACGAAATTCCGCAGACTGACCGATGTGACGGTCCCCCACCCTCCGTTCCGGCTGGGGTACTCCATTACTGCGCCTTGACCCTCGGCGAGATATGTCTGGGCCTCTACATCGTAGAGGGCGTACTCGGCACCTGCCGGCGGGTGAGGCGCGTCCGCCGGAACGGGCTCGTTGGTCGATCGACGCGACACGCTCACGCCATTGTAATAACTGGCGTTGGAAGCGGCACTGGACAGTGACTCCTGAGAACTGCCGCGCTGAATCGCCGGGCCTGCGGCCCTCTCGTTCAGGAAACTGGTTACGTGCTTGTTGTCACTGGGAACCCACTCCCCCCTGCTGTTGTACCGAGCCAGCGCGCCCGCTTCGCTCTGTGCGTAGAATTGTCCGCTGTCCTCGTTGTAGACTCCACGCGTGTAGCCCTCGGGAAGGGCAGGAACGTTCTGTGGGACTGCCCCCCTCGGCGTGCGCGTTTTCCCATGGCGGTCGATGTTCGCCAGCTCATAGGAATCACGCGGATCCATCTGGCTGAGGCTTTGCGCGTCTTCCGAGCTACCCTGGTGGTAATTCTGCGCATAATCCCAGTCGTAACCCGGCGCGTAATACTGAGCGCCCCCCTGTACGTAGCCCAGATCGGTCCCCGTCGCGTAACTCGCGGAACCTTGCGTGTAACTCGCGGAACCCTGCGTGTAAGCAACGCCCTGGTTGCTGACGTACGCCGGGTTGAACTCTGGAGAACCTGCCATCTCACTGCCTCCTGCCAGCCGTCCGACTTGATTCACGTCACTGGATTCACGTCACTGGCTGGGACCTCCCCTCCTCTGGCGTTTATTGCCGCTGCCCTGGGAGTTGCCGCTGTACTGGGAGTAGGTGTCAGCCGATTGTTGCGTCGACCGTTGCTCCCGTGAGCGGCCCTGGGAGTCGCGTGGCAGGAGCGCCTGAGCCGCCTGACCTACACTCCCGTAACCCTGTGCGGCCGATTGGGCGTTTCCCTGAGCGGCCGCCCGAACCGGGTCGTAAGGTTGAGCTGCCTGTGCGGCCGCTTGAGCAAGGGCATCCACCCTGCTTTCGAGCATGTTCTGCCCTTGGTTCTTGAGGGCTACGTAGACGTTGCCATTTGTCAACATCCGAGCGTAGTTTTCAACGGTTTCGGATTGCTGATAAACAAGCCATGAATTCGTGTAATCTTCCAGCGCTTGCCGGGACGCCTGGGCGAATGCCAGTTCTGACTGAGTGGGGGTTGTCACACCCATTCGGGCGGCATAGTCCCCGACCGCAACATCCCGTTTTTTGGACACGTCGAGTCCCTGCTGGAGCTGCTCTGTTGTGCGGTAAGCGTACGGATCTGCTGCCAACGCGGCATGCATTTCCGCTACCATGTCCGTTGCCCTGTCCGTTGCCATGTCCGTTGCCATCCTCCTCTGCTCCCGCTCTTGCCTGATCTGGGCGAAACTTCCCGATTCTGCGGACTGCCGTGGCATTTGTTACGTACCCCTTTCGTGGACTCAGGTGTTCTGTGCGCTTCCGTGACGGTATGGTCGACCAACTCGTACAGGTGGTTCAGCGGGCGTCTCCCGTGACGATGAGTTCTACTGCCTGGGGCCGGAACGCCCCCTACATCGCTCCGGGGAACCGCCGTTGGGACGCCCCTCATAAGTGCTGCTGCCGTTGCTGCCGGCACAGCCGCTGAAACCGGAGGTGCCGAAACGACGGACAGGGGATTCCGGGACGGCGGTGTTGGCGCGGGTGGCGTGCGGGGTGGTGGTGTGCGGGGTGGCGGTTCCGCTGCCGTACGGCTGCGCGTAACCCACCTGGACGCCAGTGCTGCCGAGGTGCGCTCCCGGCTGGCTGTAGAAGAGTCTGTGAGCCTCCTCTTGGGCCTTCTGCTCCTCTTGCTGCGTCGGGCCTGTCGCCGCGATGGCAGCAAACGTCACAAGACTCGATGCCGCCTGAACCGACTGCGACGGGGAGAGCGCGGCGGCGACTCCCACGACAAGGCCGAGCAGTTGCCCCCCTGCCTTACCCAGATCTTTGACCGTGGGCGTCGCGAGACGGTGCTGCTGATAGGACTTGTAGGCGGAATGGCCATAATGCGCCACGTCCGAGAAAGCCGTAGTGGAATTCACGACATTCCCCGCTGTCCGCAACGCGCTCCCCAGACGCTGACGCCCCTCCGACTTCGCTATGTCTCCCGACGCCATCAGAGCGTAAGCGAATCCCTTGACAGCAGTGGTGATCTGCGTCCGGTAGCACTGAGCCCACTCTGTCCACCGAAGGAAACCTATGTTCCAGTCCCCCTGCCCGTCGAGGACTGCCGTGATGACGTCATTGTGCTCGTCTCGGAACGCTACAGCCGTTTGCACACCACCGTCACCCAACCCTTCGACGGGCATTGTGATCGGCTCGGGAAGCGGCGTCGAGGAGACCACCCCCTGCTCCCAATTCAGCTCATAGAGGGGTACTTCAACGGCATTCACCATTTCGGACTTCCTTTCACGGTGAGATCTCGCCACCGCTGTCGAGCCTCAACGGCCGACCCCCCTGCCCCGCCGCTCCGACCCCGCTCGGCCGTGTTGCGACCTTGTGCTCCGCTCCCGCCCGGACGCGTCGGCCGGAGAGCCGGAGGTGCGGGTTCCGGAGTCGGCGGGCCGGTAGTCGACCGCGGCGCCGGCGACTGGATTCGCTGAGGCCGATGCGCCCGATGCGCGCGACGCGGGCGTCTCGGACGTCCCGTAGTAATGTGCGACCGCTGGCGTCGTCGTCGAGTAATAGGCCGGCGGGGCCAGTGCGTTGTGTTCGCTGTACCGGGGGGAGCGTGGCACCCTGGTGAACCTCTGCTCGTCCGGGAATCCCTGCCCACCCGGTAGCGCGGTACCGTAGTAGGCTTGTGCCTCAGCCTGCCTGGCGGCCTCACGGTTCTCCGCGTCGATCCGCGCTTGTATGGCCGCCTGCTGGGCGCTCGGCGGGTGGAGGAGCCTCACCGCCAGTCGGTTGCTCAGAAGAGCTTCCTCGAAGGTCCGCGTCCTGCGGTATACCGGCGGTGGCTCCTCTACGGGTTCCTGGGGTTCCTGCGGATCAGTCATGTTTCCCTCCCTCTCCGTCGAGCTGCCACCCGGTCCCGGGAAGCGGCGGCTTCACTCACCCGCCCGTCTCAACGGAACGGATGGGCATCCGGTTCACTGTGTCTTCACGGGAGGTTCGGGCGGCGTCGGCGCGGCTCCTCACTTGTTCCACCTCTTGTTCGTGTTGTTGACCCCGAGTTCCGCTGCCGTCAGGTCCACGTGGACGGGGATGCCGGGGCGGTTGCCGACCTTGATGAGGAAGTTGCCGAGGCCGGGTGGTTCCGTTCGGCGGCCGTGCGCGGCGTCCCAGGCGGGCGGGGTGGACCAGTCGACCAGCAGACGCCGCTCCGGCTCGGTCAGCTCCACGATCTGGGAGAGCTGCGGCAGCTCGGCGGGCGGCAGCCCCGCGCAGACCACCATGCCGGCGCGCTCCACGAAGCCCTTCGCCTTGGTGCGGTCGTCCTCGGCCGGCAGGGCCAGCAGGTCGTCGATGCTGTGGGTGATCATGGCCAGCCCCACTCCGCGCTGGCGGTCGAGGCGGGTGAGGGCGTTGACCCGGTCGACCAGACCGCGGCCCGCCTGCAGGACCCGCCACAGTTCGTCCATGACCAGGAAGTAGTTGCGCTGCGGCTCCAGTCCGGCGTCCGCGAGGGCGTGCGCCGCGGAGACGGCACCGAAGCCGTAGGACCAGCAGGACAGCAGCGCCGCGGCCTGCAGCAGGGCCTCGCTGTCGTCGATGCCGCTGACGTCGAAGCAGACCGGGCGGTCCAGCTTCATCGCCTCCGTCGTCGGCTGGGCGAAGGTGCCGCCCAGCCGGCCGTCGCCGAGCAGCGCGGTGAGGGACGCCTCCAGGTTCTCGGTGATGTCGCGGTAGCGGGTCAGGTCGCCCCGGTCCAGCGCGACCGCCCGTACCGCTTCCGGGGCGTCCTTGATGACCCGCACCAGATCGCCGAGGACCGGGACCCGGCCCGCTCGCGCGTCGTGCCGGTCGTCCAGGACGTTCAGCGCGGTCGAGAGGATCGTCTCCTCGCGGTCCGTCGGCGGCGCGGAGCGCAGGATGGTCACCAGGGCCGAGACCATGTTGAGCCGCCGGCCGTGGATGTCGGCCAGGAGCCGCCGCCGGGCGTCGCCGGTGAGCCGGGCCGCGGCCCTGCCGGACTCGCCGGGGTCCAGGACGTTGAGGTTGCCCCGGCCCCGGCCCAGGCTGATGACCTGCCCGCCGATGGCTTCGATCAGGTCCGCGTAGTCCGGTTTGAGGTCACCGAAGATCAGCGGATGGACCCCGTAGCCGGCGAGGCCCAGCGCCATCCGCCGTACGACGGTCGACTTGCCGAGCCCCGGGCGGCCCAGCACGAACATCGACGGGTTGGCCAGCAGCCCCGTACGCATGAACCAGGACACGGGGTCGCAGCACACGGTGGCCCCGGAGTCCAGGTCACGGCCGAGGGGTACGCCGACCATCGGGGTTCCGGCGCCCGCGCCGAACGGCCACAGGCCGCACACCTGGACGGAGGTGCCCCGCCACTCGGGGGCGGGATCGACGTAGCCGACCATGCCGCCGCCGGGTCCGGGCCAGCCGCGCGGCGTGGGGCGTCGCGGCTGGCGGGGCTGCTTGGTCACGCGTGCCATCGGGTTCTCCTCGTCTCTCTTTTCCGGTGGTCTCTTCCTCCCGCCGGCACGCCGTCACATCGCGTCGCGCACGGTCTGCGGCACCGCGGTGTGCAGCGGGAGCACCACACCGAGCGGAAGCGCCGCGGCGAAGGCCGCCGCCTGCGAGCCGTAGACCGGGCGCACCGCGATACGGGCGGCGGGGGCGAGGTTGTCGACGGCCGCGGCGGCCCGCGGCAGCTCCGCGGCGGTGCTGACGGTCGCCGTGATCAACAGGCCGAACCGGATCACCCCGTGTCCCTGCGCCTGTTCCTCGGTCGTCCTGCGCGCGGCTGTCACCTCGGCGTCCTCCCGCGCCTTGCCGATCTGTGACTGCTGGGCGCTGAACAGGGCGTTCTTGTAGTCCTGTTGCACGACCCGGGCACCCTCGGCCCGGGTGTGCGGGCGGTACAGGAGCGTGACCCGCTTGCGGGCGATGTCGCGGTGCGGCTGCACCAGTGCGGTCAGGACGTTGGAGAACACCTCGCCCTGCGGGGCCTCCGTCATGGCCCAGGTCACGCTGAACGCCCCGTCGTGCCGGTAGTGGTCCCACGCCTCCTGCGCCGCCATCGGACCGGCTTCGTTCCAGGTCAGGCCGGTGCCGCCGGTGGCCTGCGCCTCCTCCACCAAGGTCGCGACGGTCGGGTCGTAGGCGACCCGTACCGCCTCGGCGAGTTCGGTCGCGGTCATGGGTACGGCCGTACCGGCGCTGGTCAGGGAGAGTCCGGCGGTCAGACCCGGCAGCCGGGTGCCGATGTGCAGCGCCATCTCGTCGGCGCTGCGGCGGGGAATGCCCGGACGGGCGGCGCCGGAGTACGTCAACGCGATCCGGGTGGCGATCCGGGCCGAGCCCGCCGGATAGGCGGCCAGCACCTCCTGGAGCATCTCCGTGGCCAGAGCGGGCGCGTCGGCCACGCTGTTGGCGGCGATCTCCTGCTGGAGCCGCACTCCGGAGTCGGGGGCCGTCTCCACCGTGACGCTCGCGGCGACCAGGTTCGGCTCGGCTCCCAGCGCGGACAGCCACTGGCCGTAGTGGGCCACCCAGGTGTCGACCTGGTGGTCGTCGACGAGGGCGGCCCCGTCCGCGTCGCAGGAGATGACGACGGTGTGGTGGCCGGTCGCCGGGATCGTGATCACGGCGAACGGCCGGCCGTAGCCGTCCCGTGCCTCCGTCAGCGTCGACTCGGCGGCCAGGCCGGGAAGCCGGCAGGTGCCGTAGCCCGACCGGCCCATCGGACCCGACCGGTACAGGTGTCCGCCCGAGGAGGTGGTGCGCCACCAGGCGAGGCGGATCGCGCCGCGCTGCATCAGCGTGCGGTCGTGCCGGTCCTTCACCCCCAGCGCGGCCGTGACCACCGCCAGCGTCAACGCCAGCCCCAGTGCCGCCCAGAGGGAGATCAGTGAGGCCAGCACCACCGCGACCAGCCCGGCGAGCAGCAGGAGCGTCGCGCCCAGGGACAGCCCGCGCAGTCCCGCGGTGCGCGGCTTGCGGTAGTTGCCGTAGGTACGCGGGGTGAGGTGTTCAGTGGTCACGGCGCTGCTCCTGCTGAGGGTGGTGGTCGGGGTGCCGGCGGTCCGGGACGGGTACCAGGGCCGGTGCCGGTGCCTCCGTGCGGTCCGCGGACCCTGTCTCCACGGGATGGGCCGCGGGACGGGCCGCGGGGTCGGTCACGGAGTCGGTCACGGAGGTGCCGGCGGCGTCCGGCCGGACGGGTCCGGTCGCGGGGTCGGCGGTGCCGCGGGCGCCCTCGGCGCCCCGCGTGGCCGCCGTGGTCGGCAAGGCCGGCGCGTGACGGGACCGCGGGCCGGTGGCGTTCGGGCTGACGGCGGCCCCCGCCACCGAACGGCCGGTGGCCAGACTCCGCAGGTGCGGTACGGGCAGCGCTCCGGTGCCGACGGCGGCCGGCGCGCCCGCGCCGCCCGCGGCGGACGCCTTGGCCGCACGGCCCGCGCCCGACACCGCGGCCTGGACGACGGGGGCCGCGAACCGCATCAGAGCCGGCAGCGTGAACGAGGCCAGCACGATCAGCACGACTCCGGAGACCATGGAGACGACCTCGTTGTCCTGCCGTTGGCCGGTGATCGAGAACGCGGCCGCGTACACGACGGCCGCGGCCGGTTTGTACAGCACGAAGGCGAGCAGCCAGCCCACGGACCTGCGGAACCAGAGCCGGCCGGCGGGAGTGGAACTGGCCGCCGCGGCCAGCGGCAGCGTCCCGGTGAGGATGACCAGCATCGCCACCCGCACGATCATCAGGGCGATCTGCGCGACGGTGCCGGCGATCACCAGCACGGCCATGATCAGGACGAGGAACGAGGAGTCGGTGCCGCCGAGCGCCAGCATGGCCGAGGTGCGTTTCTCGAACTCGGCGACGCACTGCGCGACCGGCTCCCCGGTCGCGCTGATCTGCCGGCACCCCGTGGACCTGTCGATGATCCAGACGCTGAACTTGTCCCCGGCCGTCGTCAGCAGACTGACCATGGCGACCCCGACCGAGGAGACGATCACCAGGTTGAGCAGCCCCTGGAGCGCCTGCCGGGCCGGCTCGCCACGCCGCTGCCAGGCGAGTTGCCCGGCCGCGACCAGCAGGAACAGTACGGCGGTGAACGAGGTGACCCAGAGGGTGGAGCCACGGAGGAAGGCCACCGGTCCGGCCTCGTCGCTCAGGTCGGGACTGCCCAGGTCCATCCAGGCGCTGCCCAGTGCCTTGACGGTCGTACTCGCCGCCTTCGCGGCGCTCTCGGCGATGTCGTCGAACGCGCTGCCGCCGAGGTCGTCCGGGGCCGTGCCGGTGCCGTCGCCCACGCAGTAGCCGCCGACCGAGGGCGCCACCCAGCCGAAGTCGCATCCGGCCATCACACGCCTCCCCACTCGGCGTAGCCGGCCAGGGAGCCGACCGGGGTGGGAGCGACCGGGTCGGCCGGGTACTCCAGCCGCCAGTCCCCGTCCTGCCAGAGGACCGTCGTGGTCGCGGCCTGCATCCGGCCGTCCGGGAAGCGCCACACCGTCTCGATCACTCCGGTGCTCGGGTGGTAGGTGACGAACCGGAATCCGGCGATCTGTCCGTGCGCGCCGCCGTCCTGGTCGGTGGAGCCCGCCTTCTCCGCCTCGGTACGTGCGGCCACGTAGGCGTCGCGGCCCGCTCCGACGGTCTGGAGCCGGGTCACCTTCCGCCAGTCGTCGGCCGCCAGATAGCGCACGCTGATCTGACTGGCGGCCAGCAGAGCGCCGACGGGAGTGTGGGCGTAACAGCGCGCCACGTCCTTACCGGCCACGGCGGGGCCGGACGCCTCGGACGTGGGAACGGCCACCGCGCCGAACAGCGCCCAGGTCACGTTCCGGGGTGCGGCGGTGGGCACGTCCTGGCGGGTGTCGGACAGTTCGGGGCAGGACTCGCCGGCGCCGGACGGGGACGGCTCCCCGGCGGCGGCACGGTCGGCGGGCGGCCGGGGAGTCGCGGCGCGGTCCTGCGGGGCGGCGGTGTCCGAGGTGAAGACGACCGCCCCGGCGATGACGGTCACGAAGCCGATGAACGCGGCGGCCAGGACGAAGCCGCCGCGCAGCCACGGACTTCGCGGCTCGTCGGTCGCCGGGTGGTTGCCGGGGTCTGCCATGGTTCCTCCCCCTCCTCATGGTGGTCGGACGAACGGGACGGGACGTTACGAATAGGACGGGACGTTACGAACGGGACGGGTGAGTGCTGAAGGTGGAGAGCGGAACTAGACGAGCGCGCCGACGATGCCCGAGGCGGAGCCGACCAGCAGGCACGCCCCGAGGACGAAACCCAGTCCTCTGGCGTGGTCCCGGCCGCCTCCCTTGGAGTGGTCGACCGCCATCCGCCCGGCGACGCCGAGGATGCCCGCGACGCACAGGACGGTCACGCTCCAGGCCACCCATCTGAGGATCTTCAGCAGGTCCTCGGCGCCGGGCGGCGCCTCACCTCCGCCGACGTCGGGCACACCGGAGGGCCGCGGTGCGGCCGCGACCGCCTGGGTCAGGTGCGGCGAGGCGTCCATGAGGGCCGCCATCAAAGTGGACAACTCGGTTCCCCTTCAGGTGGGTTCTACATGGGTTGCGTGAGTCGGGCCAGGTCGTGGGCGAGGGATACGCATTCCTTGGGCAGATGCGGCTCGCCGAGCCGCCAGGGCTCGACCCAGGGGATCTCCCACAGCCGGGGTACGGCGCCGGAGACCAGCAGCACCCGGTTGCGCAGTAGCCGGGGGCGCCGGCCGGGAGCGTCGGCGACGACGACCAGGCCGAGCAGGTCGACGCCGGTCACCATGCGGGAGGCCCACTGCTGAGCGGCGCTCTGTGCCGCGCCGAGGCCGTGCGCGCTGGAGCGGGCGACGAGGACGACCGGCTGGTTCTCCGGCGCCGACGGCCAGGCGCGCTCGGCGTCCCTGCCGCCGGGCACGGTCCGCTCCAGCGTGCTGACGCCCGCGCCCCCGTGCACGCCGAGCCACCACCAGGACCGGCCGTCACCCAGCCGCGGCCGTGCCACGGGCAGCGCCCGCTCCGGCCGCGGCACCCCCGCGCCCTGCGGTGTGCCCGGTCCGGAAAGTCCGGCCGGCATTCCTTGAACCGATTGCCGGGGTTTTCCGTTGGTGTCCCCCGGGCGGCGCGACTGCGGCAACCAGGGATTGACGACCTGCTCATCCCCTGCCAAGACATCTCCTTCGGCCGTCGACACAACTGGCCGAATAATACACATGAGTAGATAAATCGCAACAAACAACTCTTGTTGGCATTGCGGTAGTTAAGGGCGGATTTATCCATGTTCGATCTCAGGTTCTCGCGGGGGGCCGCACCGCGCGGGGGAGATCGCCGGTGAGCGGCCGCACCGCCCGGACGAGACCGGTCACGCTGGTGACGGGGTGCGCTGTCCTGGGGCTGGTCGGCTCCCTGGTCGCCCTGTCGGTCCTGGGGGCCGTGGGCCAGGAGGAACAGGACATCGCACCCGTGGGGCTGGTCACCGGGCTCAGGTCCGATCTCGTTCCACCGGAGTACGTACGGTGGATCGAGCGGGCCGGCGACCTCTGTCCGGAGGTCAGCGCGCCGCTGGTGGCCGCCCAGATCGAGGCGGAGTCGGGCTGGAACCCCAAGGCCGTGAGCCCCGCCCGCGCCGAGGGACTGAGCCAGTTCATCCCCGGCACCTGGGCGACGTGGGGGGTGGACGCGGCCGGCAAGGACGGCACGCCCGAGCCGGACGGTGTGGCCGACCCGTTCACCCCGGGCGACGCGATCATGACCCAGGCCCGCTACGACTGCTGGCTCGCGGACAAGGTCAGGGAGATGGGTATCGGCGGTGACCTCACCCGGCTGATGCTCGCCTCGTACAACGCGGGTCCCGGAGCGGTCCAGCAGGCGGGGGGAGTGCCCCCCTACCCGGAGACCCAGGGCTATGTCACCAGGATCATCACACTGATGACCAAGTACAGCGGTGTCGGAACATCCGGAACCTCCGGGAAATCCGGAACATCCGGCCCCGGCGATTCCGCCGAACCCGGCGCGGCGGACGGCTCGTTCGGGAACAGGGTGGTGGCCAACGCCAAGGAGTGGCTCGGCACCCCCTACTCATGGGGCGGCGGCGGACCGGAAGGCCCCAGCCTCGGTTTCGCCCAGGGAGCGGGCACGGTGGGGTTCGACTGCTCAAGCCTCGTGCAGAACGCCGTCTACCACGCCTCCGGCGGCCGTCTCCTCCTCCCCCGCGTCAGCCAGCTTCAGGTCAGGTCCGGCAAGGCGGTGGCGCGGGACGATCTGCGCCCCGGTGACGTGATCGGGTTCCAGCTCAACGGAAGTTACGACCACATCGGTATCTACCTGGGCGGGCGGCAGTTCATCCACGCGCCGAAGACGGGTGACGTCGTGAAGATCAGCAACCTCGACGAGCAGTACTACGCGAGCAAGCCCCAGACGGTGAGGCGATTCGGATGACTTCCCCACGAATCTGGGGCGTCGCCGCCACGGCGGCGACGGTGCTCGCGCTCGGTCTCGCGGCCGAGGGGTGCGGCTGGGGCGGCGGCGAGGAGAACGCGCGGCCGTCGTCGGACAGTCCCGCGGCCGCCGCGACTTCCCCGGCGCCCGCGGCGACCGGCACCGGACCGTATCCGACACCGTCCGCCCCGGGTACGCACACGTCCGTGGCCGTGGAGCCCTCGAAACCCCCGGGGCCCGCCACTCCCTCCGAGCCCACGGACGCCGGTACGCCAGGCGTGCGCACGGTCCGGCCCGGGGACATCGACCGTACCGACGCCGACGCGGTCAGCAAGGGCGCGCTCACCGCACTGTGGACCTTCGACACCACCGTCGATCGCGGTCCGCACGACGCCGAGCTACGTGCCGCGGACGCGGGCTGGCTGACGAAGGCGTACGCGGAACGGCTGCGTGCGCGCGAGCAGCCGCCGGTCGCCGGCGCCGAGTGGCAGACGTGGGCCGACCACCAGGCCCGTACCACGGTCGTGCCGGAGAGCACCCCGGACGCCGCCCAGCCCCCCGACACCGACACCGAGGCATGGCGGCAGTGGATCGTCACCGCCACCCCGTCGGGGCGCGCGGGGTGGTCCGGCGAGCCCGTCGTCGTCGCGGTCTACGTACGCCTGACCCGCACGGCGGCCGACAAGCCGTGGCGGGTCGCCGACGTCACCGTCCGCTAGCGCCCGTCCCGGACCGGGGCGGGCCTTCCCCGGGATCAGGTCGGGGTGTCCAACCGCACGGGAGAAACGCCATGTCAACGATGCAGGATGCCGCGGATGTACCGGCGTGGCCGGTCTACGACCTCACCGTCCACGAGGACGGCCGGGTGCTCGTGTCGGGGCCGCTGGTGCCGACGTCGGGGCACGCCACACGCGCCGCCGCCCTGGACGTCGTAGCCCACGTCGCGGCCGGGCTCGGCCGGGCCGTGCGGGCCACCGCCGCCGAGCCGGGTGGCGCCGTATGGCGGTTGATCGTCTCTCCCGAGGGAGAGGTGAGCGAGGTACCGGACAGCGCAGCGCGTGCCACGGGACCGAAGCGGCGTCGGTCGAGGCGCCGGGGGAGGTCGGCGGCCACCGGCGCGACGGCGACAAGCCCAACGGCCGCCGACGCGCCGGCGATCAGCCCGCCTCCGGTCGGCACGCCGGCGGCCGGCCGCACAGCAGTCGGCGTGCCGGTCACCGGCACGACGGTCACCGGCGCGACACCACCCGGCTCCTCCACTCCCCTCCCGGCCTCCGCCGCGCGGAGGGAGCCGCAGGCGTACAAGGAGCCGCAGGCGTACCCGGAGTCCCTGGAGCAGGTGGAGAACCATCTTGCGGCGGGCCGTGCCGACCGGGCCGGCGCGCTCGCCGCGCTGCTCGACACGCGGGCCACGGCCACCCTCGGTGTGTCCCACCCCGACACCCTGCGCATCCGCGAGGTCCGGGCCCGGGCCACCGCACTCGCGGGTGACCCGGTCGGCGGCATCCAGTTGTACCGCGACGTCGCCGAACGCTGGCACTACCGGGGGAACGCGGAGCAGGCGGAGGCGGTGGCGAGCCGCGCCGAACGGCTCTGGAAGCAGATCCCCCAGGTGGACGAGGCGCTGACCGCCGGGGTCGCCGTGATCCGGATGCGCAGCCAGATGCCGGGCCCGGGGGGCGACGCGCTGACCGCCGTCCTCGCTCACCGTGAGTCGCTGCTGCGGGCGTACGCCACGGCGAACACACCGGCGCCGCTGCCACCGCCGCCGCCGGAACCCGCCGTGGACAAGTCGCCCGCGCCGCAGAAGCCGCGGGCCACGATGTCCTGGGAGCGGCCCGCGGTGGACGACACGATGCGGCTCCAGAGTGCGGGCTGAGCCCGGCCGGCCCGAACCCCCGGCGGGACCCGCCGCGGACTTTCGCCGCCCCGCCACCGGGAGGCGATGACGAAGCTCAGGCGGCGGAGGGCAGGTACCGCGGGGACGCCTTGCCGGCTTCGTCGCGGGAGGCGCTGGAGGCGTCGGAGGCGCTGGAGGCGTCGGAGGTGCTGGAGGCGTCGGAGGTGCTGGAGGCGTCGGGGTTCTCGACCACTTCCATGGCCAGCCGCAGGGCGCGCACCGCGTGATGCACACGCGACTTGACCGTGCCGGACGGAATGCCCAGTACCTCTCCCGCCTCGCGCATCGACCTGCCGGAGAAGTACGTCTCCCACAGCGCGTCACGATGGTCGGGCGACAACTGCTTGAACGCCTCCTGGAGCAGGATGGAGGAGAGCAGCCAGTCCACGTCGTCGGGCCTGGGCTGCAGATCCTCCAGCCAGGCGTTCCCGTTGACCTCCTGGGGACGGGTCTTGCGCATCCGGTACTCGTCGATGACGAGGTTGCGGGCCACTCTGAACAGCCAGGGCCGCAGGGGCTGGTCGCCGGTCACGTCCTGCGTCCGCCAGCAGCGCAGCAACGCCTCCTGCACCACGTCCTCGGCCTTGTACCGGTCGCCGTTCAACAACTTCACCACGTAGGCGTACAGCGGGCCCGACTGTTCGTCGTGGAGCGTACGCATCGCGCGTTCCGCGGCGTTCACCGCCCCTAGAGAGCCCATCACTGTCCAGCTCACGTACTTACTCCCTCGCTACATGACCTCGGAGCCAGGTCAGGTCTTGAAGGCCGCGCTCGATGGCCTAGACCGGGGAGTGTTCCGACTGGGTATCCACATCGCGTTGACGTTCGATTGATGTCGGAGCGCCGGGTTCCGCCGAAACGGAAGGGCGCATACCGCGAAAGGGGCGGCGCCGCATATCGGACACCTGTACCGATGAGCTGTGGGTTTCCCCTCGGGTGAGGGTGTCCGCGGGCCCGGCGGTGACACTGTTGACGGGCGCGTATACATCGGTCCGCGCTTCTCAACTATTCGGCGCCGTCGCGGTTGAACCGCGTTCCGCGGCGAGCCGGGACCAGGTCGCGAGCACCGCCCGGCCGTGGTCGACGGCCGACGACGGGTCGTCGATCAGCCGCCACAGGGCGACCGCGCGCAGCAGTTCCTCGTGGGCGCGCGGGTCGTCCAACTGCCGACGGGTCTCCGCGAGTTCGAGGCAACGCGCGCCCGCGGCGGTGTAGTCGCCGCACCGGTACGTGGTGAACGCGTCCAGTGCCCGCGCCTCCAGCGTGTAGGGGTGGGTGTCGCCGTAGGTCCGTGTGGTGTGCTCCAGCAGCCGGAACGCCAGCGCCGCCGCCCGTTCCAGCGCACCGGTGTCGATGGCGACGCGTATCCGCGCGACGAGTTCGGCGAGTGCGTCCGGGACGGGTACCGGCATCGGTACCGGTACCGAGGGCGACGGCGACGCCGGTATGTCGGCGGGCCACCCGGACCCGGCCGGGCTCGGCCCGGGTCCGGAGGGGGGCTCCGCCCCGGGCACCTCCCGGCTGCTCTCGTGCCGGACGATCCGGCAGGCGCCGTCGGCGGTGACCTCGACGTGACTGGCGTACTCCGCCTGCCGGTCGACGATCGACGCCGCCACGGGGCCGCCCGCGGCCAGGGCCCGGCGGCGCATCGTGCCGAGTACGAACACCAGGACCGGTTCGCCGGCCGGCACCCGGACGGGGGCGCCGTCGACCAGCACACCGCCGTCGGAGGTGATCAGCACCTTCATGGGCAGTGCCCGGGTACGCAGAAGGTCGCTCACCGTCCGATCCCCTCCTCCTCACGGCGGCCCGGGCCGATGGAGTCGAGCGGCAGTGGGCTGACGCTGGGGTAGGTCTCCCCCTCGGGGAGGTCGACGGCGCCCGAGTACATGCCGAAGGACGTCCTGACGCCGAAGATGTAGTTCTGCGCGCCGCCCTGGGCCGGTACGCCCTTCGCCTTCTTCACCTCGTCGAGACCCACGTGGTAGGCCGCCAGGGTGAGATCGAGCCGGTCCAGGTCCTTTCCCCGCAGTTCGTTGTTGGCGATGAGGGTGTCGATGTCCTCGGCCAGGGAGCACATGTACCTGCCCTGTGCCCTGATCGAGTCGCCCGCGTCCAGGGCCGAGGTGTCATCGTTGTCGTCGTCGTCCTCGCCGAACTCGTCGAACTTGTCCGGCGGCAACTGGGAGATGCCCTCGGCCCCGTCGGGTCCGACCAGGCTCGCGTTGAACATGGACTCCTGCTGGATCTGCGCGGCGATGACGATCGGGCCGATCTGATCGCACTCCTTCCCGGCGTCCCGGATGTACTCGAAGTAGTCCGCGGACACGCTTTCCTCGATCAGCTCGCCCTTGCCGTCGCTGGCGAACGCCTCGGCGACCTTGTCGCTGTCGACGTGCGCCCCGTCCCCTCCGCCACCGCAACCGAAGATCTGACAGATGATCACAAGGGGCCAGAAGATGACCCCGATGGCGCATACCACGATCACCCCGACCAGCAGGAGCAGCAGGATCAGCGGGCTGAACAGACATCCCAGGTAGCCCGCACCCGCGCCGGCGACCACGAGCGCGGTGTTCATCCCTTTGCCGTCGGAGGACTGGGCCTTCTTGGTGCCACCTGCGCCCACGCTCCGGTCGCTCCCCTCATGTCCGCCCGCGTGAGCTGGTTTCAAACGGCGCTGAACCAGGTCACGCGATTTCCCGTAGTAGCTGCCCGACGGATCACCGCCGCCCGGCACCGACCCAACGGGCGCGGAGGCCGATCAGTTCAATGCGGGATTCATCGCCACAGTTCGGAACCGAGGGAAGGGGTGGACGCTCATGGGTGTCCCGTCGACGGCATCCGCCGGCTCGCAGATGTGGACTCGTGGTCCGGCCACTCGGCAGGCCGCTCCGGCGGCCACCGTGCCGCCGGACGCGCTGCCGAGGTCCGGCCGGCCGGGCCCGGCCGGGCCCACCGCGGAGGAGCCTTCGCCGCACCGGGGGCAGCGGATCGCCTGGGTCAACGCGCACGGCGGCGGCGGGGCGAGCACCCTCGCTCGCGTGCTGGGCGGCGCTGACCTGGGGCTGCGCTGGCCCCTGCCCGCCCGGGGTGAACCCGGCGGGGTCCTCCTGGTGGCCCGCACGCACGCCGGCGGGATGCAGGCGGCGTCCCAGTTCCTCAACGCACTGCGTCTGGGGGATCACCCCGCGGGCGTGCACCTCGTCGCCGTGGTGCTCGTCGCCGACGCGCCGGGACGGCTGCCCCGGCCGCTCGGCCGGCGGGTGCGCGTACTGCGGTCGGCCGCCGAGGTCCACCGCGTTCCGTGGGTTCCCGCGTGGCGCCTCGGCGAGGAGGCGGATCCGTTGCCGAAGCAGGTGCGAGCACTGGCGGAGCTGACCTCCGGTGCACCCGGCCGATCGGCGGGACCGCGATGAACCTCGCGGGCCCCGATCCCGAGTTCGCCCCCAACGGAACGTTCGATCCGAACCCGCAGGCAGGCGAGTTGCTGGGCAACCTCGCCTGGATCGTGACGGCCGCCGCCGTGGCCGGTGTGATCATCATCGGCACCCAGATGGCCCTGCAACTGCGCCGCGGCGAGATGGGTGAGGGGGCGACACACTTCCGAGGGTTCGCCACCGTCCTGGGCGCCTGCATCCTCGGCATCAGCGCGGGGCCCCTCGTCAATTTCGTGATCACGCCCTATCTCTGACCCGCCCCTCCCGGGGCGTTCCTGATGACACCGCACACCCGACCTTTTGATGACAGCGGAGAACCCGATGAAGGACACCTTGCACTCCCTCCATGCCATGGGCTGGAACTACCTGGCCGGAGCCGACACCGGCGGAGGCGAAGGCGGCACCAACAAGGTGCCCACCCCGGACCGGCAGGCCCCCGGCGCGCTGGCCGACGCGGTCGACACCGTGCTGGGCATCGCCGGCTGGGCCGGGACCGCCGCCGGTGTGGCCGGAGTCCTGGTCACCGGAATCATGATGGCCGTGTCCATGAAGCGCGGAGAGGGTTCCGAGCACCTCAGCCGGCTGGGCATGGTGCTGGGAGGCTGCATTCTCGTCGCCACCGCGGGCCCCATCATCTCGTTCGTCTTCGCGGACGACGCCTGATCAGCGGCGAAAGACAGCACCGACATGTTCAGCGCGATACGGAAACGGAGCCCGGCCGACGGGCCCTTCTACAAGCAGCGGGGCTGGCGGAACTCGGCCGGGTTCCTCGGTCTTCTCGTGGTCATGTCGCTGGTGGCCCTCCTGAGCGGTGTCACCACGGGCAGGTCCGTCGACGGGGAGACCGAGGTCGCGACCGTCGGCCGGGACGAGCTGTCCGGACTGACCGGCCCGCTGTCCCCCGGTGACCCGCAGCAGGTCCGCAGCGGTCCGGGCGGCCGGCCGGAGAACTGCCGTACCGACGACCGGAACACCGCGCGGCCGACCACCACACCGACGGATCTACGATGGCGAGAGCTCGTCGGCATCATGGTTCCCACCTCACCGACGGCCGGCCCGCTGCACACCGACACCTCCGTGTGGTGGTGCTTCGCCCACACACCCACGGGCGCGGTACTGGCGGCGCACGTCATACCCGTCCAGTTGAGCGGCGCCGCCTGGCGCAGCGCCGCGGAGCAGCAGGTCGTGCCCGGGACACCGCGCGACGAATTCGTCGCGGGCATGGCCGAGAAGGGGACGACGGACCTCGGCGAGAGCGCCATCGGGCGGTTCGTGGGCTTCTCGCTGTCCTCGTACGCGGCCGGCTCCGCGACCGTACGGCTGCTCCTGACCAATCCGGCCGGCGGCTATCTGTCGACGTCGGTGTCCGTGCGCTGGCGGGACGGTGACTGGAAGGTGGCTCCGCACGACGACGGGTCGCTCTACTCAGTGGTGCGGCAGGCACAACCCGGCGACTTCGCCGCGTGGGGAGATTGACGTGTACTTGGCTGCGAAATGCGGCGGTAGCCCGCTCGACTTCTTCGGCATGTTCTCCGATCCGATCGGCGAGATGATCAAGATGGTCGCCAAGATCGTGATGCGTGGCGCGCTCGGGATCTTCGATTCGGTGGGCGAGATCGACTCCTACGACGAGGCGGCGTCGAACGAGATCAACAGCCAGATCCAGTGGATCGTCGTCTACCTGTCCATCGGGTCGATCCTCTTCGCCGCGATCAAGATGGCGCTGGACCGCAGGGGCGAGGCGGGCCAGACCGCGCTGAAGGGGGTCATGCGCGTCACCCTGGTCAACACCGCCGCCAGCTCCGTGATCATCACATTCATCGTCCTCATGGACAGGTACTCGCACCACCTGTTCGAGAAGAGTCTCGAAAATCTGATGCGCGGCATCGACTGCAGCGATGACATACCCGCCATGCTGCTGCTGGTCGTCGGCTGCCTCCTGCTCCTGGCCGGCATCATCCACGCGCTCCTCATGTGGATCCGGCTCGGCGTGATGATCATCCTGATGGGGACGTTCCCCCTGGCCGCCGCCGCCTCCATGTCGGACTGGGGCGGCAACTGGTGGCGCAAGCACCTCGGCTGGCTGATCGCCTGGCTGCTGTACAAGCCCACGGTCAGCCTCGTGCTCTACTCGGGCTCCGTCATGGTGAACGCGGACAACACCAGCCAGACCAATACGCAGATCGCCGGCATGGGAGTACTCCTGCTGTCGGCCATCGCCCTGCCGGCGCTGATGCGAGTGATCGTTCCGGCGACGGAGGCCCTCGGCGGCGACTCGGTCGGGCAGGCCACCATGGGCATCGCCGGCGGCATCGCCTCCGGAGCGAAGTCGATCGCCGGCGGCGCCCTCACCCGGGCGAACCCCGCGGCCGCCGCGGCCACCGCGGCCAAGGCACCCACGGGGGCCAGCGGCAGTTCCGGTTCCTCGCCCGGCCGCGCCTCGGGCGGCAGCGGCGGAGGGGGAGGAGGAAGCGGCGGCCGAAGCGGCGGCGGCAGCGGCGAGAGCAGGGCGTCGGGCTCGTCCGGCGGAGGCGGCTCGTCGTCGGGCGGCGGAGGTTCGTCGTCGGGCGGCGGAGGTTCGTCGTCGGGCGGGGGCAGCGCCGCCGCCGCGCGGGCGCCACTGCCCGTCATCGGCGCCGCGGTGCTCGGCGCCGCGGCGGTCGCCGCCAAGACCGCCAAGGGCGCCGCGAACATCACCGCGAGCGGGGTGTCGGACGCCAACCGGAACAGTGACAGGCACTGATCGCCGGCACCCACCCGGTTCGCGGGCACCGACCGCACAACACGGGCCGTACGCCCTCCTCGTCGGCCGCACGATCCACTCACCGGAAGCGAAGCAGGTACCCCCATGTCCACCGAAGCCTCCGTCGTCCAGCCCACGTACGGGAACTGGCGCAGGCCCAGACGGCCCGGGCTGGGGCCGCTCGGCCTGATCGGCACCGTCGGGGTGTTCGGCGGGATCGTCCTCGACCTCATGCTGTCCCTGATCTCGCTTCAGGTCACCCTGGTCGCCGTCGTCATCCAGGCCGTGCTCCTGCTGCCGCTGACCGCGCGCACCCAGGACGGGCGGAACGTCTACCAGCTCATCGCCCTGCGCCTCAGTTGGTTCCAGCGCAAGGCCAAGGGATCGACCACCTATGTGTCGGGTCCGCTGGCCTCCCGGCCGGGCGGCCGGTTCCGTCCGCCGGGGCTGCTGAGCCGGGTGCAGGTCAAGGAGGGCAGGGACGCCTATGACCAGCCCTTCGGTGTACTGCACCACCGCAGCCGCAACCTCTACACCATCGTGCTCGGCTGCGAACCCGACGGCGGTTCCCTCGTCGACCCCGACCAGGTGGACACCTGGGTGGCGTCCTGGGGCCACTGGCTGGCCCGCCTCTCCGCCGAGCCGGGCCTGCGCGGCGCCGCCGTGGTGGTGGAGACCGCCCCGGACACGGGCAACCGGCTGGCCAACGAACTGATGCCGCGGATCCGCCCCGACGCCCCGGCCGCGGCACGGGCGGTGATGGAGGAGGTGGTCCAGCGCTACCCCGCCGCCTCCTCCGAGATGCACACCTACATCTCGCTGACCTACGGGCCGGCCAACGGCCAGCGGCGCAAGAGCGACGAGATCATCACCGACCTGGCCATTCGCATCCCCGGCCTGCTGGCGGGCATCGTGGGCGCGGGCGGCGGACCGGCCACCCCCCTGTCCGCCGAGCGCATCGCCGAGGTCGTACGGGTCGCCTACGACCCGGCCGTCGCGGGCGACGTCCTCGACGCCCGTGCCCAGCACGGCGGTACCGGACTCGACTGGGACGACGCGGGCCCCACCGCGACCCTGGAGACGGCCAACGCCTACCTGCACGACTCCGGGGTGTCCCGGACCTGGATGCTGACCCTCGCACCGCGCGGCACGGTCCGTGCCAACGTGCTGCACGGTCTGCTGGAGGCCACTGCGGGCACCCGCCGCAAGCGGGTCGCGCTGCTGTACCGCCCCATCGACCCGGCGACCTCCGCGCGCATCGTCGAGGCGGACCGGCGTTCCGCCCAGTTCATGGCGACCTCCCGGCGCGGCATGGTGCAGGCGCGGGCCGCCAACGAGGTGAGCGCGGCCGAGCAGACCGCGGTGGAGGAGGCCACCGGTGCCGGCCTGGTGGAGTTCTCGCTGATGGTCACGGTGACGGTCGACTCCGAGGCCGACCTGGACGACGCGAACGCCTCGGTGCGCAACCAACTGGCCGGCGCCCGGCTGCTGATGCGCCCGGCCGACCGGATGCAGGCGGCGGCGTTCAGTTGCACCCTGCCGACCGGAATCCTGCCGTGGGAGTACACCCTGGTCCCGCGCGAGCTGAAGGAAGCGCTGTGAGAACGACGAACAAGGCGACGAAGCAGGCGACCAGGCAGGCGGCGAAGAAGGCCGCCGGGAAGGCGCCCGCCCGGCCCCGGGAACAGACCGTCCCGGCCCGCGGCTGGCCCGGCCCCGGGGGCGGCCAGGTGGCCAACCTGGACCCCCCGACGATGTGGCGGGCCACGACCGTGCAGGCGTGCGGGCTCTGGCCGTTCGCCGCGGGCTCGGGCGCCCCCATGAGCGGCGTCCCGCTGGGCCAGCACCTGTACACCGGGGCCACCGTGTGCGGCGATCCGCTGTCCTGGTTCACCCGCGCCCACTACATCTCCAACCCCTCGCTGTTCATGCTCGGCATGCCCGGCCTGGGCAAGTCCACCCTGGTCAACCGCATGCTGATCGGACTCGCCGCCACCGGTGTGGTGCCGCTGGTGCTGGGCGACCTCAAGCCCGACTACGCGGACACCGTGCGCGCCCTGGGCGGCCAGGTCATCTCGATCGGGCGCGGGGTCGGCGGCATCAACGTCCTCGACCCCGGCGCCATGGGTGCCGCCGCCCGGCGGATCGGCGGCGAGGCCGGCCGGGTGCTGAGCGCCGAGACCCACGGCCGGGTCCTCAACATGGTCGCCGCGCTGGTCACCATCGTGCGGGACCGTCCCGTGGACGACCACGAACAGTCGGTGCTGTCCGCCGCGTTGCACCACCTGCGCGAGCGCACGCCGCCCGACCGCCAGCCGCTCCTGCCCGACCTGCTGCGCATCCTCGCCGAAGGGCCGGACCGGGTGCGGGCGGTGACCCTGGACCGCGGCGACGAGACCCGCTACCGGGACGCCGTGGACCCGCTGCACCGCTCGCTGCTGGGCGTCCTGGACGGACCGCTGGGTGACACGTTCGCCTCCGAGACGTCCACCCGCATCGACCTGGACTCACCGGCGGTGTGCGTGGACATCTCCCGGATCGGCGAGGCGGACACCCAGCTCACCGCGGCCGCGATGCTGGCCGCCTGGTCGGACGGCCTGGGCACGGTGGCCGCCTCGCACGCCCTGGCGGACGCCGGACTGCGGCCCCGCCGCTGGTTCTTCACCGTGCTCGACGAGCTGTGGCGGCCGCTGCGGGCCGCCTCGGGCATCGTGGACCGCATCGACGCGCTGACCCGCCTCAACCGAAGCCTCGGCCTGGGCGACGCCAAGATCACCCACACGCTGAAGGACGCCGAGGCGCTGGGCACCGACGCCGACCGGGTCAAGGCACGCGGTTTCGTCGAGCGGGCCGGCATGGTGGTCTGCGCGGGGCTGCCGCGCCAGGAGATGGAGGAGCTGGGCCAGATCGTGGGCCTGTCCCGCCGGGAGATCGAACTGGTCTCGTCCTGGTCCTCGCCCCCGGGCTGGGCCGCACACGGAGACCGCGAGGAACCACCCGGTCGCGGACGTTTCCTGATCAAGGTCGGTGGCCGGCCCGGCATCCCGATCCAGGTCGCCATCACCGACACCGAACGGCGGCTGCACGACACCAACAAGCGCTGGATCGAGAACGAGGACGTCATCGAGAAGGCGTCCGCGCGGGCCGCCGAGGGCGTCAAGCGGTGGCACGCGGAAGGAGCGCCGACCGCATGAGCGAGGCGGCGGCCAAGGGCCGGGGGTACGGCAGCGAACTGGCGCCGTGGGCCATCGTCCTCGTGGCGGGGGCCGGCGCGGTGCTCTTCGGCGGGGTGTGGCTCGGCGGGACCCTGGGCGCCGCGCTGACCGGCTCGGGCTGGCACCCCCCGCCGTTCACCCTGGCGACCTTCGGCACCTTCCTCTCCGACGGACCCGCGCACCTGTGGCCGGGCGCTCCGGCGGCCGGGGTGTTTTTCGGTGTCGCCCTGGTCTTCGGCTCGGCCGTCGCCGCCGCCGTCCTGACCGCGCGGCGGGTCCTGCGGTACGTCTCCCGGCCCCGGGGACTGGCCGACAACCGGGAGCTGGCCGCCCTGGCCCCGGCCGGCATCGCGGAGCGGGCCCGTGATCTGCGCCCCTCGCTCAAGGGCCGCGCCCACCTCCATCCCGACGAGACCGGCAACCTCCTCGGCGACCTCGCTCCGAACGGCCCGGAACTGCGTTCCTCCTTCGAGGACGTGGAACTGGACCTGATGGCTCCCCGGGCGGGCAAGTCCACCGGCATCGCCGTCCCCCGGGTGCTGCGCGCCCAGGGCGCGGTGCTGCTGACGTCCAACAAGTCCGATGTGTACGCCGTCACCCGCGCCGCGCGCGAGAAGGCCGGCCGGGTCTGGACGTTCGACCCGCAGGGCATCGCCCACACTCCGCGCACCATGTGGTGGGACATCCTCTCCGACTGCCACACCATCGAGGGCGCCCGTCGTCTGGCCGGGCACTTCGTCGCCTCCGTCAACGACGACCAGTCGAAGAAGGACTTCTGGATCTCCGCCGCCCAGAACACCCTCACCTCCCTGTTCCTGGCCGCCGCCCGCGGCGGGGCTTCCGTGCTCGACCTGCTGGCCTGGCTCGCCGACCCCGCCGACCGCACCCCCATCGACCTGCTGCGCGACGTCGACATGACCGCGATGGCCGAGCAGTTGCAGGGCACGGTCCGGGGCGCTGTGGAGACCCGCGACGGCATCTACGAGACCGCCCGGCAGTGCGTGGCCTGTCTGCTCGACCCCGAGATCGTGGCCTGGGTGACTCCCGATCCCGCGCTCGCGCAGTTCAAGCCGCACCAGCACGTGCTGGGCCGGGACACCCTCTACCTGCTGTCGAAGGACGGCGGCGGCTCGGCCGCGGGCGTCATCGCGGGACTCGCCGACACGACGATGCGGGCGGGCGTCGTCGCCGCCGAGCGCATGGGCGGCCGGCTCGACCCGCCGATGACCGCCGTCCTCGACGAGGCGGCCAACGTCTGCCGCATCTCCGACCTGCCGGACCTGTACAGCCACTTCGGCTCCCGGGGCATCAACGTCGTGACGTTGCTGCAGAGTTACCGTCAGGGCAGCCGGGTGTGGGGCGAGGCGGGCATGGACGCCCTGTGGAGCGCGGCCACCATCAAGCTGCTCGGCGCCGGACTCGACGACGCCGACTTCGTGGAGAAGATCTCCAAGCTCGTCGGCAACCAGGACGTACGCACCGCGTCCGTCTCCAGGAGCAAGGACGGCACCTCCCGCTCGTACTCGTACCGGCTCGACCCGGTGCTGCCCGCGGACCGTATCCGGGCGCTGCCCAAGGGCACCGCCCTGCTGCTGGCCACCGGTGTACGGCCGGCGCTGATCCGCCTGCGCCCCTGGTACAAGGAGCCCGACGCCGGTGTCATCTCGGCGGCGGCCAAGGCCGAGACGGCCGCCATCACCGAGCGGGCCACCCGCTCCTGGACCGCGTCCGCCGGCCCCGCGGACGGCGCGAGCCGTTGGGAGCGGGACGCGGTGTCCCTGCGCAAGCCGTAGTCCTCAGGGTCTGCGGGCCAGCGTCACCGCGCGCAGCAGCCACTCGGCCGGCCCGTACCGGACCCGGCCCGACAGCCACGTGCTGTAGGCGAGTTGGGCGCCGTACAGGGCGCAGCAGCCGATCAGCAGGGTCACGGTGCCGAAGCGGCCGTACCACGCCAGTCCGTAACCGGTGAAGACCAGTGCCATGACCAGCGACTGGGTGAGGTAGTGGGTCAGGGCCAGGCGGCCGGCCGCGGCCAGCGGGCCGGCCGCCCGGCGGCCGGGCCGGGTGCGCGACAGGAGCAGCACACCGCAGGCGTAGGCGGCCGTCAGCGCCGGGGCGGTGAGCATGCCGACGGCCGAGCCGACGTCGTACCAGCGGGTGTCGAGCGGCCCGTTGCGGCAGACCGCCATGAAGGCACCGCCGGCCAGGCCGAGGGGAAGCGCGCTGACCGTGATCTGCACCAGCCACGCGCGGTACCGGTGGCTGTCGGCGAGGAGCCGGCGGCGGCCGGCGGCGAGCCCCAGCAGGAAGGCCGCCAGCATGTCGGCGCCGTACAGGATGTTCCACCCCAGCGCGTCGCGCCACTGCCCCGCGTTGGCCGCTACGGCCGACCCGAAGTCATCGGGGCGGGCCGCCGCCATCTCCTGGATCACGACGGTGATGTCCCGCGCCCGCGCCGGCTCCGCGAGGGCGACCGTGAACAGCCCCGAGGCCAGCAGACCCGCCGCGACCACCGCGATGAGGCAGACCGCGATCCGTACGGCTGTGCGCGGCGCGAGGTCGCGGGCCGCGAACAGTACGAGGCTCAGGACCGCGTAGACCACCAGGACGTCGCCGGGGAAGAGGAGGACGGCGTGCGCGAGGCCCAGGAGGAACAGCGCGGTCAGCCGGCGCAGGTGCCGGGGTGCGAAAGGCGCGCCCGCGCGTTCGGCGGCGGCCCGCTGCAGCGTGAAGCTGTACCCGAACAGGAAGGAGAAGAGCAGGTAGAACTTGCCGCTGACCAAGGCCGTGACCAGCCATCGGGCCACCGCGTCCGCCCGTGACGCGTCCAGCGCCCCGCCCGCACCGATGTGCGGCCCGGCCATGACGGTGGCGTTGACCAGGAGGATGCCGAACAGGGCGAACCCGCGCAGTACGTCGACGTCCGGTATCCGCGGGGGCTGGGGGGATGCGGGGGGCGAGGACCGCGGGTCGGTGCCCCTGGTGACGTTGTCCACTCGGCGCAACCCGGCTCAGCCCGCGCGGTGCGCTGGGTTCCGCCCGGATTCCTCCAGGTACGCGGCGGCTTCCGGCGACAGGTCGAACCCCTCGGGCAGGGGGAGCAGAGCGGCGGGGGGCGGGGATACCGGAATCCGCACCGTAGTGGCGCGAGGCGCCGCGGGCCGCGGCGAGGGGGCCGCGGCCGCGGCCGCTCCGGTCTTCCGCCACTTCAGCAGACCGTTCGACGGGAAACGACGGTCCGGAGGTCGTTCAGGCAACGCGTTCTCCTTGGCGGGTCGGCCGGGGGTGGACGGGAGGCATAACGGCATCGGCGCCCGAACAGTTCACCGCCACTCGTACGAGCGTCGAGTGAACCGTTCCAGGTTCCGATGAACCGTTCCCGGTTCCGATCCGTCGCGTGGGGTGCACGGCCGCCCTCCCAGTTAAGGCCCCTGTCTCGTCATGCGCTCCAGACTCGACGCCACCTCCCTGCTCGCGGTGCTCCTCACCGTCATCGCCTTCTCCGCGACCGCGCCCCTGACCGCGTTCGCCACCGCGCCCGCGCTCACCCTGGCACTGGGCCGCAACGCGCTCGGGCTGTTCACCATGGGCCCGGTCCTCCTCGCGATCCGACGGGGCGAACTGCGCGGCATCCTCCGGAAGGAACGGCGCCTCGTCCGGGACCGGCAACGCCGCGCCGTGCTCTACAGCGTCCTGGCCGGCACCGCGCTGGCCGTCCACTTCACCACCTTCATGACCGGCGCGAAGATGACGAGCGTCGCGATGGCGACCGCCATGGTCGCCACCCAGCCGGTGTGGCAGGCCGCCATCGCCACGGTGCAGGGCACCCGCCTCTCGCGTACGGCGTGGCTGGGACTCTCGGTGTCGGTGCTGGGGGCGGTGCTCGCGAGCGGCGCGGACCTGCGGGCCGGCTCCGCGGCCCTCGTCGGCGACCTCCTCGCCCTCGCGGGAGCGATGGCGCTCGCCGGTTACACGGCACTCAGCGAGCAGGCCCGCCCCGGTCTCAGCACTCCGCTGCACTCGGTCCTGTGCTCCACCGTGTGCGCCGTGGAGCTGTTCGTCCTCTGCCTGGCCACGGGCACCCCGGTCGTCGTCTCCACCACCGAGACCTGGATCGCTCTCCTGGGCCTGCTGCTCCTGCCCCAGTTGCTCGGGCTGTTCTCCCTGAACTTCGCGCTCGGCCGGGCACCGGCCACAGCCGTCAGCGTGCTGCTCCTGCTGGAGGCGCCCGCGGCCGCGATCATCGCCTGGCTGTGGCTGGGGCAACTGCCGGGCGGGATCGCGTATCCGGGACTTCTCATGATCATGATCGGGGTGGTCGCGGTCGTGGCGGGCCGGACCCGCGACACCGGTGCCGTCGTGCCCGGGGTGGCCGGCCCCCTCGGACACGTCCCGGATCTGCTCCACGCGCGCACCTCGACGACGCCGGCGGACGACCACAGTCACCTGTACGACGCGGCGTACGACGGAAGACTCGATGAGGTGGAGGCCGAGATCGCGAGACGGGAGAGGCGGGACATCGGAGCCCACGGCGTGCGGTCGCCCGAGGCGATCGGCTGGATCGAGGTGCGGGCCGACGTCGCACGTATCTCGGGCGACTCCGAACTGGCCGCCCGGCTGTGGACGGCCGCCGCCCGCTTCCACGCGGACGCGCCGCGTTCCGGTCCCGAAGCGGTACGGGCGTGTCTGGACCGCGCCCGCCTGGAGTGGGACAACCCTTAGGGCCCGTCCGGTGCCGCGTCGTGCGGGGGTTCGTTCAGGCGGCGGAGCCGGTTCCGCATGCTTTCGGCGTCGGGGTGATCGAAGTTCTTCCAGATCGCCAGCGCCCGGAGCCAGCTTGTGCGCGCCTCGTCGACGTTGCCCATCGCGAGCTGGATGTCGCCCAGATGGTGCAGGGTGTGGCCCTCCCCCCATTGGTGGGCGACGTCCCGATGCGCCTCAAGAGCCTGCTCGTAGTGTTCGACGGCCGCGTCGTAGCGGTGCAACTGGTGGTCGACCGTGCCGAGGATGTCGAGTACGACACCTTCGACCCAGCGATTGCCGACGGACCGGAGAACCGTCAACGACTGCTCCAGGCACTCGTCGGCCTCGGCGAACCTGCCGAGCTGCTGGTAGGCGTCCCCCAGGTTGGCCAGGGCGATCGCCTCTCCCCAGGCGTAGCCGCGGTGCCTCACCATCATGAGTCCTCGTCGGCAGTACTCGACGGCCTTGTCGAACCTGCCGCTGTTCAGGTACACGTTGCCGAGGTTGCTCACGGCATGCGCCTTGCCGTCCACGTCGCCCAGTTCCCTGCAGAGGACCATCGCCCGCCGGTAGTGGTCGATGCTCTCGTCGAACCGGCGCAGGTGCGTCAGGGCGCCGGCCACGTCGGCGAGGCTCTGCGCCTCGCCCCTGCGGTCGCCGGCACCGCGGGCGGCGGCGAGCGCCGTCCGGGAGGTGTCGAGCCAGTCGTGCAGGTGACTGCGGAGATAGAAGAAGGCCCAGGAGGCCGCCGCGAGCCGCCAGGCGGTGCCCGCCCGGCCGGAGGCCGCGGCCTGGTGGACGGCGGCGACGAGGTTGGCCCGCTCGACCTCGCACCACTGCAGTGCCTGGTCGTGAGCGGCGAACTGGAGCGGGAGGCAGTCCGGTGGCGCCGGCTCCAGGAGAATCCGTCGGCGGTGCGGGGCGAGCAGGGGGTAGGCCGCGTCCGCGGTGTGCAGATACCAGGCCAGGAGCCGGTCGACCGCCTGCTCCCGCTCCTTCTCGGTCTCTTCGATGCTCAGCCGTTCGCGGGAGTAGACGCGCAGCAGGTCGTGCACGGTGTACCGGCCGGGTGAGCGTTCCACGAGCAGGTGCGCGTGGGAGAGTTCCCTGAGCACGGTACGGGTCTCCCGCAGCGGGAGTCCGGCCAGGGCGGCCGCGGCGGGTGCGGAGATGTCCGGCCCGGTGTGCAGGCCCAGCAGGCGGAACAGGCGTGCGGCCGGGCCCGGGAGAGCGTCGTACGACCACGAGAAGATGGCGCGTACGTCGGTGCTGAGGTCGCCGCTGGCGAAGGCGTCGAGGCTGTCCTGGCCGTCCCGGAGTTCGTCGGCGATGGCGCTGAGCGGGAAGTCGGGATTGGTCACCGCCCGGGCGGCGACGATGGCCAGCGCCAGCGGCAGCCGGCCGCAGCGGGTGATGATCTCGTCCACCGCCAGGGGCTGTGCCGAGAGTCGCTTCGGGCCGAGGCGCAGCCTCAGGAAGTCGTGCGCGTCCGCGGGGGTCAGTTGCTGCAGAGTGAGCGGCTGCGCTCCCTCGCCGGCGATCAGACTGGTGAGCCGGTTGCGGCTGGTGACGATCACCAGGCAGCCCGGCGAACCGGGCAGCAGCGGACGCACGTGGTCGGCGTCGCGCGCGTTGTCGAGAAGGACCAGGACGCGTCGGCGGGCCAGCAGGGTGCGGTACAGCAGGGCCTGGGCCTCGGGCTGCGCGGGGATGCGCTGCGGGGGGATGCCCAGCGCGTCGAGGAAGATGCGGATGGCCTCCTCCGGCGTCATGATCGAGCCGGTCGCCTCGAACCCCCGCAGGTTGATGAAAAGCTGCCCGTCGGGGAAACGGTCGGCTATCTCGTGGGCCAGGTGCACGGCCAGCGTCGTCTTGCCCACCCCGGCCATGCCGCTCACCACGCTGGTGGTCATCGACTCGGCGCGCTCGTCGCCGGCCGGCAGCAGGGCGCGCACCTCCTCCAGCTCGCTGTGCCGGCCGGTGAAGGCGGGCAGGTCGGCCGGGAGCTGCGCGGGACGGAGGGACGGCGTGGGGGGCGCCGGCACCGGGGCGCTCGCCGGCGCGGGCAGTCGTGGCGAGGGCGGGGAGTACTCGAGTGACGCGTCGGCGGTCAGGATGTCGTGATGGAGTTTGCGCAGCGGCGCACCGGGTTCGATGCCCAGCTCCGCCACCAGGGTGCTCCGGGTGACGCGGTAGCACGCCAGCGCCTCCGCCTGACGCCCCGACCGGTACAGGGCGATCATGAGCAACTGGCACAGGCGCTCCCGCAGCGGGTGCTGGTCGCTCAGGGCACGCAGCTCGGGGATCACCTTCTCGTGCCGCCCGAGTTGCACATCCACGTCGATCCGGACCTCAAGGGTACTGAGCCGGGTCTCGTTCAGCCGGGACCGCTCACTCTCGGCGAGCGGGCCGGTGAGGCCGGCCAGCGGGGTCTCGGACCACTCGTGGAGCGCGGCGTGCAGGAGCTGGGAGGCGGCGGACAACTCGCCCGCGGCCCGCGACTTCGTCGCCCGGGCGACCCGCTGCTCGAACACGCCCAGGTCCACCGCGTCCTCGGAAACCCTGGCGAGGTACCCGTCGGCGGCCGAGATGATCACCCGGGACTCGTCGGAGGCCCGGACCGGCTCCAGGACCTTGCGCAGCCGGGACACGTAGGTGCGCAGCACGGGCACGGCGGCCGAGGGCGGTTCCTCACCCCACACGGCGTGGACGAGTTCAGCGGTGGTGACAAGGCGCCCGCGGCGCAGCAGCAGCGCCGCCAGCACCACCCGTTGCTGGGGTGAGCCGAGCAGCAGTTCCTCCGCGCCACGCCACACCCGGACCGGCCCCAGCACGGCGAAGCGCAGGGAGGCTGTTTCCACGTCGTGATTGAACAAGGGATGTCCTACGGTCCTCGGTCGAACCCAATGGATGAGCCGGATGTGCCACGTGAGTGTGCGCAGCGGACGATCCGGCCGGGGTGGACAACCGTTCCCTCATGGTCAAGCGAGGAGACTGCCACCTGGCGGCAACCATTGCAAACGCCGTATGCCTGACTTCTCCACCCGCCCCGGCTCGACTGCTCCTGTCCGGCGGTGCGCAGTGCCGGTCCCAGTGCCAGTGCCAGTGCCTGAACCGTCTGTCGCTCTTGAGCCGCGTGATGCCATGCCCGCACTACGTGGTCCGCCCGCCCGCGGTTCACCTGCCGGCCGCCGCACGGGGCGACGGCCGATCTGAACCAACCCTCCGGCGAGGACGTTGTCCCCCGCGCGGGAACCCACGTCCATGGAGAGAAGGGTCAGTAAGTGGATGACTACAGCGGCTCCGACGATTCCGACGGCTACGAGGAACCAGACCAATACACCTCAAATCAGCAAGCGAGTCTCCGCTATTTGGAAGCGCTGCGGGACAGCAACGTGGAGCGCGGATTCCTTCAGGATTACCACGCGGGGCGTTTCCCCGGTCTTACAGCGGGGGAGGTCGACACCGCCGCGAGAGCCCAAGATCGTTTCCGGCAAACCGGACAGGCACTCGACAGGGTCGCGGATTCCTGGCAGCGTCACCCGGAATCGCAGTCCCGACAAGCGGCTTACCACACCGCGTCAAATCATCACGACATGGCTCTCCAGCGGTGGGTCGACGTCGGGATACCGTTCCATGAGCGCGTGGCGGCCGGCCTGAATGAGCGGGACGTGCAGGAGGCTGCCGCTGTCAGAGAGGCGGCCTACGCACGGGCCGTAGCCGCGCAGGCAGGACAGGGAGCGGCTGCACAGCCGGCGCAGGGAACGCAGGGAGCGCAGGGAGCGCAGAATCCTATGGCCGCCTACGCGAACTTCCTCGGTGAGAGAGCAACGGAGGTGGAGGCGGAGATCACGGCGGCCACGAGAAGGCGCGATACCCAGAGCAGTCGCCGTGACCGCCGCAATGGGACCTCACATGGTGGGTCCTCACACGGCGGGTCCTCTCGCAATGGAGCGAACGGACAGGGCGGCACACGCAGACGCCCTTCCCGAGGCTGACGTCTCGTCGGTCCCGAGGCCCGCTGTCACCTCTGAAGCGGCCGTTCCCCGTCGCGGCACCCGTCGTCATGTCAGCGGCCCGACCGGTACGTGTCCAGGAGCCGGCGGCCCGCGGCGGTGAAGGGGTGCTCGGGGCCCAGGCCGCGTTCTCGCCGGGTGACGACGTCGGTCATCAGCTCGATCGCCTCGTCCACCTGGCCGAGCGCGGCCCGGGTCCGGGAGAACAGGTGCCGGGCCGCGAGCACGATCGGGTACTCCGGCCCGAAGCGCCGTACATACGCTTCGGTGACGAGCCGGATCTCGCGGTCGGCCTCGTCGAACCGGCCCAGGAGGTACAGCGCCCACGCGTGGTTGTGTCCGGCGCCCAGCGTCACCGTGTGGTCGGGGCCGAGCAGCCGCTCGCACTCCGAGGGCAACGAGAGCAGCGCACCGTCCTCCTCGGTGACCACCTCGGTCGCGGGCAGCATCTCCAGCAGGCTGGCACGGGCGCGCAGGGTCAGCGGATGCGCGGGGCCGAGCACCGAGCGCCGACCGGCGACGGTGGTTCTGAGCAACGCGATCGACTCCTCGCGTCCGCCCTGGTTGGCCAGTACGAGCTGGAGGCCGTAGGAGGTGTCCAGGGTGTCGGCGTCGTCGGCCCCGAACAAGCTCTCCTGCGTGGTACGGACACCGCGCAGCAGCGACTCGGCCTCCGCGAACCTGCCCAGGCGGAACAGCGCCCGCCCGGCCCTGGAACGGGCGGCCAGCACGCCGCGGTGGTCCGCGCCGAGCAGTCGCCGCGCGAGGTCAGCGGCGGTGCGGGAGGTCTCCCAGGCCGAGAGGTAGTCACCGGTCCGGTGCAGCGCGACCGACAGCCTCGTCGCCACGGCCAGGGCCTCGGCGGCGGCCGGCGGCTCACCGACGCGCCGCAGCAAGGCCAGCGCATGCGGTACCAGCAGGCGCAGTCGCGGCTCGTGCGGCCCGGCGTCCGGTACGCCGGGTAAGGCCGCGTCGAGCAGTCGGACGGCCGCCGTGTCGAGCGCGGGCGCCAGTGCGGCGGGGGTCGCCGCGCAGACGCTGTCGAGCAGGACGCCATGGCTCTGCACGCACCGCATGCCGACGATGTCGACCAGTTCGGACAGCGACTGGTCGAGCAGGGCCCGCAGAGCCGTCTCGGTACGGGCCCGGGGCAGGACACCGCCGATGCCGTCGTGGTTGAGCAGGGCCAGCGGCAGCGGTTCGGCGGCGAACCGGGCCAGCAGTCTCAGCAGGGCCGCGGCCTCGGGCAGTCCGCGCGCCTCGAACGTGTCGAGGGTCAACTGCCAGGTCAGGCCGACCAGATGCCGGGGGTCCGTGGCGAGCAGCGGGTCGGCTCCGCGGTCGATCAACTGAACCCGTTCGTCTCCGTCGAGACGATGTCCGTACGCCTCCATCGTCCAGGGGTCGAGCACCTGGTGGGAGAGGAAACCGCCGGCCAGGGTGAGGGCGAGCGGCAGCCGTCCGAGCCGGTCCGCGATCCGCGCCGCCTGCTCCGTCGTACCGCTGTGCGGGGCGAGGTCGCGCAGCACGAGCGCGGCGTCCTCCCGCGGCAGTACGCCGATGTGCTGGAGTTCGGCGCCCGGCCACCAGCGGGCCGCCGCCCTGCGTGTGGTCACCACGACGATGCCGCGCGGGCTGGTGCGCAGCCAACTGCCGTCCCGCAGGATCTCCGGCTCGTCGGCGTTGTCCAGGACCAGCAGCCAGGGCTCGGCGGAGCGGTCGAGGTACCGCCAGACGAGATCGGCCGCGGGCCGCAGGCCGTTGCGGGCGGCCAGCAGTTCGCCGTCGCCCGCCCCCCGGTCGGCGGCAACGGCCAGCATGCCGCCGCGCAGGCTCGCACGGTCGGCCACATTGACCCACAGGGCTGCCCGGCCGCGCTCGCCGGCCACCTCCTGGAAGAGGGTGCACGCGACCGCCGTCTTGCCCGAGCCACCCATGCCGTACAGCACGTACACCTCGCCGCCGCGCCCCGCCGCGACGCTCGCCCGCAGGCGTTCCATCACCTCGCTGCGGTCCCGCAGTACGACGGGAGGCCGCCCCACCGCCGGGCGGCGCACCGAGTCCGGGCCGCTGGGCTCGGGGCCGTCCCCGCCGTAGTGGTGGTGCTCGTTGATGTGCTGATCGCCGGAACTCTGGAAAACCCGACCGCGGTCCTCGGCGTGACCGTCCATCCCACCCGTCATCGCTCTGCGCTCTGTGCGAGTGACGTCACTTCCGGGTCCACAGCCACCCCTCCATTCACCCGATTTTCCGACAGCACACCAGGAAAAACGTGCCTGCCAGGCGTGGGCAAGATTTTCTTTCCCATCAATATCATTCCACCACCGAGCAACATGAGACAAGGAGGAACCAATCCTCGCCACTACCCTCGGGGACCGGTCCTCACACATGGTCAGGCAAGCCCGTTGCAAGCTACAGTGAGACCTTCCGTACCGACCGACCGACCGAACGAACGAGGGGGCGACGAGAATGACCAGACCTTGGGAAGCAGATCCGGACACGACTTTCAAACGGCGGCTGGGAAAAACACCCCAGGAACTCGGAAATACAACCGGCACTCCCGAATGCCCCGACATCTGGGAACTCGCCAACGGGGACATCGCCGTCATCGGCCGTGACCTCACCCGGTCGCTCGCCAAGAACCTGCCCGACGGGGTCTCGATCGGTTCGGACGAACGCCTCGTGGTCATCCCCAGGAACATGCTCATCGCGGCGAAGCCGGACATCCCCAGTGTTTGACTCCTTCCCGGCCGGCGTCTCCCGCCGTATGGACCGCCCTGCGTACCACGCGGACCTCGCCCGGGTCTACACCAGCGGCATCGGCTTCCTGAACAAGCTGGAGCGCGGACAGCACTTCGAGGAACGTGGCTTCGCCAGTTGGGAGGCTTTCGCCGCAGGCGACTGGAACCGGGCCCTGTCCGCGGCCGACGAAAGCCGCGAGGAATACGCGCAGGAACTCCGTCGGGCCAGCAGGCTGGGAATCTCACACCGTCGCCTCCGCGTGGTCGAATTCCCGATCACACCGTACGTGCAATGGGAGCTGTCCGTCCTGCGCGTACGCGTGGACCTCGGCGACCAGATCAGAATCCTCGACGCCCGGGAAATCACGGACATCGAACAGAGCCACCCGGTACCGGAAGTGGTGATCCTCGGCGATGCGGTGATGTACGAGGTCGTTTACGACGACGCCGGAAACGCGGACGGCGCCAATCGGTACACCGACCGGTCGTTGATCCGGGAGACCAACCTGGGATTCAACGCGCTCTATGGACGCGGCGAGGATTTCCACGAATTCTTCGAGCGGGAGATCGAGCCACTCCCCCCGCCCAAGCCCGCCAGAAGCGGAGCGGGTTGCCACGACCGGGGCTGACCCCCGGTGCATCGCGTGGGCGGCCCGCTCCAGGAGGAGCGGGCCGCCCAGCGAGGGTCCTGCCCCTGTCAGAGTGCCGCGAACTCCACGAACGCGGTCCACGCCGTGGGCTCTACGGTCAACGTGGCACGGGTGGTGTCCTTTGAGTCGCGGACGTGGACCCGGTCGGGGCGGGGGGCGACCTCTACGCACTCGCCGCCGGAGCCCGTGCTGTAACTGCTCTTGCGCCAGGCCGAATCAGGTACCGGCTTTATGAGCTGTTGGGCATTCATCTCTCTCCAAGCAACTTCTCGATGAGGGCCAGCGACTCGCGCGGAGTGAGGGCCTGGGCGCGAAGGATGCCGTACTGCTCCTCGATCTCGCGTACCTGCCTCCGCTCCGTGTAGAGGCGGCTGTCCTTGTACGCCTCCACGTAGGCGATCCTCTGCCCTTCGTGTGTCTCGATCAAGGTGAAGGGACCTTCCAACCCGGCGTGCTCGTCCCGTTCGATCGGCATCACCTGGATCTCCACGTTGCGCCGGTGCCCGTGCAACAGCGTCTGCTCCAACTGGCCCTGCATCACGGTCCGTCCACCGAGCGGTCGCCGCAGGACGAACTCCTCGATGACGAAGCTGATGGTGGGTGACAGCGGCCGGGAGAAGACCTCCTGGCGTGCCAGGCGAGCCGCGACCCGTTGATTGATGGTCCCCTCGTCCAGCAGCGGCCGCCACATGGAGAACACCGCTCGTGCGTACTCTTCCGTCTGCAAGAGCCCTGGTACGGCCTTGGTGGCGTAAACATGAAGGGCTGCCGCCTTGGCCTCCAACCGGGCCGCATCCCGAAAGAACGCCGGATACTGAGCCCGAGCCACCTCCTCCTTACCCGCGCTCAACACGCCACCGGCGTCCAGTACCTCATCGGCCCGGTCGATGAACTTCGGTGGCGGGATACGCCTGCCCTGCTCGAACGACGCGATGGTGGAGGCCGAGTACCCGGTCAGTGACCCGAGCCTCGCCCGGTCCATCCCCGCCCGCTCCCGGAACAGCTTCAACTGGCGCCCGAACACGCACAGAATGCCCGTCCCGAACTCGTACTCCGGCTGCTGAACCTCGTCGTCCATGCCGCGTCTCCTCCCGTACGACCATCGCGGTCACCGAGCACCACCCGCCCAACGCGGGGCCCGGAAACCGGTCACGCCCGACACCACGTACAGGCGCACCACCGACGTGTACACCCCGCACCCGTCAGCCAGTCACTCCTGTTCAACGCTACGCAGTGTCCGCGACCGTTTACCGCATGAAGTCAGCAACTCCCCCGAACGGGCAGATGTCACCCCACCCGGCACGTGAGCGCGAGTTCACCATGCGCTTCACCTCGACACCGCGCGGTGCCCGCCTCGCCCGCCGACTCGTCTCGCACCGCCTGAACGACTGGGGCCACCCGTACCCGACCCCGGTCAACGAGACGCTCACCCTCATCACGGCGGAACTGACCGCCAACGCCGTACAGCACGGCCACGTCCCCGGCCGCGACTTCCACGTGCGACTCACGTTGACCGAGGGCGTGCTGCGCGTCGAGGTGACCGACACCCGCGGCGAGCAGCGACCCCCTTCCAGCGCTCCGGCGGCCCCCGATGCCGCGTCCGAGTCCGGCCGCGGCCTCTTTCACGTCGCCGCCCTCGCGGACGAGTGGGGCGTCACCCCTCGCCCGACCGCCCCCGGCAAAACGGTCTGGGCGGAGCTGCGCGTACGCCCCGAAGGCCGCCCGCACACCGACCCGCCGGCCCCTCATCCGGCAGACGCGGCCTCGGTCACCACAGACCTCTGGCACCACTACGGCCGCACCCGTGCCGAGCAGGACCGCGCCGTGCCCGACATCTTCCACTGGATTGGAGTCAGGACCGCGGCCCCGGCGCCGAGGTGCTGGGCGACCTGACGGGCAGGGTCGTCGGAGACCTCGGCGGGGGAGCCCGCTCCGGAGGTTTTTCCCCGGAGCGGGCTCGAATAGGCAGTCGCATCAGGTATCAGCCCGGTATCTGCCGAATGCGGTTGGCCGCTGGCTCGCGTCGCGCGGCGATTCCCCATCCTCCTCGTTACCGGCGTGACGAAGGCTTCTTGGGAAACGCCCCGGCGCTCACATGTTTCGTCATCGGTGAGCCCTGTGCACGGTGGTCCTCATGAGGCGCGTTGTTGTACTCCTGCTGAGTTTTGTGAGCTTGTTCTTGCCTGGCTGCCCACGCTGTTTGCCACGTTTTTTTGCTCAGTACGGCCTGTTGGTCCTTCAGTAGATCCGCCATGACGCTGTTGCCAGCAGGGGGGTCCGTGGGTGGCATGTCTCTCCTCGACTAGGGATCGGATGGGTCTACCCACCTCAACGGCAGGGCCTAGGGAACGGTTCGGTGGGACCTGGTAAAGCCGTTGCTGCCGTCGGCACAGCGCCTCGGCCGGGGCTGTGGTGTGACACGTTCCGGTATTTCCGCACGCTGGGTGACGTCGGGGCCGATGTCCACCGTGACGACGCGGCCGTGCTCGCCCACCAGCGAGGTAAGCGGCATTCACCCCGCCGGAACCGATCTCCAGGACGTTCATCCCCGGCTGGATGTCGGCCTGCTCGATCTGGATGATGTCCACCCCGGTCTCGTCGGTCTTGGTGATCAGCGCGTTCTCGGCGCCCGCGCGCCGAGGTTTCCGGATGGGGCGATGCGGTGTCGGCGCCCGGGCCCACCAGAGGGGCGTAGACCCGGCGCCGGTCCGGATGCCTGAATCGACGGCTTGACGCCTGAGTTACGCCGGAGTTACGCCGGTCTCGGTAAGTGCTGCCTCCAGAGGGCACCGTGAGCAGGTCGGCGGCTTACCCTCGTAGCACTGAGGAGAAGCAGCCGTGTTGTTCTTCAGGCTCCTGCTGGAGCGGCGAGGAATCCGAAGCGCTGAGGAATTCCTCCCTCAGTACGTGAGAGCGGCGAGCAATCTCCGCGTCGAACCCACACCGCCCGCGCCCGCGCTGCGGACGATCGAATGCGGGACCTCAACGTCAAGGGCGCGGTGCTCTCCTTCCTGGTGGCGAAGGGGTTCAACGATCTCCAAGTGCCGCACCAGGCCATGACGATGACCCGAGTCGCTGCGGCGTGTGCCCGGGATGCTGAACACCCAGGACTCATTGCTCTCACCGACGGCCTCAAGTCGCTCATCGCCTACTGGGCAGAAAGGCCAGAGGACGCCCACCACTACGCCCGCCAGGGCGCCGAGACGGCGGCTCAGCTTCGCGGCACCGTCGGCCTCTGGCTGCTCGGCTTGCAGGCTCGCGCCGCTGCTGCCATGGGTGACGAGGCAACCGTGCGAGACCTGAACCAGCGGGCGGCGGACCGGAGAGACCGCGTCATGAGCGCACGGCGCGTCCGGCGGGCCCTGGTGGCTGGTCGCGCCCAGGATGCAGTCGCCGCCCGCAACCTCCGCGCGGAGATCGAGGCTTTCCCGGCGAGTCGGCCAGCGCTGCCCCGTGGGTAGGGTCCCTCCCCATGCACCCGGTTCAACGCTCCGATTCACACCTTTTCCTGCGCGAACTGCTGCTCACCGATGTGGAGGCGGTCTACGCCGTCTACGGCAGCCAAGTGGCAACAGAACACCTCTCGTTCGAGCCGCGCACTCTGCAACAGGTCGAAGGGATCGTGACGCGCTCCATCGCCGCAGCCACAGCGTCACCCCGCACTGAGTACGGCCTGGCGGTCGTGGATCAGACCACAGCCGACCTCGTCGGCTTCGGCCGGCTGGCCCTTGACCCCCACCAGCAACGCGGGGCCACCATAGGGTTCGCTCTACACCCGGGGACATGGGGGGGCTACGGCACAGAAACTGTACGGCTACTACTCAGCCTCGCTTTCGAAGACCTCCGACTCCATCGGGTACGGATCGAGGAGGGGACGATCCCAGAGCACGTGATGAAGGCCAGCGTGTGGCGAGACTCCGTTGTTCACTCGATCCTCGACCGCGAATGGACCGGACAGCCGTCAACGGACAGGTGACGCCGGTCCCCCCAGCGTGTGGCAGGGGCTGACCGTGGTCGAGACCGCCGGGCGTCCGCTGGGCTGCTGGGGTAGGTGGTGGGCTCCCGATCCGCGAGGACCCGGCCTTGCTCGGCATGCTCCGAGATCTGCCGCGAACGCCCAGCCCAGAGGCCTCGCCCGCCCCTCCGCTCCGGGGACTTCTCAGGGACTTCCGGCGCTGTCCGAGGGACTTTCCGCCGATAACAAGACGTCCCCGTCCGGATCGGCCCCGGACGGAGACGTCGTCGCTCCCGAGGTCAGACGGTCCGCTCGATGCGTTCGAAGATGTCCGTGTCCGTCTCCTGCTGCCAGGTCGGCAGGTCGGCCCAGTCCGCGACGTATCCGGGCTTGGGGTCCTCGAAGTGCTTGAACATCTGGGCGGTCCAGCAGATCGCGACGAATCGGCCCTTCTGCTCACGGGTGAGCCGGGCCGCATGCCCGTCGCTGACCTGGATGAAGTCGCGCACCTGCCCGTACACAGCGGCGGCGGCTTGGCGCTCCCACTCCGGCGTCTCGTCCCACGGCGTGACGTAGCCGGGCTTCGGCTCGCCGGGATAGTGCTTGTTCACACCGTCGATCCACGCCTCGCGGAAGATCCGGCCGTCGTTCATGCGCGTGTCCCTCTCGTCATGCGGTGCGCGTAAGCGCCGCGATTCGGTGATCAAGAGTCGAGACTCGATCATCGGACATGAGCGGGGCAAGACGTCCCCGAAGCCCGTCCAGCTTCTTGCCGATGAATCCCGAATTCGACCGGTCGGCCAGTCCGAGTGATTGCTCCGCGTAGTGCACGACCTGGTCGATGTCCCGCCTGTGCGCCCCGAGCACGGCGAGGTCGCTCAGAACAGCAGCGCGGCGACGCAGGGACAGAGGCTGGGCAAGGGCTGCGGTGAGCGCTTCCTCTGCGAGATCGGGGCGGCCGAGTTGGAGGTAGCAGGCCCCTCTCTCCTCTGCCAGGCGGGAGCCGTCGAAGCGGAGCCAGCCACCGTTGTGCGAGTGAACGCCGTCGAGGGCGTGCACTTTCTCAGCTTCGTCCAGAGCCCGGTTGCACGCATCGAGATCGCCTACGGCCGCGTACGCCTGCGCCTGAACGGCCGCGACCCAGTGACGGGTGGAGAGAGTGTCGTCGCCACTCCGGGCGATGCGGAAAGCCGCCGTGAGCAGGGGTTGGGCAGCGTGTGCGCGGCGCGCGTACAGCTCGACGTACGCGTGGCGGGTCATGGCACAAGCCCACAGGTCGTGGTCACCACCGGCGTGGGCCGCGTTGGCGGCCAGTGTGTAGCAGTGCGCGGCGTCGGTGTACCGGTTGGCGTCGAAGAACAGCTCACCGACGAGCTGGTAGAGGTCAGCCGTCATCCGACACAGTCGGGACCGATCCACAGCGATACGGGTCTCGGTCAGCCCCTTCGCCATCGCATCGAGCTGTGTGCGCACCGCGGGGAAGACGACCTGCTTCGAGTCCGACAGCGCGTAGACCTGCCAGAGGCTGCGATGTAAGACGTCCCCCGTCTCCAGGAGCGTCGATGCAGCCCGCCCGCGGGCGGCCTCGCCGGAATCGGGAAGAGCGACCAGCGCACCCGTGACGGTGAGCAGACCCAGGACTTCGCGGCGCTTCATGTCGTCATCATCACCATGGAGGAGGGGTGGAGCAGCGGGGAGCCTGGCTGCCTCGGCCTGCTGTTCTTCGGAGAGAAGGGCCTCCAGCTCGGGGAGGGTCACTCCCAACAGCTTTGCGATCTTCGGCCGTTGGTGGGGGCGCGGGGCGGCGCGACCACTTTCCCAACGGACCACGGTGGACGCGGCCACCGAGAGCGCTTCTGCGAATTCCTCCTGAGAGTAACCCCGGGCCGCACGCCGTTCCGCAAAGTGCTTCCGTCTCGACGTCATAGGTCTCCCCTCACGAGAACCCTTTCACGCGCTCATGCCGCCATGCGCCAACGCTTGGAAAACGCCCGGGTACTGCGCGAGCTTCGCTCTGGGAGAAGGTAACGGATCGCCGTTCACTGGTGACACACCGCTCGGAGGCCGAAGGGCACTCCGGGCGACTCCCCACAGAGAGGAGCGACCGCGTGACGACCTCCGGACTGCCCCGCAGGAACCCTGCCGCCAGTGGCCGTACGTACACGCCGCCGGAGCCCCGGCCGGGTGCGCCGAGCCGGGCTCTGCGGGTACGGGCGGCCGGCGGGTGGGAGAGATTCATGCGCCGCGCCGAGGCCCGGCAGGAGCCGGAGGAGTGAACCCGGTCGGTTCCGACGGCTACGAGCACCACCCGCTCCTGGACACCCGTGTCCGTGACATCGCCTCGCGTGGGGAGGGCGTGCTCGTCGCCGTCACACACGAGCTCCACAGCCACGGCACGGTCCGCATTGCGCACATCCGACCTGCGTCCGGAGTCGAGTGGACGACCGCGGCCGACAACATCCAGGCCGCTCGCCCCTGAGGCGCCGCCCACAGATCGCCGTCCGTGCCCTCTGGCGCAGGCGGTTTCCTGCACCACACCCTTCAACCCAAGGAGCCTCATGACCACCTCTGTCACACTCCCTTCCCCCACGCGGCCGTGGGGCGCGAGCCGACTCGCGCCCTACCCGACGGTCATCCATCGACCCCACGCCACGGTCGCCATCGACCCCACGACGCAGCTCGGGGTGTTCCGCGACCGCGTCGGGCAGGTGGTCGACATGGGCAAGCACGGCACCAGCTCCGGGACCGAGACCTCCACGACGACGAACTCGGACTCCAAGAACGACCAGGGCCACGACCAGGACAGCAATCAGGACTGATGCCATGACCGAGGAGAGGCCGGTTCTGGTGGTCACCGAGGCGGACGACATCACCGCCGACATGGTGATCACCGAACTCAACCGGCGCAATGTGCCGGTGGTCCGGTTCAATCCCGCCGACATCGGTGAGGACCTCATGATCTCGGCTCGGTTCGGCACCTGCCCGGCCCCTGTGGTCGGGCAGGTGCGCACCCCGTCGAGAACCGCTGATGTGGCTCAAGTCCGATCGGTGTACTGGCGCCGCCCGGAATGGCCTGCGTTCCCCCACCTGTCCGCTGACGACTCACGATTCGCGGCGGCGCAGGTGCGCTACGGACTCGGTGGCACCCTCTACGCCTTGGGTGGCCCGCTCTGGGTCAACCACCCCCTGCGCATTGCCGCAGCCGACTACAAACCCGCTCAGCTCGTTCTCGCCCAGCAACTCGGCTTCACCATCCCGCCCACCCTTGTCACCAACGACCCGGACGAGGCCCGCGAGTTCGTCCACGCTCAGGGACAGGCGATCTCCAAGACGCTGCGATGGACCCCCTATACGCGCGACAACGTACCGGTGACCGGCTGGGCGGACCCGGTCACCGCCGCCGAGATCGACGACAGCGTCCGGGTCACCCCCCACTTGTTCCAGGCTCGTGTGGACAAGGTCGCCGATGTCCGCGTGCTGATCGCCGGTCGGCATACATTCGCCGTACGCATCGACTCCGACCTCCTGGACTGGCGCAAGGACTACAGCGCCCTGACCTACACCGTGGAGCACCTTCCCGACCGGGTGGCCAAGGGCCTGCATGCCTACCTGAACCGACTGGATCTGGTATCGGGGAGCTTCGACCTCGCGGTCGACCGCGTGGGGGACTACTGGTGGCTGGAACTGAATCCCAACGGACAGTGGGGATGGCTCGAGACCGAGACCGGCCTCCCGATGTCCGCTGCCTTCGCCGACCTACTCGCACAAGGAGACCGCCGATGACCGACCCGGCATCCGAGCGACGCCGCATGGCGACCGTGCTCATGAGCGAAGGTGTACTGAAATCCCCCTGGCTGCGTGCGTCCGTCGAGGTCGTCCCCCGTGAGCGGTTCCTCCGCCCGGGAGTCTTCCTGGACGAGGAGCGGACCTGGCGGCCCGTCACCGCCGCCGACACGGACCCGGATGAGTGGCTGAAGATCGCATACAGCGTCGACACCCTCACCACCCAGCTCGACGGCCACCTCACTGCCGACCAGGCCGACGAACCCGTCGTGGGTGTGCCCACGTCCTCCTCGACCGACCCGGCCACCGTCGTCGGCATGATCGAGACCCTGGACCTCGCGCCGGGCCACCGAGTCCTGGAGATCGGCACGGGCACCGGCTACTCCACTGCCCTGATGTGCCATTGCCTCGGCGAGGACAACGTCACCACGGTCGAGGTCGACGCACAAGTGGCGGCACGCGCCGATGCCGCTCTCGAAGCCGCCGGCTTCTCGACGTGGACGGTGACGGGCGACGGGATCCTCGGCCACCCGTACCGGGCACCGTACGATCGTGTCATCGCCACCTGCGCGGTCCGCCGCATCCCGTACACGTGGATCAAGCAGACTAGACCCGGAGGCGTCGTCCTCGGTACGGTCGGCTCGTGGCCGTGGGGAACCGGCCTCGGGAAACTGACCGTCGGCGATGACGGCACCGCCGAGGGCTCGATCGTCGGGCGCTCCTCCTTCATGCAGGCGCGGGCCCAGGCAGCGGCCCCCGTGGCTGGCGACCTCTCCGCCCGGACCGCGTACGCGGACAGTGAGCGGCACACTCAGGTGTCTCCTCTTGTCCTGGAGGAGTGGATGCCCGCCTTCCTCACACAGTTGGCGGCGCCCGGCGCTCAGTTCGTCCGCGCGACGGGCGGAGACGGTTCGCCCTTGCGGTACCTGTTCGATCCGGAGAGGGAGTCGTTCGCCGAGTTCCTCGTCGACGGCGAGAACTGGACCGTCCGCCAAGGCGGCCCAGTGGCCCTGTGGGACGACGTGGAACGTTCCCTCGTCGCCTGGCGGAACGCCGGGGCGCCGGAGATCGACTCCGTACGGCTCCGCGTGACGCCCGCGTCCCACCTGTACTGGGTCGACCAAGCCCCTTCCCTGCGGTGGGAACACCGGATCACGTGACCTACTACGCTCCGGCCATGGACGACGAACCGCTCGCAGAGTGGGCCGAGCGCCGGGACGCGAGGATCGGGCAGCTCCGTGCCGTGCCCCTCGTGACCGGCGACGGTCCGAGGGCATCGCATCTGAACCCCGATGCTCCCCGCGCGATCCAGCGGTGGAACGGCCATCTGTGGGAGCCGCACGGCTTCGCGGCGAACCTCGCGGAAGCAAGACTCCTCCTCTTTCCCCACACTGAGGCTGCCCCTCCCTCTGTCCCTGGGGCAACACCGAAGCTCGGCCCCGGGAGCGGCAGACATCGGAAGCCTACGACGCCCCGATAACTCGGCGGGAGAGTAGCGGCCCATGCCATACCGCTGAAATCTGCTCCTACCCGGTAGACCACCGACGGCACAATGACGCCCGTGAGCAACGACATATCCGATGACCCATGGGCCCAGCGGGTGTATCTGATGTGGCTGGCCCGCGACACTCGCTACGCTCTGGCCGCCCTGACTGCCCTGATCGCCTACGCGCAGAACACTCCGGTCCCGCCAGCCGCCTGGGTCTGCTTCGAGGACTTCCTCTCCTTCCTCTGAAAGGTTTCCCGAACTCTGTGGCCCACCCCTGGGAAGGTTCCGAACGGGACCGACAGGGGCTTGGAGTGGCGGACGAAGCGAGGTCCGTTTCTACGAAAGATCCTTGAGGTGAAGGACTCGTCCCCGCTGAAGGCCCGCGAAGTCCGTAACGGAAGTGAGCATTTCGACCAGCGCCTTGACGAGTGGATCGTCAGCCTGCCTCGCCCCACCGCCGAGGAGTGGCAGGCAGGCACCAAGCCCACGTTCCCGGCTTCTCCCATGCGCTTCATAAACGTAGCGGCAGGAACGATCCAAGTCGCCGGCGCGGACCTGGATCTGCGTTTCATGGCCGAGGAACCTCAGCGACTCCTGAGCAAGATCGAGGAGCGTGCCCGCGCAGAACCCTGGTGGCATTCGAGCCTGGCTTGACGAACAGAGTTCCACCGCCCCCGAGACCGCAATGGGAGACACCGAGGTGTAGACACATGGCGTGGAAGGCCCCCCCGGCCCAGCCGATTCCCATGCCAAGCCGCCCAGCGTGGCTACCTTCATGGCTACCTTCGTAGCGGTGAGGTCCGGTTTGAACCGGTACGAACAGGGGTGAGGCGACACTTACGATTCCGCGGAGAAAGGCCCCTGACCTGCGGTATCGAAGGTCACGGGCCTAAGGGCAGACGAGTCGGGCTGTACGCCGGGTTCTGTTCCCCGGGGTCCTCGCGGGCCCCGGGGCGACGGCCATCCATCTACGACCGGCGTTGCCGCCGGCCTCCAGCGGTCTACCCGCGGACTCGGGCGGGCAGCCCTCGAACGTCCGCGCAGAAGCGCCCCGTATCCCTACGGGTCCTTCCTTTTGACCTTGCTCCGGGTGGGGTTTACCTAGCTGCCCAGGTCGCCCTGGGCACTGGTGGTCTCTTACACCACCGTTTCACCCTTACCGGGGACCGAGGTCCCCGGCGGTCTGTTTTCTGTGGCACTGTCCCGCGGGTCACCCCGGGTGGCCGTTAGCCATCACCCTGCCCTGTGGAGCCCGGACGTTCCTCGGGAAGTCCCGTGAGGGACTCCACGCGGCCGCCCGCCCGGCTCGTCTGCCGTGTCGACCATGCTACCGGGCGCGCGCTCCGCCTCGGGCCCTCGCCAGCGGGCCGGACCGGGATCAGAGGAAGTCGACCAGAAGGTAAAGGGGGATCGTGGCCCACGAGTGCGGGCCGGGGGTGTCGGACGGACCGCCGTACCCTGTCCGGGGGCCGAACCGAATTCGAGGAGTACGCGTGCTTGTCCTGTTGCCGCCGTCCGAGGGGAAGGCGTCGTCCGGGGCCGGGGTCCCCTTGAAGCCGGAGTCCTTGTCGTTGCCGGGGCTGGCCGGCGCTCGTGCCGCCGTGCTCGACGAGCTGGTCGAGTTGTGTGCCGGGGACGAGGAGAAGGCGCGTGAGGTGCTCGGGCTGAGTGAGGGGCTGCGAGGCGAGGTGGCCAAGAACGCCGGGCTGCGTACGTCGGGGGCGCGGCCGGCCGGGGAGATCTACACCGGTGTGCTGTACGACGCCCTGGACCTCGGTTCGCTCGGCGCGGACGCCAAGCGGCGGGCCGGCCGTGAGCTGCTGGTCTTCTCCGGGTTGTGGGGTGCGGTCCGGGTGACGGACCGGATTCCGTCGTACCGCTGCTCGATGGGGGTGAGGCTGCCCGGCCTCGGGGCGCTGGCCGGGCACTGGCGGGCGCCGATGGCCGAGGTGCTGCCGGAGGCGGCCGGGGACGGGCTGGTGCTGGACCTGCGGTCGGCGGCGTACGCGGCGGCCTGGAAGCCCAAGGGCGAGGTGGCGGCGCGCACGGCGACGGTACGGGTGCTGCACGCGCCGACCCGCAAGGTGGTCAGCCACTTCAACAAGGCGACGAAGGGGCGGATCGTACGGAGTCTGCTGGCGGAAGGGGTCTCGCCCGCCGGTCCCGCCGCGCTGGTGGAGGCGTTGCGGGACCTCGGTCACGAGGTGGAGGCCGAGGCGCCCGCGAAGGCCGGGCGGCCGTGGTCGCTGGACGTGCTGGTGAGCGCCGTTCACTGACCGGACGGACAGTGCGTTGCAGCTAGCGCAACGGGCTTTGCGCATGGTGCTTCTCGCGGGCACGATGTGGCCATGACCTCTGCGCTGCCCGCCTCCGCCTCCGTCCCCGCCCCGGCCTCCGTGCTGGACCTCGCGCCCGTCGTGCCCGTCGTGGTGATCGAGGACGCCGCCGACGCCGTACCGCTCGCACGGGCGCTGGTCGCGGGCGGGCTGCCCGCGATCGAGGTCACGCTGCGTACGCCCGCCGCGCTCGACGCGATCCGGGCGATCGCGGCCGAGGTGCCGGGGGCCGTGGTGGGCGCGGGGACCCTGCTGACGCCGGCGCAGGTGGCGGAGGTCGTGGCGGCCGGGGCGCGGTTCCTGGTCAGCCCGGGGTGGACGGACGTACTGCTGGCGGCGATGCGGGCGTCCGGGGTGCCGTTCCTGCCGGGGGTGTCGACCACCTCGGAGGTGGTGGCGCTGCTGGAGCGCGGGGTGCGGGAGATGAAGTTCTTCCCGGCCGAGGCCGCGGGCGGCACCGCGTATCTCAAGGCGCTCGCCTCGCCGCTGCCGCAGGCCCGTTTCTGCCCGACCGGCGGTATCGGCGCGGCCTCGGCGCCGGAGTACCTCGCGCTGCCCAACGTCGGTTGCGTGGGCGGCAGTTGGATGCTGCCGAAGGACGCGGTCGACGCCCGGGACTGGGGCCGGGTGGCGGCGCTGGCCCGTGCGGCCGCCGCGCTCAGCGCAGGTGCGACGTCTCGTTGAAGAGTCTGACGCTGGCGCCGCCGTCGGCGTAGTACGCCACCGCGGAGAGCGAGGCCGCCGACAGCTCCATGCGGAACAGCGACTCGGGCGGGGCGCCGAGGGCGAGCTGGACGAAGGTCTTGATCGGCGTGACGTGCGAGACCAGCAGGACGGTGCGGCCGGCGTAGGCCGTGACCAGCCTGTCGCGGGTGGCGGCGATCCTGGCGCCGGTCGCCGCGAAGCTCTCGCCGCCGCCGGTGGGTTCGGCGTCGGGGGAGGCGAGCCAGGCGTCCAGGTCCTGCGGGTACCGCTCGCGGACCTCGCCGAAGGTGAGACCCTCCCAGGCCCCGAAGTCGGTCTCGCGCAGACCCTCGTCCACGGTGACGTCCAGGCCGAGGCGGGCGGCGACGATCCGGGCGGTCTCCCGGGTGCGGGCGAGGGGCGAGGCCACGATCGCCTCAATCCCCTGAGTTCCCTGAGTTCCCTGGCTTCCCTGGCTTCCCTGGATCGGCCCGAACGCCTGGCCGGTGGCGCGTCGGGCGAGGCTCTCGGCGACCCGCTCGGCCTGGTCCCGGCCGACCGCCGACAGCGCGGGGTCGCCGCCGCCACTGCCCGAGAACCGCTTCTGCGGCGTCAGGGGCGTCTCCCCGTGCCGCAGCAGTACGAAGGTGGCGGGGGCGCTCATGTCGGGCGGGCCCCAGCCGGGGGCGGCCACGGTCGTCGCGGCCCGCGTGTCGGAGTCGGGTGCGGTGCCACCGGGCTCCCTGTGCGCCTGCGCGCGCTCCCCGGCGGCCGGAGCACCCACCGCTCCCCCGGTCCGCCGTGCGCCCCCCGCGTCCAGTTCCGCCGTCGACGCCGACGCCGACCACCGCTCGCCGCGCGCGCCCGCGTCCATCGCCTCGTTGGCGAGCCGGTCGGCGTGCTTGTTCTCGGCGCGCGGGATCCACTCGTAGGTCACCCGGCCCGGCGGGAAGACCCGCCCCGCCTCGGCCGCCAGCGGCTTCATGTCGGGGTGCTTGATCTTCCAGCGGCCCGACATCTGCTCCACGACGAGCTTGGAGTCCATCCGGACGTGGACCGACGCCCGCGGGTCCAGGGCGTGCGCGGCCCGCAGGCCGGCCAGCAGGCCCCGGTACTCGGCGACGTTGTTGGTGACCACACCGAGGTACTCGGCGGCCTCGGCGAGGGTCTCCCCCGTGGCCGGGTCCAGCACCACCGCTCCGTAGCCCGCGGGCCCCGGGTTGCCCCGCGACCCGCCGTCGGCCTCGACCACGAACTCCCGCACCGCCCGCGCCCCTACAGGCCGGAGTCGGCGGTGCGCACCAGGATGCGGCGGCAGTTCTCGCACCGCACCACCGTGTCCGGCGCCGCCGCGCGGATCTCGTTGATGTCGGTGATCGCCAGTTCCTGGCGGCAGCCCTGGCAGGTGCGCTGGTACAGCTTGGCCGCGCCGACGCCGCCCTGCTGCCCGCGCAGCTTGTCGTAGAGCCCCAGCAGGTCCGCGGGGACCGAGCCGGCCACGACCTCGCGCTGCTTGGTCGCCGAGGCCGCCTCGGTGTCGATCTCCTCGAACGCGGCGTCCCGGCGGCCGGTCGCGTCGTCGATCTTCGCCTGCACCGAGGAGACCCGCTCGGTCAGCTCGGCGACCCGCTCCTGCGCGGACTCCCGGCGCTCCATGACCTCCAGGACGACGTCCTCCAGGTCACCCTGGCGCTTGGCGAGGGAGACGATCTCGCGCTGGAGGTTCTCCAGGTCCTTGGACGAGGTGACGGCACCGGAGTCCAGGCGCTGCTGGTCACGGGCGGCGCGCTGGCGCACCTGGTCCACGTCCCGCTCGGCCTTGGTCTGCTCGCGGGCGCAGTCGCTCTCCTCGGTCTGCGCGGCCACGAGCAGGTCGCGGAGCTGAGCGGCGTCCTTGCCCAGCGACTCCAGCTCGGCGTGCTCGGGCAGTGACTCACGCTTGTACTCAAGCTGCTGGAGGCGGGCGTCGAGGTCCTGGACGTCGAGGAGACGGATCTGGTCGGCGGGCGCGGCGTTCAGTTGGGGGCTCCTGCTGTGGGTTCGAAGGACGCCGCGTGGGCGGTCCAGGGGTCGGTGACCGTCTTGGAGACGTGGACGCGCAGGTCCCATCCGTGCCGGTCGGAGATCTCGTCGAGCTGTGTCGCGGCCAGCTCGCACCAGGGCCATTCGGTGGCCCAGTGCGCGGCGTCGAGCAGGGCGAGGGGAGGGAGGGAGGTGAGGGGGGCGGGGGCGGTCGTGGGGGCGCGGCCGGCGACGAACTCGGAGACCGGGTGGTGGCGCAGGTCCGCGGTGAGGAAGGCGTCGACGCCGGCCGCCCGTACCTGGTCGAAGAGGCTGTCGCCGGAGCCGCCGCTGACGGCGACCGTGCGGACGACCGCGTCGGGGTCGCCGGCGACCCGGATGCCCTGCGCGGTGGCGGGCAGCCGCTCGGCGGCGCGGGCGGCCAGTTCACGGACGGTCAGCGGGTGGTCCAGGGCGCAGATCCGGCCCAGGCCGCGGCGGCCGGCCGGGTCGCCCGGGTCCGGCACGAGGGGCCCGGTGACCCGCAGGTCCAGCGCGCCGGCGAGCGCGTCGGAGACGCCCGGGTCGGCGGAGTCGGCGTTGGTGTGGGCGACGTGCAGCGCGATGTCGTGCTTGATCAGCGTGTGCACGACGCGGCCCTTGACGGTGGAGGCGGCGACCGTGGTCGTGCCCCGCAGATACAGGGGGTGGTGGGTGACCAGCAGGTCGGCGCCCAGCTTCACCGCCTCGTCGACGATCCCCTGGACCGGGTCCACGGCGAACAGGACGCGGGAGACCTCCTGTTCGGGGTCGCCCACGACCGTGCCGACCGCGTCCCAGGACTCGGCCCGCTCGGCCGGCCACAGGTTCTCCAGCGCGGCGATGACTTCTGACAGACGGGGCACGCAGGCAAGGCTACCTGCCTGTTCTGCGGCGCAGTACCGCGACCGCCGACCCGGTTCCCGGTCAGCACGGCCACCTCGGTTTCCTCAGGAGAATCGTTCCTGAGCCATCCGTTCGTGTGAAGGGGACGGCCGACGGTGCCACGTCTGTGCGGGCGAAAACTAGCGTTCGTCGCCGGAGGTGACCGAACGATGACAGCCTGTGCGATCGAGCCTTCGGCGGACCACGGTCCCGGCCCCGGACACAGACACGGACACGGACACAAAGACGGACACGGATACGGGTCCGGGTCCGGGTCCGACGGGAGCGGGGGGCCGCGGGCGGGGTGTGCGATCACCGCGGACGGCGCCTACGCGGCGCGCCTCGCGGGCCGGGGCGACGCCCGGTACCCGGAGCGCTGGACGCTGGACGGCCACGAGCCGTACGCGGTGCCGCTGCCCGGCAACCAGCCGGAGGCGCCGGGCAGCGAGGTCCAGCCGATGGGTGACGGACGGGTCCTGCTGCACCGCCGGGTGGCCGGCCGGCACGTCTTCACGCTGCTGTACCCGACCGGCACCGGTACCGGTGAGGTGCCGCTGGGCGCGGTGCGCTGCCGGGACGAGCGGACCCGGCTGCGGCTGCTGCCGCCGGCGCCGGGCGGCGAGCGGGCCTACGCGCTCGCGGTCGGCCCGCGGTCGACGGCCGTGTGGCTGGTGGCCGGGGGCGCCCTCGGGCCCGAGCGGGTGGCGGAGGTGCCCGGCCGCTGCTCGGGCGGGGTGTGGCTGGACCGGACGGGCCGGATACTGGCGGTGGACCGCGAGTCCGACGGGTGCACGAAGACGGTCGTGGTGGACCTGGAACGGGACGGCGAGGTGTCGCCGCTGCTCCAGATCACCGACAGGAGCGACGACCGGCTGCTGCTGGCCGATCCGGACAGCGGGCTGCTGCTGATCCGCTCCGACGCGCCCCGGGCCGGTGCGGGACGGCTGGGCTGGGGGGTGCTGGGCAGCATGCTGCCGGTGCGCTTCCCGGAGTGCCTGCGGCTGCCGGAGTACGCCGTGACGCCGTTCGCGATCCAGCCGGGGCAGGTGCTGACGCCGGAGCGGTGCGCGGTCGCGCTGCGGGTGGACGGCGCGGGCGGGAGCTGGGTCGGGGTGTGGTGGCCCACCGAGCGGCGGGTGCACCACCTCGCGGCACCGCGAGGCTGGCTCACGGGCAGCGGGCTGTGGACACCGGAGGGCGAGCTGCGGCTGCCGTACGCCACGGCGGAGCGGCCCTGCGCCGTGGCCGCGCTGACCGCGGCGGAGGCGGTCGGCGGGGACGGCCCGGCGGGCCCGGCACGGACGGCGCGCGCGCCGGGGACGGAGAGGACGGAGACGACGGCGACGGAGTCGCGGGCCGGGGCGGCCGCCGCGTCCCGTCCGGTTCCGCTGCAACAGGCACCGCTGGCCCGGCTGGTAACGAAGTAGTGCCGGTTGGCGTGGCCGTCTGGATTCGCCCCGAGGGGCGCCGGATAGACTCCTTCGGCTGTAAGAAAGATCATGTTGACGGGGTGAATTCCTTCTGATGAACGACGCCAGCACGAACCAGTCGATGGGGGCCCGGGGCACCGGCGCCGACGTTCAGGCGGGGGCCATGGCCGACGGCGGCCGCGGTCGTCACCGGGGTCCGGTGACGCAGCGGGATGGCGAGACGGCCCCGCAGGGCCGCCACCGCAAGCCGGCCCAGGGCTCCGGGACCGCCGCCTGACGGCACACTCCCGCCCGGAAGGCCCCGCCCGTCAGCAGCACCGAGGGGCGGGGCCTTCCTCGCCCCTCTCCGCTCATGGCTCATGGCTCATGGCTCATGGCTCATGGCTCATGGCTCATGGCTCATCGTTCCTCTGAACGGCCGTGACCCGGGCCGGCGGGTCAGACGTACCCGACGACCGTGTCGGCGAGGACCGGCGCGTCGTCCCGTTCGACCGCGCTCACACCCACCCGCACCACACCCCCGCTCCCGGCCACGTCCTCCCGCCACATCCGTATCCGCAGCGTCTCCCCCGGGTACGCCACCCCGGCGAAGCGCGTGCGGTAGTCGCGGACGCGGGTGACCTCGCCGTCGAGCAGGGTGTCGGTGACCGCCTTGAGGGCGATGCCGTAGGTGCACAGCCCGTGCAGGACGGGCCGGTCGAAACCGGCCCGCGCCGCGAAGCCGGGGTCGGCGTGGAGCGGGTTGAGGTCCCCGGAGAGGCGGTAGAGCAGCGCCTGGTCCTCCCTCACCCGCCGCTCCACCACCGCCACCGGCTCCCCGGCGGGCGGCGCCGCCTTCCCCGACGGCCCACGCTCACCACCCCACCCGCCCGCTCCCCGTACGTAGATCCGCGCGTCGCCGGTCCACAGCGGCCCGTCGGCGTCCGCCGCCTCGGTCCTGACGACCAGGACCGCCGCCTTCCCCTTGTCGTACACGGCGACGGTGCGGGAGGAGGTGGTCGCGGCGCCGCTCACCGGGACCGGCCGGTGCAGCCGGAGGCGCTGCCCGCCGTGCAGGACGCGGGCTAGGTCGACGTCGACGCCGGGCAGGGACAGTCCGGCGATCACCCCGGGCTCGCCGGCCCCGGCGACGGTGGCGAAGCTCGGCAGGACGTGCAGCCGGGACTCCAGGGTGTAGCGCAGTTCACGGGGGTCGGTGGCGGGGACACCGGCGCCGATGCCCAGGTGGTAGAGCTGGACGTCCTTGGGCCCCCAGGCGATCTCGCCGGTCCGGGGTGCGGCGGCGAGCGCCGCGGCTGCGTCGATGGGCATGGCCGTCCCGATCCTCCTGGCTGTCTTCCGACTTCCCTTTGGCTTCCCGTCGGCTTCCTTCCCGCCCGGTCCGCCCAGGACAGTGGTCCTGAGTCCATCCTGAGTCCCGACGGCTTCCGTACGAGCGGCTCGGGGCGCGGGTCCGGCCCGCACTTCGTCAAGAGACGGTCAAGAAATACTTAGGGGCACGAAGCAACGGAATAGTCGCCCTGGCATACGAGGTTCAGACAGCACACATCCCGCACGCAAGCGCACCCGCATGACGTGACGTACGTGACGTATCCACTGAACTCCCCGGCCCGGAGGCCACACTCCATGACCCACACGACGATCGACGAACCCACCCGGAAGGCGAGCGGAGCCGTGGTCCCGGTGCTCGCCTTCGCGGGCATCGTCGTCGCGGTGATGCAGACCCTGCTCGTCCCGGTCATCAAGGACCTGCCCCAGCTTCTGCAGACCTCTCCCTCCAACGCCACCTGGGTGCTGACCTCGACCCTGCTCTCGGGAGCCGTGGCCACGCCGATCATGGGCCGCCTCGGCGACCTGTACGGCAAGCGCCGCATGCTGATCCTCAGCCTGTCCGTGATGGTGGTCGGCGCGCTGGTCAGCGCGTTCACCGACGCGCTGCTCCCGATGATCGTCGGCCGCGCGCTCCAGGGCTTCGCGATGGGCGCGATACCCCTCGGCATCGGCCTGATGCGCGACATGCTCCCGCGGGAACGCCTCGGCTCGGCGATGGCGCTGATGAGTTCCTCGATCGGCGTCGGCGGCGGCCTCGCGCTGCCCGCCGCGGCGCTCGTGGCGCAGCACGCCGACTGGCACGCCCTGTTCTACGGCGCCGCCGGTCTCGGCGTCCTCGCCATCGTCCTCACCCTCCTCGTCGTACCCGAGTCGCCGCTGCGCGCCCAGGGCACCTTCGACCTCCCGGGCGCGCTCGGCCTCTCCGTCGGCCTGGTCCTCTTCCTGCTGCCGATCACCAAGGGCAGCGACTGGGGCTGGTCGTCCGGCACCACCCTCGGCCTCTTCGCCGCCGCCCTCCTGGTGCTGGTCCTGTGGGGCCTGATGGAGCTGCGCCTGAAGGCGCCCCTGGTGGACCTGCGCACCACCGCCCGGCGCGAGGTGCTCCTCACCAACCTCGCCTCGATCATGGTCGGCGTCTCCTTCTACGTCGTCTCCCTCGTCCTGCCCCAGCTCCTCCAGCTCCCGTCCGCGACCGGCTACGGCCTCGGCCAGTCGATGGTCGTCGCGGGGCTGTGCGTCGCCCCGCTGGGTCTGACGATGATGTTCACCGCGCCGGTGTACGCCCGTCTGTCGGCCCGGTACGGCCCGCGCACGACGCTGATCATCGGCCTGCTCGTGATCGGGGCCGGCTACGGCGGCGGCCTCGGCCTGATGAGCGCCGCCTGGCAGACCATCGTCACCTCGGTGGTGCTCGGCGCCGGCATCGGCCTCGCCTACTCCTCGCTGCCCGCGCTGATCGTCGGCGCGGTGCCGGCCTCGGAGACGGGCTCGGCCAACGGCCTCAACACCCTGGCGCGGTCGATCGGCACCTCGGTGTCGAGCGCGGTCGTCGGCATGGTGCTGGCCAACACGGCCGACGACGTCGGCGGTACGGCCGTCCCCACCATGCGGGGCTTCCACGTGTCGTTCCTGATCGCGACGGGTGCGGTCGTCGCCGGTCTGGTCTTCGCCTTCTTCCTCCCCCGGCGCCGTCCCTCGGCCCACACGCAACTGCGGGCGAGCAGCGAGGAGGACGCCAACCTGGCCCGCGCCGAGGAGGCGCTGCGCGGCTTCCGCGGCCGGGTGCTGGCCGCCGACGGCGCGCCGGTCGGCCGCGCCAAGGTCACCCTGATCGACCGGCACGGGCGCCAGGCGGGGGCCACGCTCTCCGCCGGGGACGGCAGCTACCGCCTTCCCGTCCCCGCCGAGGGCGCGTACGTACTGGCCGCGCGCGCCGCCGGGCACGGGCCGCTGGCCCACTCCGCCTCGCACGCGGGCGACGAGCGTCCGGTCGACCTGGACCTCTCCCTGCCGGGCGAACCGGTCACCGCCTGACCCCGTCCCGTCCCGTCCCGTCCCTCCGTCCTCCGTCCTCCGTCCTCCGTCAGGACCCGCGTTCACCGCACCCCCTGCCGCCCGCCGCGGCGGGGGGTGCGGCAGCATGGTCGCCCGCACCACCGAGCACCACCCAGTACCGCCGGCCGAGCAGCACCGAGAGGAAACCCATGTCCGCGGCAGCACCCTCGCCCGAGATCCTGGCCGCCTTCGAGGCGGCGAAGGGGTTCATGCCCACCGACGAGGGGCTGGCGCTGTACGCGGCGGCGATGGCGGCCGGCGGGCTCGGACTGCCGCTGCTGGAGGTCGGCACGTACTGCGGACGCTCCACGCTGCTGCTCGCCGACGCGGCCCGCCGGGCCCAGGTCACCGCGGTCACCGTCGATCACCACCGCGGCAGCGAGGAGCAGCAGCCCGGCTGGGACTACCACGACCCGGAGACGGTCGACCCCGAACTCGGCGTGATGGACACCCTCCCCACCTTCCGCCGCACCCTGCGCCGGGCGGGCCTGGAGGAGCACGTGGTGGCGGTCGTCGGCCGCTCCCCCCAGGTGGCGGCCGTGTGGAACTCCCCCCTCGGCCTGGTCTTCGTCGACGGCGGCCACACCGACGAGCACGCGAACGCCGACTACGAGGGCTGGGCCCCGCACGTCGCCGAGGGCGGCCTGCTGGTGATCCACGACGTCTTCCCGGACCCGGTGGACGAGTTCACCGGACAGGCGCCGTACCGCGTCCACCGCAGAGCCCTGGCGTCCGGAGCGTTCACCGAGGTCTCGGCGACCGGTTCCCTGCGCGTCCTGCGGCGAACGGGAGCGGGGGCCTGAGGGCGCGGTTAGAGTCGCAGACGTGTCGTACACAGGTCCGGGCTTCGAACCGTCCCCGCCCCGCCGCTTCCCGCCGCGCCGCCCGCTGACCGTGGCGCTGACCGCGCTCGTGCCGGGCGCGCTGCTCGGCTGGGGGGTGTACGCGGCGGTCGGCGGACCTGACGACGGCGGCGGCGGTACCGACCGGACGGCCGCGTCGGCGTCGGCGTCCCCGTCCCCCCGGTCTCCCCAGTCCCCTTCCCCCCGCCGGTCCTCCGGTGCCGACGGCAAGCAGCCCTCCGGGGCCCCCGGCGCCGCCGGTCCCCTGAAGGGGAAGGTCGTCGTCGTGGACCCGGGGCACAACCCCGCCAACTTCCGGCACCCGACCGAGATCAACCGCAAGGTGGACATCGGTACGAACTGGAAGGAGTGCGACACGACGGGTACCGCCACCAACGACGGTCACACCGAGGCGGAGTTCACCCTGGACGTCGCGCACCGGCTGCGCACGCTGCTCCAGGAGCAGGGCGCCACGGTGAAGCTGACGCAGGACGGCGACCGTGACTGGGGTCCCTGTGTGGACGAGCGCGCCCGGATCGGCAACGAGGCGCACGCCGACGCGGCGATCTCGATCCACGCCGACGGCTCGGAGGCCGGCAACCGCGGCTTCCACGTGATCATGCCGGGCGCGGTGCACCAGGGCGCCGCGGACACCCGGAACATCGTGGACCCCTCGCACGACCTCGGCGTACGCGTCGCGGGGAACTTCGCGCGCGCCACCGGCAGTCCGCCCGCCAACTACCTGGGCGAGGGCACCGGTCTCGTCACGCGCACGGACCTGGGCGGTCTCAATCTGTCAACGGTTCCGAAGGTGTTCCTGGAATGCGGGAACATGCGCGATAGCAAGGACGCGGCGCTGCTGACCAGTGGCGCCTGGCGGCAGCAGGCGGCGCAAGGGATCTCTGAGGGAATCGTGAGTTTCCTGCGCGGGTAGCGGTCGGCGTGCTGACCTCTGCGGACACGTGATCGTACGGACGATAGGGTCGTCCGTACGATGAGGGTCATCCCCGCGCTCCCACCAGGACCCCCCAGGGCGGCCCGGTGCAGCGACGCCTCTACCGACGACGAGACGACCTGAGAAGGACCTGAAGTGAATATCCGCTCCCTCACTCGAGGCGACGGCGTGGTGATCGGAGCAGCGGTATTGCTGTTCATCGCGTCGTTCCTCGGCCTCTACTCGATCGACGGCGCTCCGGACAGCGTCGACCTGCCCAACCTGTGGGGCAGTGGGCCGGTCGTGCTCGGGGTAGTCCTGGCGGGCATCATCGGCGCCGCGCTCGTCGTCGTGTCCCGCGGACTGCCGCAGCCGCGCAAGGTCGCGGGCCTCGACCTCGGCCAGTTCGGCATCGCGTTCGCGGTCTTCGCGGCGTGGAGCGCGCTCGGCAACGTCTTCGACCCGGCGGGCGGTGCCGACAACATCGGCGGCGCGTCCGACAGCGGTCCCGACGCCGGCACGGGCCTGATCCTCGCGCTGATCGCCACGGTCGTCATGGCCGCCGCGGCCATCGCCACACCCCTCGTCCCGGCCCTCAAGGCCGCCCTCCTGCCGGCCCCCCGCCCCGCCCAGCCGCAGCCCTACGGCGGTCAGCCGCAGGGTGGTTACGGCTACCCGGGCGCACAGCAGCAGCCGCCGTCGTACGGGGGTCAGCCGCAGTCCGGTCAGCAGGCCGCGCCCTACCCGGGTCAGGTCCAGGGCCAGCCGCAGCAGGGGGAGCAGCGGTCGCAGCCCCAGCCGGCGCACGGTGGCGGCGGGGAGTTCTCGCCGTTCTGGTTCGCCGTGCCGGTGCCGCGTCCGCTCTTCGCGGAGGACGGTTCGCCCACGCCGATCGCGGAACTCGCGCCGGGCACCTGGTACCTGGCGGTCGAGCAGCGGGGTCCCGGTCTGGTCGCCCAGACGCAGGACGGCCGCCGCGGCGTGCTCCAGGACACCTCGGGCATCCAGCGCGGCTGACGCCCCGCGGCCCTTCGCCGACGGCCCCCTCCCTCTCCGGGCGGGGGCCGTCGCCGTACCCGCCACCTGCCCCGGAGCAACTCCCTTGCGGGCCAAGGAAGCAGACGTTTCAAACAGGCTTTCGGGGCCAGACGGTGTCCATGTCTCGCTCTCGTGGTTCCAACTCCGCCGGGACGGCCGTCGCGGTGATCGCGGACATCATGGCCGTCATACTCGGACTGTGGATATTGATGTACCTGCTGGACGCCAACCGGGCCAATGACCTGGTGCAGATCGTCCATGACACGGCCGCCTGGCTGGCCGGCTGGTCGCGCGACCTGTTCACCTTCGATGAGGCGTGGGCGCGGGTCGTGGCGGGCTACGGTCTCGCCGCCGTCGTCTACCTCTTCATCGGCCACGCCATCGCCAACCGCCTTCACCGGCACTGACGCCGGTCCGGTACCGGACGCTTCAGGCGCAGCAGTCCGTGTCGAGGCCGGTGGGGAGGTGGTCGCCGCCGAAGACCTGGCAGGTGGCCTCGTGGCCGCCGAGCGCGGCGACGGCCAGCAGCAGGGAGCCGGCCGTCCAGGTGGTCAGCTCCAGTGGCCAGACCGCCTTGTCCTCGTAGACGTAGCCCGTCCAGTACAGGCCGCTGTCGGCGTCCCGCAGGTGCTGGATGGACTGGAGTATCTCCAGCGCGCGGTCGGACTCGCCCCTCGCCCAGAGCGCGAGGGCGAGTTCGGCCGACTCGCCGCCGGTGACCCACGGGTTGGGCACCACGCAGCGCACGCCGAGGCCGGGGACGACGAAGCGGTCCCAGCCCTCCTCCAGGCGTGTCTTGGCCGCCGCGTCGGTCAGCGCGCCGCCCAGGACGGGGTAGTACCAGTCCATCGAGTAGCGGTCCTTGTCGAGGAACCGTTCGGGGTGGCGGCGGATGGCGTGGCGCAGCGTGCCCACGGCCAGTTCCCAGTCCGGCTGCGGCTCCTCGCGCTGCTCGGCGATGGCCAGCGCGCAGCGCAGCGCGTGGTGGATGGAGGAACTGCCGGTCAGCAGCGCGTCCGTGGCGGCCGTGCCGTCGTCGTCGCGCCGCCAGCCGATCTGCCCGCCGGGCCGCTGCAGCCGCAGTACCCACTCGATCGCCGCGTACACGGTGGGCCACATGCGGTCCAGGAACGCGTCGTCGCCGGTGGAGAGGTGGTGGTGCCAGGCGCCCACGGCCACATAGGCGACGAAGTTGGTCTCGCGCCCGGTGTCGGTGACGTCGTCGGCGGCGCCGTCGGCGTAGGCGGCGTACCAGGAGCCGTCGGGGTTCTGGTGCCGGGCCAGCCAGTCGTAGGCCCGTTCGGCGGCCTCGTGCTCACCGGCCGCGTCCAGCGCCATCGCCGCCTCGACATGGTCCCAGGGGTCGAGGTGGTGGCCGCGGAACCAGGGGATCGCCCCGTCCTCGCGCTGCACGGCGAGGATGCCGCGCACGGTCGCCGCGGCCTCGTCCTCGGTCAGGACTCCGGGCAGGACCAGGTGTTCCGTCCGGGGTGTCGTCACGCGGCGCCCACCGGCGGCAGGTGCGGCTTGGTGGCGTAGGCCACGAAGCTCTTGCCGATCAGCGGGTTCAGTGCCTGCTCGGCGACGCGTGTCGCGAGCGGCTTCTTCATGATGTCCCAGACCAGCAGCTTGTGGTACGCCCGGACCGGCAGCGCCTTGTCGTTGTCGACGCCGAACGCGCACTTCAGCCACCAGTACGGCGAGTGCAGCGCGTGCGCGTGGTGGGAGCCGTAGGGGCGCAGGCCGGCCTCGCGTATCTTGCCGAGCAGTTCGTCGGCGCGGTAGATGCGGATGTGGCCGCCCTCGACCTCGTGGTAGGCGTCGGAGAGCGACCAGCAGACCTTCTCGGGGCCGTAGCGCGGCACGGTGATCGCGATCCGGCCGCCGGGCTTGAGGACCCGCACCATCTCGGCGAGGACGCCCTTGTCGTCGGGGATGTGCTCCATCACCTCGGAGATGATGACGACGTCGAAGGACTCGTCAGGGAAGGGCAGCGCGAGCGCGTCGCCCTCCATCGCGGTGGCGGTGGCGCCCTCGGGGGCCTCGCCCTCCTCCTTCATCGCCGCGAACCACTTGGCGACCTCGCGGATCTCCTCGGCGTTCTGGTCCAGGGCGACGACCCGCGCGCCGCGCCGGTAGCACTCGAAGGCGTGCCGGCCGGCGCCGCAGCCCAGGTCCAGGACGCGGTCGCCCGGGGCGAGCGGGAACCGGGAGAAGTCGACGGTCAGCACGTGGCCCTGCTTTCGTGTTCTTCCGGGGCCGCGGGGCGGCCGGGGCGGTGGGGCGGCCGAGGCTGGGGGCCGCCGGGGCGCGGCGTGGTGGTGCGGCGGGTCTCCCGGTCGGCGGCGGTGCGGGCGATGGCCTCGCGGTAGCGGGCCACCGTGCCCTCGGCGGCCCGTGCCCAGGTGAAGTGGCGCAGTACGCGCTCGCGTCCGGCCGCGCCGAGCCGCGCGCGCAGCGCCTCGTCGCCGAGCAGCCGCTTCAGTCCGGCGGCCAGCGCGCCCGCGTCGCCCGGCCGGACGGCCAGGCAGGTCTCGCCGTCGGCGCCCGCCACCTCGGGGATGGCGCCGCCGGTGGTGGCGAGCAGCGGGGTGCCGGTCGCCATGGCCTCCGCGGCCGGCAGCGAGAACCCCTCGTAGAGGGAGGGCACGCAGGCGACCTGCGCGGAGCGGACCAGGTCGACCAGTTCGGCGTCGGAGATCCCCTTGACGAACTCGACGGCGCCGCCCAGCCCGTACCGCTCGATCGCCTGCGCGACGGGGCCCTCGGCGGGCCGCCTGCCGACGACGACGAGGTGCGCGTCGGGGTGCTCGGTGCGCGTCTTGGCCAGCGCCTCGACGAGGTGGACCAGGCCCTTGAGGGGGACGTCCGCGCTGGAGGTGGTCACGATCCGGCCCGGCACCTTCGCCACCGCCGGGTCGGGTCTGAACAGGTCGGTGTCGGCGCCGATGTGGACGACGTGGACCCGGTCCGCGCGGACGCCGAGGTCGGCGATGATCTCCTGCCGGGAGGTGCCGGAGACGGTGAGCACGGTGGGCAGCCGGCGGGCGACGCGCTTCTGCATGCGGGTGAAGGCGTACCAGCGGCGCACGGAGTACCGGCGCTGCCAGGTCTCGGCGGCGGCCAGCTCCAGCCGCCGGTCGACGGTGATGGGGTGGTGGACGGTGGTGACCAGCGGGGCACCGACGTCGCCGAGGAGCCCGTAGCCGAGCGTCTGGTTGTCGTGGACGACGTCGAAGTCGCCGCGGCGGGCGCGCAGATGGCGGCGGGCGCGCAGCGAGAACGTCAGCGGCTCGGGGAAGCCGCCGGTCCACATGGTGGCGACCTCCAGCGCGTCGACCCAGTCCCGGTACTCGTCGCGTTTCGGGGTGCGGAAGGGGTCGGGCTGGCGGTACAGGTCGAGGCTGGGCAGCTCGGTGAGGCGCGGGGGGTCGGTGTGGCGCGGGGGGTCGGTGTGGCGCGGGGGGTCGGTCGCGGGGGTGCCGTCGAGGACGTCGAGGACGGGGTAGGGCTGGGCGCCGATGACCTCCACCCGGTGTCCCAGGCGGGCCAGTTCGCGGGAGAGGTGGCGGACGTAGACGCCCTGGCCGCCGCAGAACGGGTTGCCCTTGTAGGTGAGGAGTGCGATGCGCAGTGGTTGTTCCTCAGCGCCGGCGGCGAGTTCCCGGCCGGGACCCGTCCGGCTGGCCTCAGCGGTCACTCCGGGCCCCCTTCTGCCTGCATGGTCCCGCGAGAGTACGCCGGGACGCTAATCTAGAACAAGTTTCAGACTTGATCGTCAGAGCTTTGAATCTACCGGCCGGTAGGGCCGCTGTGACCCGTGGACCAGGTGATTCACACCACGGCGGCCGACGTGGAACAAGGTGGTCGATGTGACCAAGGTGACCGGGGCAGAGCGGGCGGACCGGGCGGAGCGGGCGGGCAGGGCGGAGCGGCCCGGCAGGGCGGACACGGCGGCCGCCGTCGACGCGCGGCCCGCGGCCCTTCCCCTCACCGAGCGGCAGGAGGCACGCCGCCGCCGCATCCTGGACGCGAGCACCCGGCTGGCCGGCGGCGGCGGGTTCGACGCGGTGCAGATGCGGGAGGTCGCCGAGGTCTCCGGGGTGGCGCTGGGCACCCTGTACCGCTACTTCCCGTCCAAGATCCATCTGCTGGTCGCGATGATGCAGGACCAGTTGGAGGAGTTGCACGGCACACTGCGCCGGGACCCGCCGGGGGGCGGGACGCCGGCCCAGCGGGTGACAAGGACCCTGATGCGGGCCTTCCGCGCGCTGCAGCGCGAGCCGTTGCTGGCCGACGCGATGGTCCGGGCGCTGATCTTCGCCGACCGCGGGGTCTCGGCCGAGGTCGACCGGGTCTCCCGGCGGACCACGGCGATCATCCTGGACGCGACCGGTCTGGCCGACCCCACCCCGGCGCAGCTCTCCGCGGTCCGGGTCATCGAGCACACCTGGCACTCGGCGCTGATCACCTGGCTCTCGGGGCGCGCCTCCATCGCCCGGGTCCGCGCCGACATCGAGACGGCGTGCCGGCTGATCGACCTGACGTGAGCGACGGCGGCCGGGGGTTCCGTGGCGACGGCGGCGGGTTCCGTACCGACGGCGGCGGGTTCCGTACCAGCGGCGGCGGGTTCCGTACCGGCGGCCGAGGGTTCCGTACCGGCGGCCGCCATCCGCCCCGTACCGGCGCCCCCGGCGTCCCCGGCGCCCGCCACTTATGGCGGCCCTACAGCCGGGTAAAGTAGCCGGGTCGTATCACGCCCGTACGGGGGAAGCCGGTGCAATTCCGGCGCTGACCCGCAACCGTGAGCCGTCCGGTCTCCCCGGCACGGCGCAGCCGGATCGCCCGGACGGGGCCGTGACCGGCTCACGTGCCCGGCGCCGCCGGTGCACGGCACCGTCGAGGCACACGGAGCCGAGCCGCCCGGGGGTGCCCCGTGCTGTCCGGCCCGCACAGGGAAAGGCACCCGCCGCTCATGAACGTCCGTCGCCGTAGCGCCGCGGTCCTGGCCTCCATAGCCGTGGTCGGCGCCGCCGCCGCACCCGCGGTCGCCGCCGGTCCGTCCCCTTCAGCGTCCCCGTCCCCGTCCACGCCCGCCGCCCTGTACGGCACCGCCGATCCCACCTACGACGGCGTCTGGCGCCAGTCCCTCGCGCTGCTCGCCCAGCACACGGCGGGCGTGATCCCGGCCCCGGCGGCCCTGGACTGGCTGACCGGGCAGCAGTGCGACGACGGTTCCTTCGCGCCCTACCGCGCCGACACCGCCGCGCCCTGCGACGCCAAGACCCCCGTCGACACCAACAACACCGCCGCGGCGGTGCAGGCCCTGGCCGCCCTCGGCGGGCGTGGCGACGTCGTCGAGGACGCGCTGGACTGGCTGAAGTCGGTGCAGAACAAGGACGGGGGCTGGGGGTACACCCCCGGCGGCCCGAGCGACGCCAACTCCACCGCCGTCGTGATCGGCGCCTTCACGGCCACCGAGACCGACCCCGCGAAGATCCTCAAGGGCGGGAATTCGCCCTACGACGCCCTGCTGACCTTCGCCCTGCCCTGCGACGGCGAGAACGGCAAGGACGGCGGAACCGGCGACACCACCGGCACCACCGGCACCACCGGCACCAAGGACGCGGGCGCCTTCGCCTTCCAGCCGGACAAGGGCGGCAAGCTCGTCGCCAACGCGGACGCCACCGCCGCCGCGGTCCTCGGCGCCCTCGGCAAGGGGCTGGCCGCCGACGCGGGCAAGGCGTCGGACGCCACCTGCGCGGCCGACCCGACGCCGGAGCAGGCCGCCGCGGGCGGCGCCGCCCATCTCGCGGCGGCCGTCGCGAAGGACGGCCACCTCACCTCCGCCCTCGCCGGTGCCGAGGACCAGCCCGACTACGGCAACACCGCCGACGCGGTCGTCGCGCTCGCCGCGCAGGGCGGGGCCGGGCAGGCGGCGAAGCCGCTGGCCTGGCTGGAGAAGAACGCCGGGGCGTGGGCGGAGCAGGGCGGGCCCGCCGCCTACGCCCAGCTCATCTTCGCCGCGCACGCCACCGGCACCGACCCCCGCGACTTCGGCGGCACCGACCTGGTGGAGGGCCTGAACTCGACGGGACCGAGCCCGCACGGCGGCTCGGTCACGACGACCTCGGTCCCCGCCGACGACTCCGACGCCGACGCCGACTCCGACTCCGGCGAGAAGGACGGCTCCGGCTTCGGCGTCTGGTGGTTCGTCGGCGTCTGCCTGGTCTTCGGCATCGGCATCGGTTTCCTGATCAGCTCACGCGCCCGGAAGCGGCGGCCGTGATCCGCCGCGCCGCCCTCCTGGCACTGGCCGCGCTGCTGTCGGCGGTGGCCGGCGCGGGGCAGGCGCAGGCCGCCGGTTACCGCTACTGGTCGTTCTGGGACCACGCCGGCGACCGCTGGACGTACGCCACCCAGGGGCCCTCCACCGCCCGCCCCGCCGACGGCGACGTACAGGGGTTCCGCTTCTCGGTGAGCGAGGACTCCGATGCCGCGGCCGCCCGGCCGCGCGGCGCGGCGGGGTTCGGCGACATCTGCGCGAAGACGCCCGCGCGGGACGGCGCCAAGCGGGTGGCGCTCGTGCTCGACTTCGGCACCGCCGCCGACGCCCCCTCCGGCGAGACCCCGCCCGGCCTCCGCACGGCCTGCGCCCGCGTCTCCCCCGACGCCACCACGGCCGAGGCCCTGGCCTCGGTCGCCAAGCCCCTGCGCTACGGCTCCGACGCCCTGCTCTGCGCCATCGCGGGCTACCCGGCGACGGGCTGCGGCGAACAGGTGGCAGAGGGCGACGGGGGCGGGGACGGGGAGGCTGAGGCGCAGGCGAAAGCGGAGGCGAAGGCGCAGGGTGACGACGGCGGTCCCTCGGTCGGCCTCTTCGCGGGCGTCGGCGTGGTCGCGGCCGTGGGCGCGGCGGCGGTGTGGCAGGCGAGGCGGCGCGGGAATGGCGCGTAGCGCGGCCGGTGCGGGGCCGCGGGGCGCGGTCCGTGTCCGGGCGGGCGCGGCGGGCGTCCGGGCCCTCGGTGGCCGTCCCCGTCCGCCGCTGCACCCCGGGGCCTGGTGGCTGTGGGCGCTCGGTCTGGGCACCGCCGCCACCCGCACCACCAACCCGCTGCTCCTCGCCCTGCTGCTGGCCGTCTCGGCGTACGTCGTCACCGCGCGCCGCCCGCACGCCCCGTGGGCCCGCTCCTACGGCGCCTTCGTCAAGCTCGCCCTGGCCGTGCTCGTCGTCCGGCTCGTCTTCGCCGTCGTGCTGGGCTCCCCCGTCCCCGGTACGCGCGTGCTGCTCACGCTGCCCGAAGTCCCGTTGCCCGACTGGGCGCAGGGCATCCGCCTCGGCGGCCGGGTCACCGCCGAGGCACTCGTCTTCGCTCTGTACGACGGTCTGAAGCTGGCCACCCTGCTGGTCTGCGTGGGCGCCGCCAACGCCCTGGCGAACCCGTCCCGGCTGCTGAAAGCACTGCCCGGCGCCCTGTACGAGGCCGGTGTCGCCGTCGTCGTGGCGCTCACCTTCGCCCCGCACCTCATCGCGGACGTCCAGCGTCTGCGGGCCGCGCGCCGGCTGCGCGGCCGTCCCGACCGGGGCATCCGCGGGCTGCTGCACGTGGGCCTGCCGGTGCTGGAGGGCGCCCTGGAGCGCTCCGTCGCCCTGGCCGCCGCGATGGACTCGCGCGGCTACGGCCGTACCGCCGAGGTCCCCGCCGCCGTGCGCCGCACCACCGGCGCCCTCACGCTGGGCGGTCTGCTCGGCGTCTGCGCGGGCACGTACGGGCTGCTGACCGCCGCGGGCGGCACGTACGGGCTGCCGGTGCTGCTGGCCGGGCTGGTGGCCGCGGTGGGCGGGCTGCTGCTCGGCGGGCGCCGGTCGCCGCGTACCCGCTACCGGCCGGACCGGTGGGACGTCCGTGCCGTGCTGGTCGCCGGGTCGGGCGCGGCGGTCGCGGCGCTGCTCGCGCTGGCCTCGGTCCGCGACCCGGCCGCGCTGCACCCCGGTGTCGTCCCGCTCACCGCCCCCGCCCTGCCGCTGTGGCCGGCGGCGGCCTGCCTGCTCGGCCTGCTGCCCGCCTTCGCCACCCCGGCGCCCGAAGGGCCGTCCGTCACCCCCACATCCCAAGGGCCGTCCGCGTCCGAGGGGCCGTCCGCCTCCCGTGCGCCCGTCGAGGAGCCGTCGTGATCCGCTTCGAGAACGTCTCCGTCACCTACGACGGGGCGGCCGGGCCCGCCGTGCGCGGGGTGGACTTCGAGGTCCCCGAGGGGGAACTCGTCCTGCTGGCCGGCCCCTCGGGGGTCGGCAAGTCGACCGTGCTGGGCGCGGTCGGCGGGCTCGTGCCGCACTTCACCGGCGGCACGCTGAGCGGCCGGGTCACCGTCGCGGGCCGGGACACCCGTACCCACAAGCCGCGGGAACTGGCCGACGTGGTCGGCACGGTGGGCCAGGACCCGCTGTCGCACTTCGTGACGGACACCGTCGAGGACGAACTCGCCTACGGCATGGAGTCGCTGGGTGTCGCGCCGGACGTGATGCGGCGCCGGGTGGAGGAGACCCTCGACCTGCTGGGGCTGGCCCCGCTGCGCGACCGGCCGATCGCCACGCTCTCCGGCGGCCAGCGGCAGCGCGTCGCGATCGGCTCGGTGCTCACCGCCCACCCCGAGGTGCTGGTCCTCGACGAACCGACCTCCGCGCTGGACCCGGCCGCCGCCGAGGAGGTCCTCGCCGTCCTCCAGCGCCTCGTCCACGACCTCGGCACCACCGTGCTGCTGGCCGAGCACCGGCTGGAGCGGGTGGTGCAGTACGCCGACCGGATCGTGCTGCTGCCGGGGCCGGGGGCGGCGCCCGTGGTCGGCACCCCGGCCGAGGTGATGGCCGTGTCCCCGGTGTTCCCGCCGGTGGTGGGGCTGGGGCGGCTGGCGGGCTGGTCGCCGCTGCCGCTGACGGTCCGCGACGCCCGGCGGCGGGCCGGGCCGCTGCGGGAGCGCCTCGCCGGGCGGCCCGCCCCGCGGCCCGCCC